>PASM01000033.1 GCA_002711965.1 Chloroflexota bacterium | reverse complement strand
GACTGGGACGAAGTCGTAACAAGGTAGCTGTACCGGAAGGTGCGGCTGGATCACCTCCTTTCTAAGGATAAATAAAATCATTTTTATGATTATTATTATGGTCGTTTGGTGTATGTAAAAAAGAAATCTTAATGCTTGAGCGAGATTCACATTTGTTGAAGGGGCTCGCAATAATCTTTCTTTTTCACAAAAAAATACATCATTGTTAACGTACATTAAGTACAAACTAAGAACAAACATTTAAGGTCTTTTTCATTCACTGTTCAGTCTTCAAAGTGTTTTTTTTATTAGAAATAAGCTTTATTTTTTTTTTCTTGATATAAAATTACAAAAGAATAAAAAAACACTAGGGCCCGTAGCTCAGTCGGTTAGAGCGCTACTCTGATAAAGTAGAGGTCGGATGTTCGAGTCATCCCGGGCCCACCATTCTATTCTTAATTCATTTATTTACATAAACATTTCTATGAAGTATTTTCTTAAGAATAATGATATTGTTTTATAGAGCGAATTTATGAACACAAACCCATACAATCCAGATGATCTTGAAAACTTTTTATCAAGAATTCCAGAATCTAATATTCCACAATTATTACAATTGATTTTATTCTCTAGAGATTATGAAAAATTAACTGATAGTGAAAAAGAAAGTTTAATTGCTCATATAAATTTAATTAATAATTTAGACCCTAATTTTAATATTGCTGCTCGAAATAAAATAATAAATGGACTTAGAGTCAAAATTAAAAATGAAGATAGATCACTAGCACGCGCAGTATTTCAAAACAGGATAAATGAACTTGAACAAAGCAAAATTTCTATCTTAGATTTTGAAAGATTAATATCTACAAAATTTTCTGAAAGATATTTAGAAGAAACTATAAAATATGAATGGGGAAAAGTTGATTCTCATTATAAGTATATTAATGAATGGAAGTATATTTTTTCTAAAATATCTTTTTACAAAGGAGATTTGCCCGATGAAAGCTTTGATATATTTAGAGCTGGTACTAAAGAGGGTTTATCTTGGACTACTGAGATCTCAATTGCAAAATGGTTTTATAATAAAAACTTAATTAGTAATGAAAAAGAATATAACTATTTTTTGAAGTTAAACGTATCGAAAACAGATGTTCTTTTCTATCAGAATCACAGAAATGAAAATGAAGTTGTTCATATCCCAAATCTTGAAAAAATTGAGTTTGTTTCTGAAGAAGAAATTAAGAATATCCCAACTATTAATTCTCCGAGAAATAAAAGAATTGCTAAAGGAGAACTGTGAATTATTTTGCTGAAGCTATTAAGAGTGGAGTTAATGAATATTATGAAATCCTAAACAAGTCACTAGATTCACTATCAGAGAATGAAATCATCTGGAGACCAAATGCTCATTCTAATAATATTATATTCTTAATTTGGCATATGGCTTTAGTAGAAGATAATTTAGTTAACAAAGTTTTATTAGGACAAGAAAGAATATGGATATCCCAAAATTATTATGAAAAATATCCAAAATTGAAAAATGAAATAGGCTTTGGATTTACTCAGAAACAAATAGATGAATTCCCTATAATTGAAATTGATTTCTTATCTAAATATTCAAGTGATGTTAAGAATCGAACAATTAATTTATTGGATGAAATTACGGAAAAAGATCTATCTTTAAAATATAGTTTTTTTAAACGAGAAGTTTCTGGTTATTTTATTTTAGGAAGGTTAATTACAGAATTAAATCAACACTTGGGACAGGTTTCATATGTAAGAGGAATGATGAGAGGGCTTAATAAATGAGTTTAGACTCTGGTAAAAAATACTTAATAAAAAAAAGACTCAGAATTCCACCAGTTATTTTTTTTATGCCATGTGTTGTTTGTGGAAATATAGAAAATTTTATTTTCAGAAAAATTGAATTCAGCAACAATATATTTGTAATATTAGGACTATTCATTTTTGTTTTTGCTATTATCATAATGCTTTTTTCACTAAGAGCCTTTTATTCTAATAATGAATCACCTGCACCTTTTATAAAGACAAAAAAAATTATTACAACAGGAATTTTCAGGTATACAAGAAATCCAATGTATGTATCTTTTTTTGTATCAGCTTTTGGAATATCTACGATTTTTTCTTCTTTTGGAATTTTATTCGGAGCAATTATTGGAATATTATTAATACATAAATATGTTGTTTTGGAAGAAGAAAAAGAATTAGTTAAATTAAATGACTATAAAGAATATAAAAGTAATACTAGAAGATGGTTATAAATAAAAAGGACTAAATAATGGATTTAAATAAAATAATAAATGATTTCAAGGAATATGATTCTGCAACAGTTCAAAATGCTATGATTTTAGTAAGAGGGTATGTAGATGCAAATATTGATTATACTTCTCCTGAATTAAAATCCTATAATTTTGAGGAACCTGTTGTAGGGATTGCTGTAACCGGAAAGGTTACACCTTTAAATGAACCTAATGCAAAAATAGATTTCAATGATTTATATGGGAATGTAAAGAACAGTGAATTCCCCGTGATAGTTGTTCTTGAAGATATTGAAAAAGAAAAAGGTCGTGCAGCTATAATTGGAGACGTAATGGCAAATATGGCAAGAGTGCTAGGTGCAGTCGGTATGGTTGCTGAGGGTTCAATAAGGGATATTCCCGGAATAAAGAAAGCAAATATGCCTGTATGGGGTACAGGAAGAGTCCCTGGACATGGACCATTTAATCTTATAGAAACACAAACTTCAGTAGAAATAGCAAAATTGAAAATTGATCCTGGCGATCTATTAATTGCAGATGAAGATGGTATAACTAGAATTCCTTTAGATATCGCAGAACAAACTCTTAAAAAGTGTATTGAAGTAAGGGAAAAAGAATCTGAAATGATGCTTGAAGATAATGTTAATAAAAGGTTTGAATTATATTGATTTCATGCTTATAAAGTTAGTAAAAGCTAAAATAATTTTTTCTTTAATTATGATTATTATGATAGTTTCAGTTTTTTTAAGTAGAACCTTTTAATAATAATTATAAAAACTTGTAAATCTTTGCATAATTAATAACTATCCTTATTTTTTCTTCTGATGTTAGAATTTATCCGTATTAACTTTCATTTTTATTTATGTTTGTACGAATAATAAGTATTTTTATGCTGGTAGGACCATTTATTTTAGTCTGGTTAGGAGTAACCAGATGTAATTAGGTTTTAGATATTATTATGATAACTATCCCTATAAATGCTAAAAAAATTCCTAAAATTTCTGATTTATGAATTTTTTCATTTAAAAAGAAAAACCCCAATAATATTGCGAAAACAGGGGCTGTATTTCCAAAAATTGTTGTCAAAGAACCAGTAATTGTATTTAATGACAAAAACCATAATAAACTTGAAAATGTAATCAATGAACCTGCAATTAATACTTTTGAAACCTCTTTTATGTTGCTAGTTGTTTCTAATCTTTGTCTCATGATTTCACTTAATATACCAAGTGCAATTACGCTGATTACAGCTCTAACAATAGCTCCTGTTAAGATACTACTTTCTATAAGAGCTTTATCATTAAAAAATACCGCAATTCCCCATAAACTTCCTGCAAAAACTCCACCTAAGATCCCTAAAAGACTTTTATTTTCAAACTCTCTAAAGCTCTGAAAGTTGATAATAAAAATACTTATAAGAACTATTAATGCACCTATAAAAACTGTAATACTGTAATTTACGTTATTTATTGTGAAATCTAAAGTAAGGCTCATCAAAATTGTAGATACTGCACATAAGGTAAATGTTACTCCCATAGGATTATTTTTTAATGAAATAACGTAAAAAACAGTTCCTATACAACTTAATAATGCTGCTATGCTAAACATTGCTAAATCTAACGGCTTTTCATTAAAAATAGCTGACCATTCTTGTATAAAAGTTATTATTATTACCATTATTGATAATGAAATTAATGCTTCATAAAAAGGGAAACTAAAATATCTATTAAAATTAATTTTTTTTAATATCACGCCAGAAGTTGTCCATGTAAAGGCACTAATTAAAGCAGCAAACTGAAAAAAAGATTCCATATTCCTATAAACTAAGGTTATTGATTAACTCATATGAGAGATTTAATTATAACTTATTGTTAACTAGTCTGGTTCAGAAATTTGATTAATACTTTTGATTCATTAAGAAATAGAAATTTTAGATTTTTAGTTTTTGGTATGATTTCGATGATAGGTGGTATGAATATACAAATGCTAGCAAGATCTCAACTAGGATGGGATTTGACATCATCATCACTTGCAGTGACCTTAGTCGGAGTAGGATTCGCACCACCAATGTTATTATTCTCTGTTTTTGGTGGAGTTGTTTCAGATAGATTTGATAATAAAAATATAATTCAACTAGGCCAGCTAGGTGTTATTTTTATAACTTCGTTTATAGCTATCTCAATTTTTACTAATACTATTACTATTTACCATTTAATTATTGTCTCTTTTTTTCAAGGAACATTTTGGGCTTTTATGATGCCAGCTCGTCAGTCGATAATAGCTGAATTAGTAGATGATAACCAACTTAATAATGCAGTTTCTTTAAATGCTGCAGGTATGTCTCTAACCACAATGATTTCTCCCGCAATAGGAGGATTGGTATATCATTATTTTGGACCAGGAATGACCTATGTATTAATAACTTTATTCTGCATAATCGCTATTTTTAGTACTTCGATGATTCCAAGTACTAAATCAAAGAATACTAAGAAACCTAAAATGTTCAGAGAAATCAAAGATGTATTTCTTGTTCTTAAGAGTAACAATTTACTTATGTATTTGATCTTATTGGCACTAATTACAACTCTATTGACAATGCCTACAAGAACCTTGTTTGCACCTTATGCATCTGAACGACTTTCAGGTGGAGCCTTACAAGTCGGATTAATGCTTGCATCTATAGGAGGTGGAGCATTGCTTGGAACTTTAATCGCAGCTTCAATCCCTCAAGATTCAAAAAAAGGAAAATATATTTTACTGACTTCAATTATTTCAGGTATTTCTATATTAATTTTAGGATTTTCATCTTTTACTCTTTTTTCTATTTTTATATGTTTCTTTTTAGGAATAGGAGATGCTGGTAGAAGATCTCTAAATCCTTCAATGATTATTGAAAAAACTCCTGTAGAGTTCAGAGGGAGAGTTATGGGATTCTATGCTATGAGTTTTGGATTTATTCCTCTAGGCGCAATTCCTATGGGAATTATCGCTGATAAATTTGGAGTGAATATAGCTTTTATTTTTTCAGGTATTGCTTTAATCATTTTTACAATTTTATTAAGCAATAAAAAAGTTATTAAAAGCTAATATTTTGATCAACTACTTCCCAAATATACCTGACAGCTAAAGATCTATAAGGTCTCCATTTTTCAGAAATTTTATATACCTCTTCGTCAGATGGGATATTATCTAATTTGTAAATTTTTTGAATGCCTTTTTTTACTCCTAGGTCATTTGCAGGGCAAATATCCTTATTACCTCCAGTAAATAGAAGGAAATTTTCAACTGTCCAAGGACCGATTCCTTTGATTTCACAAAGAATTTTTTTAGCTTCTTCTTCTTGAAGATTAGAAACAAAATTGAGGTCTAATTTATTATTTGTAATTAAGTTTGAAAGCTCTAAAATTGTATTTGTTTTTGATTTCGATAAACCTAAATTATTAAGTGTTTTTTCAGTAGAATCATTTATTGTAAGGTTATTTATTTTATCCCCATATCTATCAGTAAATTTAACATAAATACTTGATGCGGCACTTATACTTAATTGCTGTCCTATAATGATTCTAACTAATGATAAGAAGTCTGATTGTTTTTTATAATCGTCCTGAATTATAAAATTTTCTTTTTCAAAAAAATCTATAAATTTACCTAATTGTTTATCACTATTTATAAGATATTTGACTATCTTTATTCTTTCTAAATCTTTTTTTGCCATAATTTTATATTATTAAATATATAAGTTATAAATCGATTATAAATATGGATCATCAAAAATATCTAGACCCTAAAGTTGTAGGAGTAGGGATTTTAGAAAAAGAAAATAAAATTTTATTAGTCAAACGAGGAATAGAGCCTGGGTATGGTTTATGGAGTATGCCTTCAGGATATATAAACAGATTTGAAAAAGTTGAAGATGCAATTGAAAGAGAACTTCTTGAAGAATGTGGAATAATAGTCAAAGCAGATTGGATATCTGGAGTCTACTCAAATACTGATTCTCCTATCATTCTTCTAGTTTGGAATTTAAAATTTATATCTGGAGACATAAAACCTTTAGATGAGACATTAGAAGTAGGTTTTTTTGAAATCAATAATCTACCAGATTTGGCATTTGACCATGATTTAGAAATTATTTCTAGCTGGAGAAAAATGAAAAAAATTATGTAGCTTTATGGCTTTCTATAAGTCTATTTACTCTTTTCCAAATAGAATCTGCTACCCTAGATTCAGTTTGATGCCCTCCAACTATGCTCCAAGATGATCGATTGTTATTAGCCATTTCTAGGTAGCCATTTCTAACTTTATTATGAAAACTATTATCCATATTTTCATACTTGTTACCTT
This sequence comes from Chloroflexota bacterium, assembly GCA_002711965.1. The sequence goes on along the minus strand of PASM01000033.1, from coordinate 7,623 downwards.
CATAATTTTCACGTTTACTTTTTTTTGATTTTTCTAGAGAATCTAATTCTATATTTATTGATTTATTAATTCTTGTATTTGAAACATTTGGATCTATATCAAGTAAAATAGTTAAGTCTGGAAACAATTCATTTGTAGTTATTTTATTTAAGTTATTTATTATTTCTAGATCTACTCCTTTTCCATATCCTTGATATGCTAACGTTGAGTGAATAAATCTATCGACAATTACAGTCACCCCTTTATTTAATGCAGGGACAATTACAGATTTACATAACTCAGCCCTTGCTGCACAAAATAAATAGGTCTCGGCAATTGGATTTTGGATACTTTTAGATTTAACCCATTTTCTAACTTGTTCTCCTAGTGCGGTATTTCCCGGTTCATGGATTAGGATTGAGTTAATACCTTCATCTACTAGCTTATTTACAAGCCTTTTACACTGAGTAGATTTCCCTGAGCCTTCTCCACCTTCAAAGCTAATTAGTAATCCCTTAGAGAGAATATTTTTTGAAGATTTCCCGTCTTCTGGGAAATTAAATAATTTTAAGTTTCTTTCTGATTTTTTCGTTGAAGCCATTATTTTCTTTTTTTAAGAACTATCCTTCTGTTGCTTTCTTCACCTATAGAAATTGAACCTATACCTTCGTTTGTAGCAAAAAAATGTTGCTTTCTTCTGATATAAGAATCTTGAGGGGATAGTTCTATTTCATTTTCTCCATTTTTGATTTTTTTTATACCAATCTTAACTTCATTTAAAGCTTCAGAGTTATCTGTGTCAAGTTTATTATCAACAAAATTTTGTTTTGAAGATTTTTCGTGACTTATTTTTTCTAAGAATCTAGTTATTTGATCACTTGACCCTTTTTTAATTAGATGTATTGGGATTCCTACTTTTTCTGCCATTTCTATAATTTTTGGTTTAGGTTCTTTAGAATAATTAGATTTTGTAGTTAGTATGATTTTAGCTGATTCAGGCTTAGAAACAATTCTTATGTTTGAAAAAAAAGATTTAGATAACTTCTTTAATTTGGTTTTTTGAAGTCCAAATGGAAAAACATTGATTTTTTTTTGATTTGGTTTTTCTTCATTTTCTTCTACTATTAGATTTTGCTTGTTCTCTAATAAGTTCTTTTTATTCTTTGATAAATCATTATTATTTTTTTCATCGCTTAATTTAATTAATTTACCTTTTGAGATTTTTCTTATTTCTGTATTTGTTGAAATTCCTCTTAATTTTTTATCTACAGCCATTGCTACATCAAAGTGAACTGCAACTTCGTTTCTATCGATTATTTCAACTAAAATATCAAAAGTTGGTTCAAACTCCCTTTCTAGAACAGTTTTTTGAGTCTTTCTTCGCCTTGCTTCAATGTCTCCTAAAGTAACTGACTTTACTCCTCCTATTAGATCACTCAGAGTAGGGTTTATTATAAGATTATCTAATGTATTACCATGTGCTGTGGCTATTAGCTGAACACCTCTTTCTGCAATGGTCCTTGATGCCATTGCTTCTTTTTCAGTGCTAATCTCATCTATAACTATTACTTCAGGCATATGATTTTCTACAGCTTCAATCATAACATTGTGTTGAAGGTCTGTATTTTTTACTTGCATTCTTCTAGCAGATCCTATTGCAGGGTGAGGGATATCTCCATCTCCTGCGATTTCATTTGAAGTATCTATTACAACTACTCTTTTTTCTTCCTTATCAGCCAATAGTCTAGCTATTTCTCTCAACATTGTAGTTTTACCAATTCCTGGTTTCCCCATAATAAGAATACTTTTTCCATTTCCTATAAAATCTTCTATTACTTGGATACTTCCAAAAATTGCTCTTCCAACTCTACATGTTAAGCCAATTGTTTTACTTCCTCTATTGCGAATCAATGAAATTCTATGAAGAGTTTTTTCTATACCAGCTCTGTTATCATCACCAACATGGCCTAATTTTTCAAGAACAAAGCTAAGGTCTAAATCTGTAACAATTTCCTTATCTAAGGTCTTTTTACTTTTTGAATAAATAATTACAGGAGGTCTTCCTATATCCATGACCACTTCTATAAGTTCTTGATTTTGTTGATCAATATTTTTTGTGATTTTTTTCGGTAAAATATCTAAAAATAAATCTAAATCATCTAAAATTTCTAAATTTTCTTTAAACATAATATTTAAGTTTATATCAATATTTTTGTGAAATATTAATTACCCCTTTGTTAAATTTATGAAATACTCATGCACTTTTGAAGATCCTGTAATTTCAGGATGAAAAGAAGTCCCCATAATTTTATTTTCTTGTATTGCTACAATTGTTCCATCTTCGAGAGTGGAAAGAACTTTAACATTTTTAGAAATATTTTTAACTATGGGAGCTCTAATAAAAACAGCTTTTATTTTTTCTTCTATTCCTTTAAATTCAATATTTGATTCAAATGAATCAACTTGTCTGCCAAACCAGTTTCTAGAAACTTCAGCATTAATTAACTTCATAGGAATTGGATCAGATTCTGTAAGGGTATTTGCTATGCAAATTAATCCAGCACAAGTACCCCATAAAGACATTCCAGAATCAACTTTGTCTTTAATGGCTAATTCAAATCCATACCTGTCTATAAGTTTTTTTATGGCAGTAGACTCTCCACCTGGAATAATTAAACCATCTAGGTTGTCTAGTTCAGAGGTTTTTTTTACTAATGAACATTCAATATTTAAGCTCTCAAGAACTTCGATATGTTCTGCAAAATCACCTTGTAATGCTAGAACTCCAATTTTTACTTTGGAATTTACCAACCTCTTTTTTCTAATCTTTCTGATGGATCTAATTTAGAAACTTCATCACCTTTCATAGCACCACCCAAATTTTTAGATATTTCTGCAATCAAATCTGCATCTTCATAGTGAGTTGTTGCTTGAACAATTGCATCAGCCATTTTTGAAGGATTCCCACTCTTGAAAATTCCTGATCCTACAAAAACACCTTCTACTCCTATTTGCATTAATAATGCTGCATCAGCAGGAGTTGCAATTCCACCAGCCGCAAAATTTACAACAGGAAGTTTTCCTGTATTTTTTACTTCACAAACTAATTCGTAAGGGGCTCCTAAATTTTTTGCTTCTGTCATTAGTTCTTCATCGTCTAATCTTTGTATTTTTTTTATATCAGAAAGAATCTGTCTAGCATGAGTTACTGCTTGAACAACATCACCTGTGCCAGCTTCTCCTTTTGTTCTTATCATTGAAGCTCCTTCACCAATTCTTCTCAAAGCTTCTCCTAAATTTGTTGCTCCACAAACAAATGGCATTTTATATTCCCACTTGTTAATATGATATTCATTATCTGCTGGAGTAAGAACCTCAGATTCATCACAGTAATCAACACCTAGTGCTTCTAATACTTGCGCTTCCGCAAAGTGACCAATTCTAGCCTTTGCCATAACTGGAATTGAAACAGCATCAATAATTCCTGTTATCATTTCTGGGTCAGAAGCTCTTGCTACTCCTCCGTCTCTTCTGATGTCAGAAGGGACTCTTTCCAATGCCATTACCGCAACAGCTCCAGCATCTTCGGCTATTTTTGCTTCATCAGGGGTAACAACATCCATTATTACTCCTCCTTTAAGCATTTGCGCCAATCCGCCTTTGACTCTCCAATTTCCTACTTCAGGAAGTGATTGTTCTTTCCATGATTTTGATTTTTTGTCTTTTAATGTACTCATTTTTTTATCTCCTCGGCTTTTTGTTTGTTTATACGACACCGAACCCGTATATGTACTATAATAGTAAATTATTTAGATTTAGTCATTATTTAATCTAATTTTGTCGACAATATCTGTACCAGATCAATAGTTCTATGTGCATATCCCCACTCATTATCGTACCAGCTAACAATTTTAAACATATTATCTCCAACTTCCATCGTTGAATTCAAGTCTATTATTGAAGAGTGATTGTTACCTAAAAAATCAATGGAAACTAAATTTTCATTTGTCACATCTAAAATACCTTTAAGTTTACCTTTAGAGTATTCTGTAAATAATTTATTTATTTCTAATGAGCTTGTTTTTTTTTCAAGAATCACATTTAAATCAACTACAGAACAACTTGGAGTAGGAACCCTGAATGCCATACCGTCTAGTTTTCCTTCAACTGATTTTATTACTTTCCCCACTGATTTTGCAGCACCTGTAGTTGTTGGAATTATGCTTGATGCTCCAGCTCTTGCTCTTCTTAGATCTTTATGTGAATTATCCAAAATATTTTGATCATTTGTGTAAGAATGAATTGTAGTCATAAAGCCGCTCTTGATTTTATAGTTATCCTCTAAAATCTTAACTATTGGGGCCAAACAGTTTGTTGTGCATGAAGAATTAGAAATTATATGATGTTTTTCATTATCATATATATCCTCATTCACTCCCAATACAATAGTTGCATCTTCATTTTTTCCAGGAGCGGTTAGCAAAACTTTTTTTACGCCATTGCCTAAATGAGCGCTTGCCTTTTCTTTCGAATTAAATTTCCCTGTTGATTCAATAACTATTTTTACATTTTCTTCAGACCAAGGGATATTTTCAGGATTGTTTTCATTGAAAAATCTAATTTTTCTATCACCTAAATATAAAAAATCTTTGTCGTTTTTTATATCTATTTTTATTTTTCCATAAGCAGAATCGTACTTCAGTAAATGCTTATAAGTTTCTATCTCAGATCTTCCATTTATTGCAACTATTTTTATATCTAAATCTTCTTCAGCAATAATTCTGAGAATCTGCCTTCCGATTCTACCAAAACCATTAATTCCTATATTTGTAGACATAATTTAAAATAAAATTGATTTTCCAGCAAAAGTTGCTTTATCTTTAAGTTTCTCTTCAATTCTAAGCAATCGATTATATTTTGCAACCCTATCTGACCGAGCTGGTGCTCCCGTTTTTATTTGACCTGCGTTAGTTCCAACTGCCAAATCAGCTATTGTTGTATCTTCTGTTTCACCTGATCTATGACTAATAACTGAACTAAAATTATTTTTTATTGCATAATTAATTGTTTCGATAGTTTCGGAAATTGTTCCTACTTGATTAAATTTTATTAAGATTGAATTTGCAGATTTATCATTAATACCTTTTTCTAGATATTTTTTTTGAGTGACAAACAAATCATCACCGACTATCTGAATTTCTTTACCGTGTTTTTCTGTAAATTTATTCCATCCTGTCCAGTCATCTTCAGATAAGCCATCTTCAATGGAATAGATTGGATATTCTTTAATTAATCTAGAATAATACTCAATCATTTCTTCTGATGAAAGTTCTAGATTTTCTTTTGAAAGATTGTATTTTGAATTGTTTCCAAACTCTGAAGATGCAGGGTCCAGAGCTATAAATATATTCTCTCCTGGTTTGTATCCTGATTTTTCAATAGCTTTCATAATATAATCTAATACTTGATTATTTGATAAATTTGGTGGAGCATATCCTCCTTCAAAACCAACATTTGTTGAAAGACCATCTTTCTCTAAAATTTTACCTAACGTACTATAAATTTCAGATCCTGCTCTAATAGATTCAGAAAAAGTCCCAAATCCTACAGGGGCAATCATGAATTCTTGGAAATCGGTAGAATTTATTGCATGAGCTCCACCATTCATTATGTTTAACATTGGAACTGGAAGCAACACAGGGTTTTTTTCTTGAATTAATGAAGCGATTTTTTGATATATCTCAATACCTTCTGCTTGACTCGATGCTGAAAGTATTGCTAGTGAAACACCTAAAATTGCGTTAGCACCAATATTTTTTTTCTCCTCAGTTCCATCAATATCAATCATTGTGTTATCTATTTCTATTTGATTTCGAACATCTTTTGAAATTAAAGCCTTGGATATTTTATTATTAATATTTTCTACTGCTTTTAATACTCCTTTACCCATGAATCTACTTGAATCATTATCTCTTAGTTCTAGTGCTTCTCTTGAACCTGTACTCGCTCCGGATGGAACGGATGATAGACCCACCTTACCATCTTCAAGTGTAACTTCCACTCCGACAGTTGGATTGCCTCTGGAATCTAATATTTCTCTTCCTAAAACCGATTTGATTTTGTACATTTTATCCTCTGAGTTATCTAATTAAGGTCTATGCTTTTTATTATTTCATTTTGTTTATCTAGTATATTTTTTATACCATTTGAACCTATTTGAATAAGTTGATTTAATTCTTCAAAGCTAAGCAATTCATTTTCTGAAGTACCTTGAATTTCGATTATTTCTAATTTTGAGTTAAGAATTAGATTCATATCAAAATCTGCTATAGAATCTTCAGAATAGTCTAAGTCTAGATAAATTTCTCCATCTACCTTTCCTAAACTGATTGCAGCGATTTGATTTTTGAAAAATTTTGATGGATTAGTATTATAGTAGTTTTTTAAAGCAATATATGTGGAAATGTATGAACCTGTTATTGATGCAGTTCTTGTGCCTCCATCAGCATTTAATACATCGCAATCAATAGTAACAATAACTCCAGGAATCATCGTTAAATCTATAGCTTGTCTTAAGGATCTTCCAATAAGTCTTTGGATTTCTTGTGTTCTACCACTAAGCTTATTCCCTCTATCTCTAGAAATTCTTTCAGAGGATGAGTTTGGAAGCATATTGTATTCTGCAGTTACCCAACCTTGATTTTTGTTCATTAGCCATCTGGGAAGATTATTTGAAATATTAGTTGAGCATATAACTTGGGTATCTTCAAATTTTATTAGGACTGAACCAATGGAATTTTTTTGATAATTTGGAACTATTGATAAATTCCTAGCCTCATCATGTTTTCTATTATTTTTTCTCATAGTATCATTTTACAAAATAATTAGTTTGTTACTAATTTATATTAATTACCAAAATAGATTATAAGATAGATTCTCATGAAAATTGCAGTGTTAGGAGCAGGTTCTGTAGGAAGTTACTATGGAGCCGTATTAAAAAACAAAGGATTTGATGTAACTTTAATTTGTAGAGGAGATCATTATAATCAAATATCTTCTAACGGATTATCAATTAAGTCTAATTGGGGTAACTATAATTTAGATATAAATGCGACAGATAATGTTAACAATATTAATTCTTTTGATCTGATATTTTATACACCAAAGTTATATTCAAACAACGAAACTCTTCCAATGTTAGGTAAGATATCTGATGTTAATACATTGATAATTACTATTCAAAATGGAGTAAATAGCCATAATGAAATTGCAAAATTTGTTGATAAAAAAAATATTATTCCTGCTGCAACTTTTATAGAAGCTGAAATTGAATCTCCAGGAGTAATTCTTCAGCAGGGATCATCTGCATTGGTAGAATTTGGAGAATTAGATAACTCCAAATCTAATAGATTATTAGATATTCATAAAAAATTTGATTCTAAATTCTTAAGTTTTAAAATCTCTGAAAATATTTTGTCTACATTATGGGAAAAAATGATTATAGTAGGTGCATTTGGAACTATAATGACTTCATTCAGAATGTCTTTTAGAGAATTAATTGATTCTTTTTATGGAGAAAAAATTTTAAGAGAAACTATGAAAGAAATATTAAGTATTGGTATTGCTGAAGGCATAGAATTAAGT
>PASM01000036.1 GCA_002711965.1 Chloroflexota bacterium | reverse complement strand
TGGATTATTTTTTTAAAGAATATATCCCTAGTATTTTTTATCTTGGAAAAGAAAAAGCCTTTGAAAATGCGTTTGGATTTACCATGGACGAATTTTATGTAACTTTTGAGGAATTTTTAAATCTTCCTGAATCAGAGCAATTCAAGATTTTAAAACCTATAAATTAGATTTTTAATTGAAGGTAATAATTATGGAAAAAATAGCACTAGGAACAGTTCAATTTGGTATAGATTATGGTATTAATTCAGGTGTCAAGGTTGAGCCAAATGAGGTGAATAATATAATAAATTTTGCACGTAATAATGATATAAGAATGTTAGATACTGCGAAACTTTATGGATCTAGTGAACAAGTGTTGGGAGAAGTAAATACTCAAGATTTTGATATCGTAACAAAAACTAGAGGTTTTGATCAGGAAGCTATTACTGAAAAAGTGGCTAGTTTCGTAATCAGTGATTTATATCAGTCTTTAAGATTATTAAAACAAAAATCACTATATGGATTGTTAGTCCATCATGGTGAAGATCTATTAAAGCCTGGTGGCGAAATGATTTTCAAACAACTTCAAATTCTCAAGGATCAGGGTTTAGTTAATAAAATTGGTGTTTCTGCTTATATTGATAATCAATTAATAAAGATTATTGATAGATTTGATATTGATATTATTCAATTTCCAATGAATATTTTAGATAGACGATTATTTGATAATGGATTATTAAATAAAATCTATTCTAAAGGTATAGAGATACACACGCGTTCCATTTTTTTACAAGGTCTATTATTAATGGATCACAAGAAAAGACCCAATCAGTTTGAGAGATGGAGTAGTTTATGGAAATTTTGGCATGAATGGCTTGCTGATAATAAATTATCAGCTTTAGAAGCGACCATTAGATATATGATTTCAATACCTGAGGTATCTAGAGTTTTAGTAGGTGTTGATAATAAAGATCAGTTGCAAAAAATTATTAATTCAATCGATGGAAATCTTCCTTCTATTCCTAAAGAATTATCAATCGATGATACTGACTTGTTAAATCCAGGAAATTGGAGTAATTTATGAAAATCATAGATTTTAATAAAGTGTCCATAAGTTGGTTTGCTACTGGAGAAATGAGCAGTGTATCTAATATATTATTGATCAAACAGTTTTTCATTTAATAAAAAAATGCCCTCATTCAAATCATCAAACTGAGGACATTTTAAAAAATAACTGCTATTTGATAGCACTCATATAACAGCTACTTTGATTAGTATATCTTATTAAACTTATTCAACGTTAGATTCTTGATTAAAATTTGGATTAGATCATTACAGACTAGATAATTTAGCTAAAACCTTAACTTTTGAATAACTTAATGTCACAAAATTTCCTGAAAAAAAATCAACTTGATATACTTAATTAGGTCCTATTGATTATAAAATTTGCTTTATAACCAATGGGACGTCCATAATCTAGCCCTAATTTATTTGATATTTGATGAATTTATTAATATTTCTAAGTAAATTTCAGAGCAGTAAGTTTTAATCGTAATTCCAATTTACAAAATTTACATTAACTCCATTTTTTTCTAATTCTTCTATACCACCATCTCTCATTAGTGCGTCCAATGCTGATCCCTGTACTTTTTTTTCTATAGATATTTCTTTTAATGATTTGAGTTTTAATAATGGGCTCAAATCAGAAATTTTTTTATTTCCTCCCAAATTTATATATCCTAAATTTGGGAACCCATGATTTTGAGAAAATAATTCTTTAAGTATTTTATTGTCTATTTCTAGTCCTCCAATTTGAAGAGTCCTAACATTTTCATTAAATGCTTGTTCCCAATTTTCTGATAATATCGGGTTTCTACTTATTCCAATATGAGTTAATTGTCCTGCGAATTCATTTATTGATGGTATAAATGGACCAAGTGATTGGATATTATTCCCATCTAACCATAAATGTTTCAAGTAGGGATTTCTTTGTGGGGTAAAAGCCCAAATGTCAGAAATTTTATTATCATACATATAGAGATGTTCTAGATTTCTCAAAAGAGCAATTCTTTCTATATTTTCAATATCATTACCTGTAAGATCTAAATGTTCTAAATTTTGAAGTTCTTCTATTCCATTTATGTCTTTTATTCCAGCTTCTCTAATAGTTAATTCCTCAAGGTTTTTAAAATATTTAAGATCATTTATGTTTTCCATACTAATTTTATTATTTAAATTCGTTTGACCAATTTGGCCACCTATTTTTATCTCTTTAATTTTAGATATATCTTCTAAAGTAATATAATCCTTATCAATCTTTTCTCTTATATATAATTCAAACTCTAAACTTTCAAATACTATAGCATTAGCTGGATAAGTAGGTGTAGGAGTAGGAGTTATGGTAGGGATAGCAGTTGGATAAAAAGTTGTTTTTTTCTTATTTTGTTTATCAGGTTTTACCGTTGGTAACAATTTTCTTTCGTAATTATTTTGTGTAGCAGGTTTTGAAGTTGCTAAAGGTTTTGAAGTTGCTAAAGGTTTTGAAGCTTTTGTAGGAGTGATTAACTCTGGTGCTACTTTTTTTTCTTTCATAGATACAGGAGTTTGTGTAGGAGAAATATTACCTTCGATCTTTATAGATTCGTCTGATTCGTTTGATGAACAACTAATTGAAATTAATGCTAAAAATATAATTAAATTTATTTTCATAGAATTTATTATAATCTCTTGGCAAATAATTTATATTCTATAAATTATCGTTATAACTCGTAATATATTTTGTAGAAAATGCTTAATTCATACTGATATAGTTTCCTTCATGCTCTTAAACTTATTGGCAAAATATCAAATAACTAATAATCCCAAATTAGATTTTTTTTCAGGTTTGACTGTGGCTTTAGCACTTGTTCCCGAAGCAATAGCTTTTTCTTTTGTAGCTGGCGTAGAACCTTTAGTTGGATTATACGCTGCATTCATTGTTGGAATTATTACATCTTTATTTGGAGGAAGAAGCGGAATGATATCTGGTGCTACAGGAGCAATGGCAGTTGTGATGGTTTCATTAGTAGCAATTTATGGAGTTCAGTATTTATTTGCAGCTATTATTTTAACTGGAATAATACAAATTATTATAGGTTTATTAAAATTAGGAAAATTTATTCATATTGTTCCATCTACAGTAATGCTTGGATTTGTAAATGGATTAGCAATTGTAATTTTCTTAAGTCAGATTGGACAATTTAAGGATCATAGTGCAACCTCACATTCTGAAGGTAGTCATAGTGCCATAAACGTTTTATTTAACGGAGGTTGGCTGGAGAGTGGTCAGTTATCTATTATGGTAATTCTTACATTAGTCACAATGGGCATAATCTTTTTTATTCCTAAGGTTCCAAAAATTGGAAAGATAATTCCTTCTCCATTGATTTCAATAATTATTTTATCTTTAGTCGTAATCTTATTCAAAATAGATACTCTAACTGTTGGAGACCTAGCATCTGTATCAGGAGATTTACCTGCATTTACTATTCCTAGTGTTCCAATGAGTTTAGAAACATTATGGATAGTTCTTCCTTTTTCACTAACATTAGCTGGTATTGGATTAATTGAGAGTCTACTAACTTTAACGCTGATTGATGAAATTACAGATACAAAAGGTAAACCAAATAAAGAATGTGTAGGACAAGGTTTAAGCAATTTGACATGTGGTTTTTTTGGAGCAATGGGCGGTTGTGCAATGATTGGTCAATCTATGATAAATATTTCTTCAGGTGGAAGAGGTCGATTATCAGGAATTGTAGCTGCTATTTCTCTTTTATGTTTTATTTTATTTTTCTCAAGATGGATTGAAATGATACCTATTGCAGCACTGGTTGGAATAATGATGATGGTCGTAATTGGTACTTTTGCTTGGACCTCATTTAAAATATTAAGGAATGTTCCTAAGGAAGATGCTTTAGTTATAATTCTTGTAACAGCTGTTACTGTTTGGCAAGACTTGGCTATTGCAGTGATTGTTGGTGTTATTTTCTCTGCTTTAACTTACGCTTGGAAATCATCAAACTTTTTAAATCTAATAGAGGAAATTAAAATTTCAGACATTGAAGCCAAATATAAGTTAAAAGGGACATTGTTTTTTGGATCAATAAATAGATTTAATAATATTCTTAATCCTTTAAATTTTACTGAAAAAACTATTACTTTAGATTGTTCAGAATCTTGGATTTGGGATCAGTCTTCTATTGAAGCATTGAGTAAAATAACGGAAAAATTTAGACTGCAAGGAAAGGTATTAAATATAGAGAAATTAGGTCCAAGTAGTCTGAAGTTATTAAAAAATGCTGAAAAAATCTCCAAATTAAACATTTACGAATAAATTTATATAATTTGTTTTAGCTCTAAATCATTTCAACAAAATAATCCATTTCCATGAAAATTTATAGTAATCTCTTTATACTAAATAATTAGTAAATAAATTAAAATTAAGAGAGCTGTTAATGAATCATGATGAATTAGATAATTTAGCTGAAAAAAATGAGTCAGATCACCATTCTAAAAGAGCTGAAGAGTTAATGATTGAAAATGCAAAAAAAGGTCTATTTATTCTTCAATATTTTACTTGTAAAAACTGTGGTGATATTCCAGAAGAAGAAGGAAAAAGAGTAGATGTTTTAGCAAAAGTTATTGAAAATTCAAACGTTGGTATTTCTGGTTTTGCTATAGGTTGGACTGAAAAAGGCTTACAAGTATGGTGTGAAACTTGTGATAGTAATGTAATTAATCTTGATTTCAAAGGTCAAAAAGTTGGATTTGTTCATTAAGTTTTGAATTATAAAATCAATAAAAATATAATATTTGGATGATAACCTCTAGGAAGGATTAATAGAATGTCAAAAAAAGAAATGAATGCCGGATTAGATATGGCTGAAGGTAAATATATTTTTAAAAAAACAAAAATGCCAGAAATATTTGATGATCAAGCTCTAGTAAAGGTAATGTCATCTGGAATTTGTGGTTCGGATTTACACAATACTATTGAAAGGAAAAATAAAACTCATTTTACTGAAGCTGGTAATTTACCTCAGATTATCCCTGGGGGACATGAGGTTTCAGGAATAATTGAAGAATTACCCAAAAATTATTCAGGAGATTTAGAGATTGGAAGTAGGGTAGCCATAGATATGGGTGGAGCAGGAAGAGCTTGTCAAGATTGCTATTATTGTAATTTTGGATACACAAGACATTGTATAAATCCTGGACAAGATACAGGTGGAGGGTTTGGAGAATATGTAACTCGCAAACCTTTTGGTATGTATAGAATTTCTGATGAAATGACCTACAGTCAAGGAGCATTAGTGGAACCTTTAGCTATTTCTGTCCATGGGCTTAGATATTGTAAATTTGAGACAGGAATGACTGTTGCTGTGGTAGGATCAGCATCAATTGGATTAGGTGCAATTGCTTCTGCAAAATTTTTTGGTGCATCCAAAATAATTGCTTCTGCAAAATATCCTCATCAAGCAGAGGCAGCCAAATTGATGGGAGCGGATATTGTTGTTAGTGCAGAACCAGGGGACCTTGAAAATGCTTGTTTGGAAAATACAAGTGGAATAGGAGTCGATATTGCAATTGAGAGCGTTGGAGGAACTAATAATTCTTCATTAGTTCAAAGTGCAAATGTTGTTAGAAATGTTAGCAATGTACTAATTCTTGGAAGGTTTGGTGAAAAAATTGAAATGGACTTTTTACAACCTATGATGAAAGAAATTAATTTTATAAATACAACTTGTTATGCGAACATAAATGGCATCAGTGACTTCAAACTTGCGATTGAAATACTATCCTCTGGCGATCATCCTTACAAGGGAATAGTAACTCATACTTATGAACCAAAGGATATACAATTAGGTTTCGAAAAAGCTTATGATAAAAAATCAAAATCTTTGAAAGTACATATTAATTCATAAATACAATATTTATTTATAATCCCAATTGATCGTCATAAAATAACTTTAAAAAACTTTCTATTTCATTGAAATCTATATTGTTATAATCCTCAATAATATTTTGTTCATTGAATGGTTCTTCAATTTGCATATCATATGATTCAAAAATAATTCCAATCCTATTAAAAATGCTTTGAAATGGAATTAAGAATTTATCTATACTTATTTGTAATTGTTTAATATTGATTAATGGTTCTTTTTTTTCACCATATACTGACATAACTTCTTCATAATTACTTTCAATATTTTTTTTATTTTGATCTATTAAAGATGACTTTTTGGTAACATTTTTTATTAGAATTTCTAGGAAATTTACAATAGTCCCTGCAAATTCTAAAATATCCTCAGTTTTTTCATCATTGCTAAAATCTAAATCTCTTACTAGATCACTCAGAATTTTATTGTAATGTATAAAATCTTTATATCCAAAAGGTTCTTTTTCATCAGTTCCAAATTCAATTTCATTAATATTAATCTTCAGATATTGGTTAAGTTCAAATGTATCAGGTCTTATATCTCTGCCAGATTCTTGAGCATCAATAATTAATTCTTTAAACGCTTCAACACTTAAATCTAATTTTTTTATTAGATCGTTTTGGCTAGGAAACTGACCATTTCTATTCAACCCAATCCTCATATATCTATGTAATTTATTTATTCTATCTGACATACATTTAGGGATATTTAAATTATGAATATTTATATTATAGTTTTTTATATTTGAAATATCTAAGAAATCACTTAAATGCCAATCTATTTATTTCTAAATAAAATCATTTGAATATAATAAGTAAAAATCTTTTTACAAAATTGGGGAGATATAGTTGAACAAATCTAAAAAATTATCTGCAGAAGTCAAATTTAATAATATTATTACTCATCCTTTAGATCCTTTAAGTTTTGATGAAATTAATAAAATATCTGAAATAGTAAAGGCTAAGTCTGATCTTGGAAAAGAATTACTTTTTGAAACAATAATGCTTCTTGAGCCAACTAAGGAAAAAGTACTCTCTTTCAAAAAAGGGGATCATATAGACAGAAATGCATTTGTTGTAGTGCTAAATTTCAAAGAAGAAAAAATTTATGAGCTTGAAATAAATTTAATAAGTGAAAAAATTCATAGATGTGAATTTATTCCTAACGTTCAACCAGCTTTTATTTTTGGTGATTTAGAAATGGATTTTAATGAATGGGAATCAAAGATGAAAAAAGATCCTAAGGTAATTGCAGCTTTGAAAAAAAGAGGCATTACAGATCCAGATCTATTACAGATTGATCCTTGGCCTATATCTAATTTTGGAAATAAAGATGAAGAAGGTAAAAGATTAGCAATTGGAAGATGTTGGATTAGAAGGGAACCAGAAGATAATGCGTATGCGCGACCAATTGAAGGTCTTTCAATAATATTAGATTTAAATAAAAATGAAGTTGTAGATATTCAAGATTTTGGTACAGTTCCAATTCCTCCAAACGATGGGAATTATTCTCAAAATTACCAAAAGGAATTTAGAACAGACTTAAAACCTATTGAAATCACCCAGCCAGAGGGTCCAAGCTTTAAGGTTGATGGAAATGAGGTTAAGTGGCAAAAATGGAATTTGAGAATTGGTTTTACTAAGCGTGAAGGATTAGTTATTCATACTGTTGGGTATGAAGATAATGGAAAATTAAGACCAATATTATATAGGGCATCTTTATCTGAAATGATTGTACCGTATGGAGATCCAACTAATGACCATTTTAAAAAACAAGTTTTTGATGCAGGAGAAGTTGGTATAGGAAAATGTGCCAATTCATTAGAACTTGGATGTGACTGCTTAGGTGAAATCAGATATTTTGATGCATCTTTATTCGATATAAGAGGAAATGCAACATTGATTAAGAATGCTATTTGTATGCATGAAGAGGATTATGGCATTTTGTGGAAACATACTGACACTAGAACAGGAGAAGTTGAAACTAGAAGATCTAGGAGGCTTGTGATTTCTTCAATTGTTACAGTAGGTAACTATGAGTATGGATTTTTTTGGTATTTTTATCAGGATGGAGGAATTGAATATGAGGTGAAATTAACTGGGATTGTGAATTCTTCAGCTGTACCTCCTGGAGTTAAGCCAAAACATGGTACTTTAGTAGCTCCTCAAGTTGTTGCACATAATCATCAACATTTTTTTAATGTTAGGTTAGACATGATGGTTGATGGAATCGAAAATTCGGTATATGAAGTTGATACAATTCTAGATCCAATCAGTGAAGAAAATAAACACGGTAATGCTTTTTCTACAAAAAAAACATTAATTCAAAATGAAGGTGAAGGAGCAAGGATAGTTGATCCTTTTGCAGCTAGATATTGGACAATATCAAATAATTCAAAGAAAAATTATATGGGAGAGCCTGTAAGTTATAAGATAGCTCCTGGAGAAAATCTACTTCCGTTTAGTCATAAAGATTCTGTTGTAAATAAGAGAGCTGGTTTTATGAACGCACATCTTTGGGTTACACAATTTAATAATAAAGAATTATATGCTTCAGGAGATTATCCTCAACAGCATCCTGGAGGAGACGGACTCCCAAAATGGATTCAATCAAAAAGAGACACCAAAGATAAAGATTTAGTTGTTTGGTATACATTAGGGCATAACCATATACCAAGATTAGAAGATTGGCCTGTAATGCCAGTCGCTTACATTGGATTTTCTATTAAGCCTTCAGGTTTTTTTGATAAAAATCCAGCATTAGATGTCCCTCCATCTAATAATCACTCTTGCAGTTCAGGATGTAATTGCTGTAATTAATTTAGTTTAGCCGTTTTTACTGTGTACTTTTCCAGAAGCTCAGAATCAGGCTTTGGCAATACGTTTAATGGTTCAAAAATATATGGTGATTTAAACTTGTTTTCTGGTTTGCATAAATCATCAGTATAGAATCTGTCTGAAGGAAATAAATCTCCAGGATAAGTGAAGTTTTCTAGTGTAGCCAATGCAATACAAATACTTGCTCCAAGTGCGCTTTCAAGCATTCCTCCAACCCATACAGGAATGCCAGCATTTTCAGCAATTTTATTGATTTCTAAAGAATTAGTAATACCACCAACTCTTCCTGGTTTTATATTTATATATTTACATGCTTCTATCTCAATTGCTTGTACGGCTCTTTCTACCCCATTTATTGATTCATCTAAGCATATAGGGGTTTCAATTAATTTTGCTAATTTTGCATGATCAATTAGATCATCAGAATTTAAGGGTTGCTCAATAAATGCTAACTCATGCTTATCAATAGACTTGAAAAAATCTAAATCTTTTAGAGAGTATCCACCATTGCAATCTACGTGAAAAATAGATTTCGGAAAAGTGGACTTAACTGCATCTAGAACATCTTTATCCCAATCTTTTTTGATTTTTAATTTTATTCTAGGAGTTTTTTTATCTACTGCTAATTGTATTTTACTTAACAAAGTATCAATGTCTTTTTCAACTCCAAAATCTGCTCCAGCTACTACTTCTTTCCTTGTTCCACCTATTAGTTCGTGAAGAGGAGTATTAGTTATTTCACTTTTTAGATTCCACCAAGCTATATCTAGACCTGCTTTTGCAAATGGATTTCCTTTATATACTTTCAAGTCATCATTTAGATTTTTAGCATTTTGATAATCATTACCTATGATTTTTTTTCCAAATATTTCTGATAGATTATAAAAAATTGAATTTGCACTTTCATACGAGTATGTTGGTAACTCTAGTGCACAAGTTTCTGACCATGCTTGATAATCACCACTTTTTGCATTAATCAAAATAGAATGTATTTCATAGTCTGCTCCATAAGAAGTAATCCATGGGTCTATAAGAGGCATTGCTACGTGGTAAATATTTAATTCTTCTATTTTCATATTTAAAATCCGATAAAATTTGGTTAAATAAATATTATAGTAGTATGTTTGAGATTTTTTCACAATATTTCCCTCTTTGGGTTTTCATAACATTAATGGTGAGTACACCAGGGCCTGCAAACTTACTACTACTTTCCACCGGTGCTCAATATGGATATTTAAGATCTATACCATTTTTATCTGGGTTAGTTTTTGGAAAATTATTACTTAATATATTATTTTCTTTGGGTTTAGGTTTATTAGTTCGAGACTATCCGATAATTATGGAATCATTTTCGTATATTTGTGTTATTTATATGATTTGGTTATCAATGAAAGGGTGGAATTCTCACGAAAAAAAGTATTCTTATGAGAAAATACTTAAGTTTAAAGAAGGTCTTTTTGTACATCCATTAAGCCCAAAAACATGGGCTATGTGCTTAATTGCTTTTTCAAAATTTACTGAAGGATTAAGTGGATCTTTTGAATTATATTTTTTAGTTCCTATAAGTTTTCTTTTTTTACAAATTATTTTTCATAATTTTTGGTGCTTTTTAGGTTTATCTATAAACAGAACCATTGGATTATCTAAATATACGAATAGATTTCTAATTTTTCTAACTATACTTACAGTAATTTGGGCAATATTTTTCACAAATTAAGATAATTATCTCAAACCTACACTTCCGTCACTTGAAATTGGAGGCGGTATTTTTGCAGGATCGAATGGATGCATAGCTGGAGCTTTTTCATTAAAATTAATTCCTAATCCAGGTTTTTCTGAAGGAAAATACCAGCCATTTTCTAAATTAATTATTTCATCTGTCATATCCCTTCTTGGTGGCTTATCTTCCTGAATAGATTCTTGAAGATCCCAGGATGGAGATGATATTCCTAATGCAACACATGCAGCTGTCGCGATTGGTCCTTGAAAATTGTGAGGACAAATTTTGATATGATTTGCTTCAGCTATTGTAGCTATTTTTTTTACACCTGTTATTCCACCTGCTACAGCAATATCAGGTTTGAAAAAAGCAGGTTTTGCAAGTTGTGCATACTCCCTAAATTCCCATATACCCATGTTTCTTTCACCTACAGCTAAAGGTAGCTTCATTTTTGCAGAAACATCTCCCATTGCGACTACAGAATCAGGAACTATAGGATCTTCAATGAAATATGGCCTTAATCTAGCTACTTCTTCACAAAAAGCTATCGCTTCATGAGGTTGCATATTCCTATGAATTTCAACCCCTATATCAAAATCCCATCCTACAGTCTCTCTTACTGCTTCAACCATTTCTACTGCAATTCCAATCATTTTTGAGTATGACAACTCAGCCCAATTATTAGGCATAGGGGTAAATTTTAGTGCTGTAAAACCATCCTCTAAGGCTTTTTTAGCCCCTTTAGCACATTCTTCTGGAGTATCTCCACTAACTCCCAAAGCTATAGCTCTTATCTTTTGTCTTACTTTCCCTCCTAAAAGATCCCAGACTGGGGCTTGAAGTCTTTTACCTTTTATATCCCATAATGCCATATCTATAGCGCTAATAGCCCCACCTATACTGTTGCCTCTGAATGCAGAATTATACCTCCAAAGAAAACTCCATATGTGTTCTATATCATTTGCTTCCATTCCTATTAAAGCATCTCTAAAACCGTGAATTGTAGCTTCAGCCGCCTTAGGGTATGACCAGTAACATGATTCTCCAATTCCTTGTACACCATCTTCAGTGGTAATTCTTACAACCAAAAACCTAGAAACAAAAAAAGTTTCAACTTTAGCTATTTTCATTTAACTTCTCTTTCTTTAAATTTTCCAATAATCATTAATAGTTGATTCATATTCAGAAGTAATTTCATTTTCAATTTCTTCAATAGTTACACTTCTGCCTAAGACAGAGGATTCAAGAGCAGCATTACAGACAGCTAAATCTTTTCTTCCAACGTATGCATCAACTTCAGGTTTTGTACCGTCCGTTATACATTGTCCTAATTCATAATATTCAAGCGCAACTAAAAATTTATCAACATCTTCAAATGGGGTTTTATATGAACCCAATCTTTCTGATTGAAATAAACGTGATGTAAGTTCATCTAAATGAAAATTTGGGACAAGTTCAAGAACTTGATCTCCAGAAATTTCTCCTATTCCATCAAGATTTAATCTCAAAGGATCACCTCTCCTTTGCTTAGCTGGAGTCATAGAACCTTTACTTCCATAAATCATTGCGTACTCTGTAATTTCACCATGAGCTGCATAAAAAGATGTCCATTGTCCGATGGCGCCATTTTTAAATTTCATAGTGGAAATGACCATATCTTCTGAGTCAGCATCTATCTCATTTGGTACAGAGCTAGCCCATTTTTCATAAAAGTTTGAGACTCCTATTTTTTCACCTTTATATCTTTTTGTTTCCCACAATTTTGACACAGCGTATACTTCTTCTATATCTCCGAGATAGTACATCATTTGATCTACAATATGAACTCCTGCATCAACAAAAATTCCCCCCATGTTTTTGTGGTGTCTCCATGGGAGAATAATTATATCTTTAGAGCCTCTGGCGGATCCATTTAGAAAACTGTAAGGATTACCTATGACTTCTGCATCTATTAAAGCTTTGGTCAATCTACATATAGGGTCTCTTCTCTCTTGTTCGGCAACACTCAATACTTTTCCACTTTTTTTCCAAGCTTCTATAACTTTATTGCAACCTTTTATGGTTATTGCTAGTGGTTTTTCACATAGAACGTTATAGCCTAAATTAAATGCTTCTTCGGCTACTTGATGATGAGAACCTGAATCTGTAGTTATATCAACACCCTCAATTTCAGGCATTTCTTTTTTCATTTTTTCAAGAGAATTAAATACAATAGGACGTTTCCCTAATAATTCTTTTGCATTGTCAGCTAGATGATTTGCATTTCCTTCATTTTTATCACAAACAGCTACTAACTCAACATTTGCCATCCCACTTTCATATAATGCTCCTAGGGCTCTCAAATGTCTTCCTCCCATTCCTCCTGCACCTACTATTGCTATTGGTATTTTTATCATATTTTTTTCCTCATTTTATTCTCGAGTTATTTTTTTCAATCATGAATTTTTTGTGAAGCTATCATGCCTCCGTCAACTAATAAAGTTTCTCCATTAACATATTGTCCAAGATGTGAAGATAAGTATACAACTGCGTTAGCAATATCACTAGGAAGCCCTCCAATCCCAGCAGGAATAAATCTCTTGAAATCTTCAGGCTTATGAGGAGGACCATCAATTGATTCATCTTCAATATCATCAGGTAAGCGGTTTGAAATGGCTCCAGGAGCTATACAATTTGCAGTAATATTTTTTCCAGCAAGATCTGCCGCTATTCCTTTGACCATTCTTCTCAGGGCCATCTTTGCTGTTCCATATGCAGTCCAATTGGGCATTGCTACATAAGAATGAACACTTGAAAGGCAAATTATTCTTCCTCCTGTGTCATTATTTATCATTTCTTTAGCGGCTCTTTGAGAAGCAAAAAAATATCCTTTCAATGATAAATCCATCATTCTATCCCAATACTTTTCATCAGTTTCAAAAAAAGGCCTTTGTTGATCTGGGAAGATGGCATTATTTATTAATACATCAATTTTCTTGTGAGCATCTATAAAAGAGTCAAATACGGAGTTTATATCTTCTATTTTGCTCACATCACCTTTGTGGAAAGTAGCATTCACTCCATGTTTTGAAACTATATCCACGCATTTTTGTGAAACTTCATCGTCTATAATATCGTTTAAACCTACATCTGCTCCTTCTTTTGCAAGAGTTATTGCTATCCCTCTTCCAATTCCTTTTCTAGCACCGGTTATTAATACTTTTTTTCCATCAAGTAATCCCATTTTTACCCCCTGTAAGTTATTTATTAAATTGTAGAAGAAATTTTTTCTAATGGTAGTTTATCTATGTCCGGTATTAATGCATCTTCTTTTGCAAACCCCACAACCAATAACAAAAAAGGTTTTTCATTTTTTGGTCTTTTAAATATTTTATTCAAAAACCCCATTGGACTTGGGGTATGTGTTAATGTAGATAGGCCAGCCATGTGTAATGCTGTAATTAAAATACCTGTAGATATCCCTACTGATTCTTTTGAATAATAATGCTTCACTTTAGACCCATCTTCTAGTATGCTAAAATTTTTTGAAAAAATTCCTATTAGATAGGGAGCTATTTCTAAAAAAGGTTTACTAGCATCAGTCCCTAGTGGTTCTAGTGCCTTTATCCATTCTTTAGGAGCTTTGTTTTTATAAAAACTTCTTTCCTCATTTTCAGCTTCTTTTCGAAGAATTTTTCTTACTTCATTTTTAGATGAAATTGCAAAATGCCAAGGTTGCATGTTAGCCCCACTTGGAGCAGTTCCTGCAGACTTAATACAGTTTTCAATTATTGATTTTGGGAATGATTTTTCAGAGAAATCCCTAATCGTTTTTCGCTGTCTGATATTTTCATAAAATTCTTTTGATCGCAATTCCATATCTTTTAAATTATGGTTCGGATTTCCTTTATATTCGATGAATTTTTTTTTCATTCTTTACCTCTTATAAAATTAATAATAATTTTTAGTATCAAAGATTAATTCTGTTTTTTCCCACTCTCTAGTTTCTCCTGACTCAAGTTCTTGAAAAAGAGATCCCATTAAGTTTTGCCATTCTTGAACTTTGCTGTTAAAGGGCTCTATGTGAATTCCGTCACTTAAATCAAAATCTATATCAACTTCTAGTAACATGACAAGCTTATTACTATTAATAAAAATCCTCATCCTTCCTATAGGTTTTTCTTCTAAGTCTTTTACAACTTCATTAAATGGCTTTGCATGAAAATCTATATATTTTTTTATTTTTTTTTCGTTGTTTTTTAGCTCATTGACTAAAACAATCAATTTGTTTTTTTTCATAAAAAATTTAAGAATTCTAAAACATAGTTTTGTATTCTAGTTTCCCTTGTATATCTAGTTTTACTCTATATAAATCACCACCTCTATATGCTTTGAAGTCATAATTTTTTGGTTCGCTGCCATTTGGATTTTCTCCTGTACCAGAATTTGCAGTGGTAACATATAGCTCATTTAAGTCTTTCCCTCCAAACATTGGGCATGAGGTTTGCGTTGCAGGGAAAGTGATTTCTCTTTCTAGTTTTCCATCTGGGTCAAATCTCATAACTTTAGAACTAAACCAAATTGCAGACCATATAAACCCTTCTGAATCTACTGTCATTCCATCTACAATTCCTGTGTTTGCGTCATCTAATTTTACAAAAATCCTTTTATTTCCTAAGGACTTGTTTTTTTTGTTATAGTCCCATTGATAAATTATTTTTCTTAGAGAATCTGTACTGTAAAACGTGGTTTCATCAGGGGAAAACCCCATTCCATTACAAAGTTTTACTCCTTCATCAATAACATCTATCGACTTGTCAGGATTAATTCTAAAAACCACATCATTACTCCACTTAGTAGCATCTGTTCCACAATAAAAACTTCCATCAGGTCCTGATATCGCATCATTTACTCTTATGTTTACATCAGTCCCATCAACTTTTCCTTTTTTTATAAATTCCATATCTTCATCTGAATTCCATAGAATAATTCCTTCCCAAGATCCTAAGATTAAACCTCCAGATTTATTAAATCTAAATCCTCCTACTTGCACTCCATCGTGTATTATTTCATTAGTTTTTTTCTCAGGATCATACCTGAATAATTTTCCACCATATATGTCTGTCCAATATACTTTTTTTTCTTCTGGGCTCCAAACAGGCCCTTCTCCAACAACAGCATTAGGAGACGCTAATTTTTCAATATGATATTCCACTTTACACCTTTACTCCAATATGAAATTTATAATATCACCATAAATATAAATCGTGTATACTTTTTGAAGAAGAAACTTAGAAAGGATTAACATGTTTGATCACAAAGGAAAAGTAGCAATAGTAACTGGAGGAGCACAAGGTATTGGAAGAGGAATTACAGATGTACTTGCGGAAAATGGAGCTACTGTTTGTATTGCAGATATTTCAAAAGAACATGGTAATCAAGCAGTTAAAGATATCGAATCTATAGGCGGAAAGGCAATTTTTGTAGAAGCAGATTTTGTTAAGTCTGACTCCCCTAAAAAGGTAGTTGAAGAGTGTATTGATATTTTAGGAAGGTTAGATATTTTAGTAAATAATGTAGGGATACAACCTCCTTCATCTTACAAAAATGTTGAAGATACTTCTGAAGAAATGTGGGATGCAGTCATTAATGTTAATTTAAAAAGTTATTTTTTGATGAGTAAATACTCTATTCCTCATATGAAAAAATTAGGAAAAGGAATAATAATTAATGTTTCAAGTGTACAAGGATTACAATCCCAAAGATTGGTTCCACCTTATGCTGCTAGTAAAGGAGCTGTAATATCTTTGACAAGGCAGATGTCACTTGACTATATACAGAGTAACATTAGAGTCAATACCATTAATCCAGGTACATTTAATACTCCAATGGTTAGGACATCAATCACAGGTGATATAGAAGAAAGTTTAGAATCATTTGGTAAAGATATTCCAATAGGAAGAGTTGGAGATCCAAAAGAAATTGGTCAAGTAGCGTCATTTTTAGCTAGCGATGCATCCTCATTTATTTCTGGAGAATACATAAATGTTGACGGAGGAATAATGGCTAAAGGCGGATGGGATGCTGGT
Source organism: Chloroflexota bacterium (assembly GCA_002711965.1). Next base: position 15,014 of record PASM01000036.1, on the reverse strand, counting down.
TTACAAGGAGAGTAATTACTAAAAAGGATTATTTCTTTTCTCTTCGATGTAATCTAACACAACTCCTGCTTTTATTTTTGCAGAAATTGTTTTACCTGCCTTTACTGAATATGCAGATCCATTTTTTTCAGCTTGTTCTACTCCTCCATTATGCCATCCAGTGCAAGGCTCCAATCCAGCGTTGTAACATCTTCCGTACCATGGGTATCCATATCCTCCTCCAAAATTTCTCCAATACCAAACATACTTAAATAATTCCTTAGGAAATTCTAGTCCCCAAGAAATATTTAAATCATTATTTTTTATTACGTACCAACCTTCATTTAATTCAGTGAAATATGCCATATCCAATGATCTATCAGATTTACCAGGTATTTTTCTGAAATCAGATTTTGTTCCATCTTTTAGATCAACCATAGGCCATTCTCCAGAAAAAGCAGGCTTTAATTTTGACGATTTATCAACATCTTCAGGATGTGTAAGTATTTTACATTTAGGTAAAGTAAGAGTACATTTTTCTGATAAAAAATTTCCCCCAATGGCAACATGTTCCAGCCAAACAATATCTAAATCTTCTTCAGCAAAGTTTGTAACTTTTTGGTCAATTTCAAGGAAAGAATCTTCTGCTTTTAAAGAAATTGTTCTGGATATTTCAAAAGGACTTCTAACACTTCTTCCTCTAAATTCAATAGTACAAATCTCTGGAGTATCTGTGATTATTTTTGCATCCCATGGTATATTATTTACATCTCCATGGATTCCAAAATCTGCGCCAAAGTATTCGCTTGGATAACCTCCATGTGGAATAACTGTTTGCCAACCCCCCTCATAATAATCTAGCCAAACTGATGCGGAATCACCAGTTGATGGAACTGTAAGGCTAGGGTTTCGAATTCCCCAAGGGGTTTTAAACATAAATTCAGTATCAGTAGGTTTGTAAACAAAGCTTGAAATATCTGCTCCTTTATCTGAAATGATTAGAACTCTTATATTTTTATTTTCTAAAATTACAGTCTTTAGTCCTCTAAACTTCCAAGCATCTGATATTCTCACACCATCTGATCTTTCTTGCTGATAATTTGTAGCCATTTTTAATCCTTGAAAAAAATAATTATTAAAAATATTATATGCGAATAATTTATATGTTAAATTTATAAAATTTAGTATCTTAAACTTTAATATAATTTCAAAAGTCAGGATTATGCATGAATAATATAAATAATTCAAAAAAACTTTATACTAAGGCAAAAAAATATATAGCTGGTGGTATTTCTTCTCAAATAAGAGTTTTAGAACATTCTCAGATTCCTCTTTTTATAAAAAATGCTAAAGGGTCAAAAATTTGGGATGTTGATGATAATGAGTATATTGATTATATTCAAGGGATGGGTCCTAATATTTTTGGGCATGCACCTGAATTTATTAATAAGCAAGTTTCTGAGGAAATAAATAAAGGAATGATTTATGCTGCACAGTTTGATAAAGAAATTGAAGTAGCTGAAAAATCATTGAACATTCTTAATGCTAATGATTGGACAGTTAGATTTGCATCAAGCGGAACTGAAATTGATCAATTACTTATTCGATTAATGAGAGGTTATACAAATAGGCAATTATTTGTAAAATTTGAAGGTCATTATCATGGTTGGATGGATTCGATTAATTATTCTGTTCATCCTGATTTAGAATTAGCAGGAGATAAGTCTAGCCCAGAAGCTGTTCCTGAATCTAAAGGAATGGATGAGAATACAAAAAATAGCGTGATAATTGCTAGATGGAATGACATAGAACACCTAAAAGATATTTTCAAGAAATACGATCATCAAATTGCTGGAGTTTTAATGGAACCTATACTTGCTAATACAAATTGTATAATTCCTGATGAAGGATATATAGAATCCGTAAAAAAACTTTGTGAAGAAAATGGATCTTTACTAGCATTTGATGAAGTTATAACTGGATTCAGAATATTGGGAGGAAGTGCTAAAGAATATTTTGGAGTAAATCCTGACTTAGCTACTTTTGCAAAATCATTTGCAGGAGGATTCCCAATTGCAATGCTTGCAGGTAAAAGAGAAATAATGGATTATGTTGGAGATGGCACTGTTTACCATGGAGGTAGCTTTAACTCAAACGTTGCTTCAATAGCAGCCGCAAATGCATCGCTGGATCAGATGATTAATAACAAAAACTTCTTTGAAGATTTGGATAAAAAAGGAAAAAAATTAATCACAGGAATTAATAAACTTTCCAGAGATATTGATATAAATATACATGCTCAAGGCCTTGGATCTGTTTTTTCTATTTCTTTTACAGATAAAGATCATATTAGAGACTGGAGAGACCATTTTATCAATTGTGATGAAAGCAAGTATAAGTATTTTTGTGAAATAGCTTTTAATAAAGGAATTAGACTTTCATCAAATGGTAGAGTTCATTTAGCTACTACTCATACTGAAGATGATATTGAAAAAACATTAGAAATGTTTAAGGTCTCATTATTAGAGATGAAAAAAAATTAGCTAGATAGCTTTTCTATAATTTTCATATCAAAATCTATACCTAATCCTGGTCCTTCAGGAATTTCAAGTAATCCATTTTTAATTTTTATAGGCTCCTTTAATATTGGAAAGTTATCTCTTATTGAGATGTTTTCAATATTATATTCTTGAGCATATGGAAAATTATCACTAGAACAAACGAAGTGTGCATGAGCTACAGTACTTATGATTGGTTGGGTATTGTGGCATGTTAATGGTATTCCTAAAATATCTGCTAATTTAGAGATTTTTATGAAAGTAGTGAACCCTGGTGTTTTTACTATGTCTGGTTGAACAATATCGACTTTTCCTTTTAGTATCAAATCTTTATATTCATATTCACTGTAAATATTTTCTCCAGATGCTATAGGTATGTCTAAAGATTCTGAAATTTTTCTCAAACCGTCGAGATCATAATGAGGTCTAGGTTCTTCAAAATGGAACACTCCTAGTTGTTCTAGCTGTTTGCCAATTTCTATTGCATGATGGACTGAATAAGCTCCATTTACATCAACTAAGATGTCAAAAGAATCTCCAACTGCTTTTCTTACTTCTGTTACCGTTTCTATAGTCTGATCCGCATCATCATCAATCTTTCCAGGAACCGCGCTATGAAGTTTATATGCCTTGAATCCTTGTTCAGCATAATAAACAGCTCTTTTAGCTTCATCAGTTGGACTAAGATCTCTTTTCATAGAACTCGCATAAACTGGCATTTTTTCTTTTGTTTTCCCTCCAAGTAAATTATAAATTGGTTGATTTAAAGATTTTCCTTTTATATCCCATAAAGCAATATCTATACCAGCTATTGCAATCCAAATAGCTCCACCTATTTCCAGGGCATTTCCTGCCCGAATCATGTCCTTAAATCTTTGTTCTGTGTTAACAGGATCCTTCCCTATTAAAGCAGGTTCTAGGAGATTTTCAACAATAGATTTTGTAATCCTAGGTTGACGCCTGAAACACTCACCGTATCCTATAATACCTTCGTCTGTGGAAACAAAAATAAAAGGAAAGTTGTTATCTAAAATTTCACACTTAATTGATGTAATTTTCATAAATTTATTTTATAAACTTTTTCATTCATTTTATACCTAATTTTATATTTTAAAAAGTCTTCATAAAATCTTCACATTTTACAAGTTATAGTTCAAAACTAATTAAATTGAAAAATGATAAGAATATATGACAATATTGTATATGCAATGCAAAGAGTTTCTTATAAGCATATAATTTAAATGTCTATAAAAATCTTGAGGAAATAATGAACTTAAAATCCCTGACTTCTTTTTGCGCTCGTAAACCTTATCTTGTTATATTAATTTGGGTTATTTTATTAGGATTATCTGGTTTCTTATCTCAAAATTATCTTTCTGAAGCTTTATCTGGAGGAGATGGAGCAACTATTGATACAGAATCAAAGCTTGCTAGTAAACTCAAGAATACAAAAATGGATTTATTAGAATCCAATAAACCTAAACAAACTGTTTCAGAATCTCAAGATGAATCGTCAGATAATCTGCTTGTAATAAATTCAAATACTTATCAGTTTCCTTCTGATGAATATGCTAAAGCTATAGGGGAATTTTTTGTATTAGTTCAAGATGAAATAAATAAAGCAGGTGTAGATCAAAATATTGGAACCGCTAAAGATTATCAGATTAATCCATCTCCTGATGGCACTACAGTCATGATGGCAGCTCCATTTGTATCTGGTGAACTAGTGGGACCGCTTGTACATTTACTTGAAGAACATTCAAATGATGATTTTAATTTTTATTTTATTGGACAAGTATCAATAGAGCATGCATTTTTAGAGCTTGCAGAAAAAGATCTTGTTACAGGTGAAACTATAGGTATTTCTGTAGCAATCATTATTCTTGCTTTAGTTTTTGGATCTGTAGCATCAGCATTTATACCAGTTATAATCGCAATAGTATCAATTACTATTGCTGTTGGGTTGATTTCTATAATTGGGCAATTTGTTAGTCTTAATGAATTTGTTCCAAACATAATGTCTATGATGGGCTTAGCTGTAGGTATTGATTATTGTTTGTTTATACTTTCGAGATATCGAGAAGAAAGAGAATTGGGAGTAGAAAAAATACAGGCAGTTATTAATTCTGGCTCAACTGCTGGCAAAGCTGTAATGTTTAGTGGATTAACTGTTGTTTTCGCTTTAGTTGGAATGTTTGTAATACCAGAAAAAACTTTTCATGCATTAGGAACCGGAGCTATAGTAGTAGTGTTTGTTGCAGTCTTTGCAGGAATTACTCTTTTACCTGCAATAGTTGGACTATTAGGAGATAGGGTTAATAGTTTTGAAGTACCTAAATTAGCCACTATAGTATTATTTGTTATTGGATTTGCAATTATTGCAGTGACACAAGAGCTAGGTCCAAAACTTCTAATAGTATCAGGAATAATTATGCTTATTATAATTTTGGTTTCTTTTTTGAGAAAAAAAGGAATTTCAATTAGATTCTTATCACCGAACACCAAATCAAATATTGATGAAGGCGGTTTCTGGAATGCAATAACAATTCAAGTAATGAAAAGATCTTTTCTAAGTATGTCTTTAGCCGTTTTGTTTCTAGTTATTCTTTCTTATTTTTACTTTGATTTAGAAAAGGGTACTAGTGGTATTTCTGCATTACCTGATGATGAACCAATGAAAGTAGGATTTGAACTATTAAATGAAAAATATGGTTATGGTGCAGATATGCCTGCAAACATTGTAATAGATGCTAATGTAAGTACAGAAGAAATAGCTAATGCAATTTCTAGCCTTGAGTCAAAGTTATCTGAAGATGATTTTTTCCTTCCATCTGAAGTATTGGTTGAAGAAAGTATAAATTACGCTGAATTGACATCTATGATTCCAGGAGATCCTCAGAATCAACCTGCACTTAATGCAATCAAAAGACTTAGAAATGATATGATCCCTAGTTCATTTGAAGGAATTCCTGAAAGCGAATATAAAGTTTATGTTGGAGGGATTTCTGCTGAAGTAGTAGATGCAGTCACAATGACTGATGATTATTTCCCTTTAGTACTTGGAATTGTTCTTTTGCTCAGTCTGTTTTTACTTTTATTAGCATTTAGATCTATAACTATTTCAATTGCTTCAATAATTATGAATCTTTTATCTGTTGGAGCAGCTTATGGTCTTCTTGTTCTAGTATTCCAAAAAGGATTTCTAATTGATGTAATCGGATTTCAGCAAGTTGATCAGCTAGAGTTTTGGTTACCTTTGTTTATGTTTAGTATTCTTTTTGGATTATCTATGGATTATCACGTATTTATGTTGAGTAGGATTAAAGAAAATTTTGATGAAACTAATTCAACTGACGAATCTGTTGCTTTTGGACTTAGGAAAACAGCAAGTATTATAACTGGTGCTGCTTTGATAATGGTAGCTGTTTTTGGAGGTTTTGCTTTAGGAGATATAACATTTTTTCAATCTATGGGATTTGGTCTCGGTGCAGCGGTTTTGATTGATGCAACAATTGTAAGATCAATTTTAGTACCTAGTGTATTGAAAATACTTGGTACAAGGGCGTGGTATCTTCCTGGTTGGTTAAATTGGATCCCTAATATTTCTATAGAAGGATCTACTGAAAAAGAATAATTGTTTTTTTTGTGAAAATTATTATGTAATCTATCATTTTAGATTTATTATTTAATTATGAAAAATAACAAAACAATTCAAGTCGCTCTTCTTGGTGGAAAAGGCACTGTAGGATCAGGTTTAAGGAAATATTTGCCTGTATTTGACTCAAATTATAATTTTACTATTTTTGATTTAAGTGATTCTATAGATAAATTAAAAAATAAAAATATATCTGAGAAATTTGTTGATATAGATATATTAAATGAAAGTCAAAAATTAAAAAAATATTTAAATGACAAAGATTTAATTATTTATTTAGCCAGAGTTGATCCTCTATATAAGATGAATCAAATGACAGATATCGTCTTTAAGTCTATTGAAGAGGTTTGTCCTGAATCTCTTGTAATTGCATCTAGCTCAGTACATGCTACTGGAGGTGCATATTTCCCTTTTGAAAATGAACCATACTATTCTATTTCAAAAAGAAATTTTGAAAAATTGAAAAAATGGCCTGACTTATTAAGTTCAAATTTAGAACCTTGTCCGACTGGTGATTATGGTTTAGAAAAAGCATATGTTGAATCTTGGTGCCAAAGGTTTGCAGCTACAGGAAAATCTGCGATTGCTACAAGATGGGGTGGAATTAATGATAATAATCAGATGATAGATGAGGTTGCATATTTTTCCGTTTGGTGTCATCAAGAAGATTCAGCTCGATTCGTTGACAATTGTTATAAAACATTTCTAAAAGGAAAAATTAAATCTGGAGCTCATTATTATGTAGTATCTAATAATACTTATAATATTTTTGATATCGAAACACCAAAAATTGAGATAGGATATGAACCAAAACACGATTCTGAAATATTTTATAAATAGAAAACATAAAATTCATAAAACAATATTATAGAAAATGAGGATTTAATGGAAATAGGCATAATAGGCTTAGGAAAAATGGGTGGACAGATAGCAGAGAAGTTGAACAAAAGCGACTTCAAGGTTTTTGGCTATGATCAGGATGAGAATATTTCAAATAGTGATACTTTTTCTTTTGAACTAGCCAAAAGTTTAGATGATTTATCAAATAAATTTCAAGGAAGAAAAATTCTTTGGGTAATGGTTCCAAGTGGAATTCCTACTGATAATACGATCGCTGATCTAATAGAATTACTTGATGAGGGAGATGTGATAATTGATGGAGGGAATAGTTATTATAAAGATTCAATCAATAATTCAAAAAAATGTGAAGAAAAAAATATTGAATTTTTAGACTGTGGAACAAGTGGGGGAGTCTGGGGATTAGAAAATGGTTTTTGTTTGACTATAGGTGGCAAAAAAGAAACATATTCAGATCTTTCAAAACTTTTTAATACTCTTTCAACCCCTGAATCTCCAAACGGTTTGTACGTTGGAATCGCTGGATCTGGTCATTATGTAAAGATGATTCATAATGGAATTGAGTATGGAATGATGCAATCTATAGCTGAAGGTCTTGAAATATTAAAAAAGAAGGAAGAATTCAACCTAAACCTTGATGAAATTTCTCAGAATTGGAGATCAGGTTCAGTAATTCAATCTTGGCTAATAGATCTAATTACTGATGAATTGAAAAATGACACAAAATTATCTAAATATAGTTCTATGGTTAGTGATTCTGGAGAAGGAAGATGGACGATTAAGGAATCTATAGATCTATCTGTTCCGATTCCAAGTATTTATGCTTCAATTTCACAGAGGTTTAATTCAAAAAATAAAGACTCATTTTCAGGTAAAATTTTATCAGCAATGAGAAACGCTTTTGGAGGACATAAAGATTAAAGAAATAAGTACTGAAAATCTAATAATTGGAGCTGGAGTATTTGGACTTTCAATAGCTAATTATCTTTTAGAATTAAATGAAGAAGTTATTTTGCTTGATAAATCAATAAACCCGAAAGAAGCTTCGCATTATGCTCTAGGTAGGATTGATCCAGTTTTGGGTGGAGCAGGGCATGGAAATGAAACTAAACCATTAGATGTTGCAAAGATTAGTACTCGAGCCTACAAAAAATTTTTAGATTTGGATAGTTCATTCAAAAAAAATATTGATTTAGAAATTAAGCCAACCTATCACTTTTATAAAAATAAATCTGAATTTGAAGCGATTAGAAAAGTAATAGATGAAATAGATTTAGAAAAAAAATACTTTTCCTTGGAACATAAAGATATTTCTGATTTAGAATTTTTAAGTCAAAAATCTAATAAAATGGTTGCAAGATTTGAAGGAACAATATTTATAAATTCCAAGAAATATAGAGAAGAATTATTTAATAAAGTTTCTAAAAATTATTTTATAAATGATGAAGTAAAAAAAATATCTGAAGAAAAACATACAACCAAAGTTTTTGGTGAAAAAAACATCTATAATGCCAAAAAAGTTTTTATAGCAGCTGGACCATGGACTAATTCAATTAAAGGGATGAATTTAAAAGAAGAAATTATCCCATCTAAAGGTCAAATAATTAAGTTTCTTGATAAAGAAAATATGTTTACAAATTTCCACCTTCATGGCCCTTGTTCTATTGTAAGAAAGCAAGATGGATTGATTTGGGTAGCTGCTACTGTGGAAGATAAAGGCTTTGATAAAAATATAACTGAAGATTCTAAAAAAGAACTTTTGAAAAAAGCTATTCAAATATACCCTAAAATATCTGAATTTGAATTTCATAGTCAAACAGCTTGTTTAAGGCCAAGTATTAAGAGTGATTTACCTTTCATAGATAAAGTTTCTAATAAAGAGATTTATGTAGCTAGCGGGGGAGATGGATGGGGGATAATGATGTCCATACTAGTAGGAGAAATTTTATATAAAATTTCAAATAAGGCTTAAATTATTTTTATAGGATCATTTACATTTATTGATCCGCCTTTGGATATCAGCTTTAGTTTTATCCCAAAAGATGGTTCATTTATGCCATTTAAATCAGGCAATACTTTTAATATGTTTTTATCATACTTGCCTTCATTTGGATTGCAATTTACAGCAGCACATCTAGTTATAGTTTTTTCCACATTGAATTGTAGTCCATTTATAAGAATTTTTTTTCCTATCCAATTTAATTCCTCAAATGCATCACAACCTTCCAAGATTATGTTACTTCTAAATCTTATTCCTTCTACATCATTAATTTTTTTATTTAATTTTTTTTCACTTGCCATAGAATGTAGACTTATAAGCCCGTCTTTAGTGTCGTGAAAACTGGTATTTTCATTATTTGGGAATATAAATCTAAATTTTTTTTTATAATTATTTTTATGTAAAAAAATCGATATTTTTTTTTCAATTTTTTCTTTTTCGGAAATATCAACTTTAATTTCCTTTTCATTAGGGATTTTTATTATTATATTTTCAAATTTTTCATCAAATTTTATATTTATAAGAGATAAGTAAGGTACGTGCATTAATGAAAGATAATTTGTCTTTTTCAGCCATTGATCATACTCATTTGAATCCTCTCCTAATCTGAATGCCCCAACTCTGTCTCCAATTATTTTTCCTGAATCATTAATTTCAACATGACTCTTTTTTTCTTCTGTAAATGACTTAATTGGAAATCTAAATAGTGAATTTATTTTCATATTAGCTACCACTTTCATTTAGAGAAAAAATTATAAAATAAATTGAAATTATAGTAGAGCCTATAGTTATTATTGAAAAAAAGATCCATTCTTTTTGAGTATTAGGAATATTTACAGGGATATTCTTCCATTTAAAATTTCTCATTACTAAATGCCTTCTACAACGAAACTTTCACTGGTAGATGCTTTTAATCTAATTGCTGCAACAGGTTTATAATCTTCAGAATTTCTAAAATCGTTCATGTCTTCTGCAGTTGGGAATTCAAGTATAACAATTCTTTTAGGTTTCCAAGTTGTATTATCAGATAAAATTTCTCCTCCTCTTACTATGTATTTCCCACCATATTTTTTTATGACTGAAGGAACCAGTTTCATGTATTCTTTGTAAGCATTCCAATCTTTCACTTCTATACTACTTATGGAGTAAACGGACATATTATTTCACCTTTTTTCATTTGTATTACCTGTATACCATATTCTATTTTCAATTATCCCTCTAATATAGTTTATTTGTCCCCAATGTTGAAAAGTTCCTGTAACCATTCTCATAAGTTCATGTCCAATAGAATTTTCAGTTTCAGCAACTTTTTCATCTAAATTGATTGATTTACTATCAAAAAACCTAGTCATTTTTAGATAAACAGAATTAAAATAATTGGTCATATCGGAAACTTCGGAAGGTCTGATTTTAGAAATATCTTCTGAAGTATGCCCAATGCCTAAGTCTTTGTCAGAAGCAGGTAAATTATATTTTTTATACCACTGATCTCTCATCCAAATTTGATCTTTCCTATCTAATAAAGAAATTCTTCTATCAAAAGCTCGGGTTGTATGCCATACAATCCAAGCGATCGAATTAGAGTTTTGAGAAGGTTGATAACAAACTTGATCTATTGTAAGACTTTCCAAATATTCATGAAGAAGACTCTTTGCTCTTTCCATGCACATTAAAATGTAATTTTTTTCATTCATTAATAATTTGTTAGATTTTTGCTGCAACTCCACCGTCAATATTGATAATTTCTGAGGTTATAAATCTTGATTCTTCACTTACTAGAAACAAAACTAAGTTAGCAACATCTCTTGGATAACCTGGACCTGGAATGATTTGAGTTAAATCAAACATTGATTCAAATACATGGTGTCCACCATCTGCGTCACTAAGAGTACCTCTAGTAGCTCCAGGTGTCATTATTTGACCTGGTCTAATACAATTTACTCTAATGTTTTTATCTCCTCCAACACCTGCCATGTACCTAGTTAAGGCATCAATTCCAGCCTTAGCAACATAATAAGATGGTGCAGTTGTTCCAAAAACCTCTTTCATTTTTGGAGAAAAACCTCTTTGAGCAGCTAATGATGACATATTTACTATTGCTCCTCCACCTGATTTCTCCATAATTGGCCAGACAGCTTTAGATACAAAAAAAGTACCATTTAAGTTATCGTTAATCACACTATTCCAATCTTCAGTGGTAGACTCTGGGAAATCTCCTGCGGCTCCATGTCCAGCATTATTAAATAGGATATTAATTTTCCCATATAAATTTGCAGCTTCTTTTACTGCAGATTGGACAATGTTTTCGTCTCCTACATCACATCTTACAAAATTAGCAATACCGCCGTTTTCTTTTATCTCATTTTCAACTCTTTTACCTTCTTCTTTTCTTCGCGCCATTATAATTACTTTTGCGCCTTCATCAGCAAAAAGTTTTGCGGTTGCTTCTCCTATACCACTATTGCCTCCAGTAACAATAGCAATCTTATCTTTTAGTCTTTGAGTCATAATCTATCCTTTCTATTGAGGAATCCCTATAGGTCTTTTTTCTGGGTCAGATTCGTATGATTCTTCACTCCACCAAATCCAAAGTATTATCCATCCAATAATAATGAACAAAACAAGTAATATTTGTAATATGACGAATACAAAAGGTAAAAGCCATGGAGGTTTTATCTTCCAATTGCCTTTTCCTGTATCTAAGAGCCTTCTATTGTTTATTGAAAAATACGGTAGCAAGTTAAAAATTATCCAAATTGCACCTAGCCATCCGAAATCAGAATATGGGTCCCAGATTATAAAACCAAAAAGTAAATAGTCAATTATACTCCAAATTAAAACTCCACCCCAGAAATATAATTTGAACCACCAAAATTCAGAACGCCCCGTTTTTCCAGTAAAGTCTAAAACTCTTTTGTATGCTTCTTTTACAGAATGAATAAATTCCATTTTAAACCCTTTTATTTATATAAGAATAATATATTAATATTAGTGTCTTTTTACCTCTAAATCTTCTAGATTATGTGTTTTGTCTAAGTATGATTTTGTTTCAAAATTTTTAAATCTACTAGGCAAATAAGTATCTGAATCAATGCTTGTTTTACCAAATAAAATATGTTCAGTTACTAGTAATCCTGCAACAGGATTATAAGCAAAGCCTCCAGAATGAAAATTAGAACAAAGATAAAAACCTTCTATATTAGGAACAGGCCCAATAACTGGCGTAGCATCAGCAGTTACACTAATTAGACCAACTGTATGATAATCCCACTTTTTATTTTTTATAATTGGAACTCGATGTTGAAAAGACTCTTTAAGAAAATCTAATGCATTATCATAAGGGGCTAATTCTTTAATATTAAAATCCTTATCGTTTATTTTAAAGTTTTCTGGGTTATGTTGGGATGTACCAACTAATATTCTATTATCTTCAGTTCCTCTAATATAACTCTGATATACCCTGTCATTTATTGCAGGAAGGTTTAATTCTCTATCAAATTGCTCGGTAACAAATCTTTCATGAATAAAATTTTTCATAGGTATTTTAAAGTCAAGATTGTCTAAAAGAACATTTGTCCAAGCATTTACTGTGCAAACGACATCATTTGCTAAATATTTTTTTTCTGATTTTTCTTCCCTTGAATAAGTTACGATTCCTGTAATTTTATTTCCATTAAAAATAAAATTATTTACTATCTCATTTTCTTGGATTTTAACGCCCATACTTTCTATTTTTTTTCTTAGAGCAGGAATATAAGTGTCAGGTTCACTGTATCCTCCTCTAGGATCTAGTACTCCATATTCATCATCTTTTGTTATAACATCAGAAAATTTATCTGTTAATTCTCTTCCAATGTAAGTCTCATATTTAGCTCCTAAATTATCATGTAGCTCACGTAAACTTGATCCATCTTCAAAATCAGATTTTGTAGATAAATTTAAACACCCAACTTGTTGGAATGTATATCCATCTAATATTTTGCTAAAGTTCTCAAATAAATCCAAAGTTTTCATCCTAGCAACAACTGAAGTGGCATTCCATTGTAAACAAGTTACTATACCTGCAGCTTGAGAACTTGATCCTGCTCCAATAGAATCTTTTTCAATTATTGTTATGTCTTTTACACCTTTATCTGCTAAATGAAAAGCTGTGCTCATACCCACAACTCCTCCACCTATTATTACTATTTTTTTATCCATTATTTATTTCAATCCCATCTGAGTATTCAGTCTTTGAGCTTCACTTGGTGCTCCATATTCTGAAATCCATTTTTCTTCAATTTGATTTCTCCACTCTTGTGCTAATTTTGTTAACTCTTTAGTAATTTCTGGTTCTTTATCAGCAAGGTTTGTTGATTCACTAATATCCTCTTCTAAATTTGCAAGATGAACTTCAGGGACTGGCCCATAGGCATCAATTAATTTCCCTTTAAGTACTAATTTCCATTTTCCTTTTCTTACAGCTGTTTGATCTAAATATTCCCAAAACATTACTCTTTCTGAATGAGAATCCTTTCCATTGGCTAATTTTATTAGACTTTTACCATCTAAATAATGATCTTGTAAATTCACCCCCACAGCTTCTAAAATAGTCGGGGCAATATCCATAGATGCACAAGGTTCACTAGAGACAATTCCTGTTTGGATTTTTCCTGGCCAATGCATTATTCCAGGTTCTCTAATTCCACCCTCAAATAAACTTCCTTTATGTCCTTTAAATTTTCCAGCTGTTCCTCCGTAATATGGATCTAAAGTACTATCTAACCAATTTCTAGTTTCTCTTGAAGGTCCGTTATCAGATGTAAAAAATGTTAAAGTGTTTTCATCTACACCTAGTCTTTTTAGCTCATCCATTATATTACCTACTGAATCATCCATTGCACTAAGCATTGCTGCCATTACTTGTCTATCCCATGGAAGATGTGAAAATCTATCCATATATTTTTTAGGTGCATGCATAGGATAATGTGGAGCATTAAATGGTACATATAAGAAAAAAGGTTTATCATCAGATGTCATTTTTCTTAGATATTCTATGCATTTCTCTGTAATCATTTCTGTAAAATAATCACCATCCATCCATACTTCTTCCTCATTTTCCCATAAGTCATGGGTAGGGTTTACTTGAGGTAAAATGTTATCTTTGGTGTTGGCTCCATAGTAGTAAATATGAGAATAATAATCAACATTTCCAGCTAAAAAACCAAACCAGTCATCAAATCCATGATTATTAGGTCTAGACTTTTTTTCAAGTCCCAGATGCCATTTTCCTACCATAGCAGTATTGTATCCTTCTGATTTTAAAATTTTTGGTAGAGTTGGCGTTGATTCAGGCAAACCAGCTGCTTTTCTGTGACCAGGCAAAATACCTCTAATTCCTGTATTCCCAGGATACCTTCCTGTTAGTAGTGCAGCACGAGCTGGGCTACATACTGGACAGTTTGTATACCAATCAGTAAATCTAATTCCTTCTGAAGCTAATTTATCAAGAGAAGGAGTCTTGAAATCAGTTGCTCCCATACATGAAAGATCTCCATATCCTTGGTCATCAGTTAGAAAGACAATAAAATTTGGTTTTTTATTAGACATATTTTTTCCTTTTTAGAAATTACTATTAGGTTTTTAAAGATACTATGAAAGTTGTAATTTATTTTCTATATTCTTTGAGGGAAAAAATTATTAATTAGCTATTATCTACCCCATACTCCTAATAAATTATACTTTCCAACCAGACTTGCTACCACATCTAATACATCTTCTTACATTGAAAATTTCTTCCCAATCTCCATCTGTAGCTACATAATCTAAAATACATCTTATTACCTTATCTGTAGAGGGGAGATCATATTTACTTTTTATGTGGTCGAGCATATTAACAAGGTCTGCTTGTATTTCAAAAATCACTTCTTTTTTTTCTCCTGCCATTTTGACTCCATTTTTTATTTAATTTTTTTTTATAGTACAT
>PASM01000035.1 GCA_002711965.1 Chloroflexota bacterium | reverse complement strand
TGGAGAAGTGAACACTTGGCTCTGGAATGTAGATAATGACAGTGACATTGAAAGTTCATATTATGCATTCACTCATACATATGAAAATCCTGGAACATATGATGTGTCGTTAACGGTTATAGGTCCTGGAGGACAGGATACGTATACCGAAAGCAATGCAATATTAATTACAGAGCCTGATGCTTCAACTGAAACTGGATTAATAAGTGAAACAATGACTTATGATAGCGAAACAAGAGAATATTTGATTTATATTCCTTCATCATATAATCCAAATTCTCCAACCCCAATCCTTTTTGCTTTCCATGGATTTGGAGGCTATAATCAATACTTTATTAATACTGCAGATTTTAGGTCTTTAGCTGATCAGTTTAATTTTATAGCAGTTTATCCTCAAGGACTGGTTTGTAATGAAGGAACTACATGGAATACACATCCTCCTGGTGGGGATAACAAGTGCAGTCAAGATGATATAGGTTTTTTTGGTGCTCTTTTATATGAAATTTCTGGTAATTATAATATTGATTCATCAAAAGTCTTTTTAACAGGGTATTCAAATGGTGCTGACTTTTCATACTCAATGGCTTGTTATCAAAGTTCTTTAGTCACTGCTATTGCACCAGTTTCAGGATTGATGCCGATGGTAGACGCATCAACAGAATGTACCCCTAATCATCCTACTTCAGTGATGATTTTCAATGGAACCAATGACGGTGCAAGACCTTATAACGGAATTGAAGGATGGATGATGTCAGTTGACCAAACGGTTGCTTATTGGTCTCAATACAATAATACAGATTCATCGCCCCAAACAAATATTATCGGTAATATTGAAAACTATACTTACTTGAATGGTGATAATAACTCAACAGTCGACCTTTTTAAAATTGTTAATGGAGATCATGATTGGTTTAATTTATCATATAATGGAAATTCTATGGAGCAATTAATGTGGAATTTCTTTTCAAGTAATTAACACAAAAACTTACTCTTTGTTTAACTTATAGTTTCAACTTTTGTTTGACTAGCTGAGAAAATTTTAAAAAATCTCTATGTTTATATTCAGTATTCTTTTTTATCCAATCCTTATTAATGTTGTTAATGTTTTCAATATAATTTTTTAAAAAGAATTGTGTAGCAATATCAAAATTATCCCAATCATCAATTTGATCGCCTTTATTTACTTCCTTTGAATAAACATGTTGTACATTTATTGAGTCAAAATCTTTAAATCCCACACTCTGAAATGTTATATTACCAAACGTTGCCCATGCCAAAGCTTGACGGGTGCTAGATTCATCAAGTAAAACTTTTTTAAACCCTCTAATCTTAATTTTAAAACCCCAATCAAGCTCAGGTAATTGAAGATTTAATAGTTCTGTAGAATCAGAAAATTTCAATGCCAAATCTTTACCAAGAGCTCGACCTTTAATGAAAGGCACTAAAGGATAATTGAATTCTTCGCTAAAACGTTTTACAAATTGTTGTCCTATATAAACCTTATAACTATTTGAGTCAAATTCTTCTGATGATGAAAAATAATTATTTAAACTAAAGTTT
This sequence comes from Chloroflexota bacterium, assembly GCA_002711965.1. Next base: position 10,716 of record PASM01000035.1, on the reverse strand, counting down.
TGCTTACCAGATAATTGCTCAAATGAAGTTCTGGTGTATACAACTTCTGATACGCCTACATAAAAGTTAGTATTTTGGATTGCTTGCAAATTTAATTGTTTTATTGATGACATAATAGGGCCAAAGAAACTACCTGGATTTAAAAATGAGTTATTCTGTTCACTGGATTTAATTAAAGATTCAATCATTTTATCATCTGACATTTTAAGATATGCTTGTTGTTCATTTTTGTCATAAATGTCTAAATTTAAAATTAATTGTGATAGTCTGAATAAATCTTGCTTTGAATTAGATCTGCAAGCATTATCATCTAGATATGGTCTTCTCAAATTAAAAGGAATGATTTGAAGAATAGAAGAGCTTGAAGGATCAAAAATAATTAATTGCATTGACAGGTAATAAGAATTCAGACATTTAGATTGTTGTAAGACCTTCTTATTTAATTTAGAATTTAACTCTGAATCAACAGCTAATAACATGGCAAGAGAACCGTCTTTAAAACTCCCTGATGGGTTTATATTTAAATTAAAGCTTGAACTCTCTAATTCTTTTAATTTATTGGTGACCAATTTTCTTAAATGTGGTTCAATTTTAGTAAAATTTGGGTATTTAGAGCTAATTTCCACATTAGGATTAATATAAGAGATACCAGCCCATTGCAATTCTAATTTTAAATTTTCTTCATCAGGACTTTGCGCAAGATTTAGAGAAAAGAGTAGTATAAAAATTAGATTTATTTTGTTTCTTTTTCTCATATGAAAAAGTTGTAAAATATTTGTAGAACTTGCAATAAAAATTCATACTAAATTTATTATTGTCAATTTATGTGAATATGATTATTATAAATTACTATGAAAAAAACACTCAAAATTTTTATTTTATTAATTGTTATTTTATTTAACGGTGTTGCATATGCACAAAATATGCAAGAGAAAGGTTCTGCTACAGTAACTCTTGGAAAGGGTAGAAGAGTTTGTGTGAAAGAAACTGGAAGACCTTCAGATAAAAAAATTCATGTTCAAGCAATTACAAATGCAAAACTTGCTGCTTGGAATACTTATGTTTCTAAGTTTTCAGTTGAAAAATCAAATGCCTATTATAAAAATGAATCTAATTTTTTACAAAATATAGATAATTATATAATTAGTTTTGATATTGTCGATTCAGAATGCAGTGAGAAAACAAGAACATATTCACTTTATATTAGAGCTTCAATAAATAATCGAAAAGTTGATAATGAACTTACCTCATCTGTTACTTCAGGATCAAAAGCACTAAGTAGCTTGGAAAACAAGGGCGTAGTGGTATTAGTAGTTCCTAGAAAAACTACAGAATTAATTACTTTCAAAGCTAGAACAACTAATGTGACAGAAAGAAGTCAGTCCAATGATGTTGATGAAGTTGTCAGTGAGGATGGTTCTTCTGTTTCAGTATCAAGTTCTTCTTCTCAGAGAAATATTGAATCTACTGGAGGGAGCACAACTCAGAAAAGTGCAAAAAGAAAATATGATATCGGTGATTTAAACGATGCAGATGCACAAATTAATAATTTACTACAGCCTTTGAAAATGAGAACATTTAGTGCTGCCAGATTAGAGACAATGGCAACTAGAAGCGGTTATGACGAATTTTTAAAGACAGTTTTAGATCAATTCTCAGGTAAAGTGGGAGATTACGGAGCTAATATTTCTCCTCAAACCAAAGAAGAAATAATTAATCTTATAATAGATATTGGGAGAGGAAGATTAAATTATTTTTTATTAGGCACTGTTGATTCTGGTACCCCAAGAATTGATCCGGATACAGGAGTATTTAAATCTGAAGTTTTAGTAAATGTGCAACTGTATAAAATAGACGATTTTTTTGGCGCAGAAGCAGTCGCATCTGTTGGTCCAGAAATTCAGTCTGCATTTGGAGAAACTGATGTGTTAGCTGAAAAAGCGGGACTAAAGAAGGCCTTTGAATTAGTTACAACATCATTGTTTTTTAAATTGAATTAAGAATTTTTAATAAGGAGATACACAAATGAAAAAAATACAATCAATAATTTTTCTTTTTATGCTTTTGTTCATTTCTACTTCAAGTTTAGAAGCTCAAGCATGGAAGAAAAATCTTAAAAAACTAGGTGATGCAGTAGGTGCTTCAGAGGAATCAAATCCTAATGCAATGACCTCAGAGGTAGTTGTTTTAATGACAAAAGAAGCTTTCAAAGATCTTGCTACAGCTCAGGCATTAATTGCTAAAGCTGAAGGAAATAATGAATTAGCTTCTCAATTAGAAAATGTTTCTAAAGACATAATGAAATCTGACTTAAAGGGTTTAAAAAAGCAGACTGGTCTTGTATTACAAACTGCAAAAGATCAACAACAGCTCTTTACGCAAAAAAAGACAATGTCTGATGAAGCAAAAAAATATTATCAACAGGCCTTAGTTCCATATATGTCTGGTGCTTATAGAACAATTGCATTAAAACAGCCTATTGAACAATTTGCAGCTCAAGCAAAGGCTGAAATTGCAGCGGTCCAATCTGAACCTTGGAGAATTATGAAAGTTAAAAAACAAGTTGAAACCGGACTGTTTCTTGTGAAAAATGTTCCATCTTTAGTTATCACTTTGTTGAAGTCTACTGGAGATGTAATGACTTATTCTAAGGAAAATGGTCTTGACACTAAGAAAGCTTCAAAAATTAAACTTGAAGATTTCCAGCAAAATGAAGAGGATTTTGAAGGTTAATTTTAATCAATCAGATTATATATTAATTATTAAATAAGCTAATGAAGCCATTCAAAAAAAATATTTTATGTTACTTTTTAGGTATCATTAGCTTATTTAATGTTTCTTTATCTCAAACCATTACTAAAGAAGTAGTTGTTAAAGTCTATAGCACAACTTATGCAAGTGGAATTAATCAAGGCTTAATTGATGCCATTGGAATGGTAAATGGTCGATCTATTGAATCAGAGTCGTTAATGAGCTTGTCTCAAATCAAAGAGAATTCAAACAAAGAAAGCTCTTATTTTCAATCACAGGAATTTCAGAGCAAAATGAAAGATAGGACAAAGGGTGTTGTTCAAAGTTATGAAATTCTTTCTTCCAACAAAAATCCTGAAGGTGGTTTTGAACTAGAAATGAAAGTTTTAATATCAAAACTGAAAAAATCAAAATCTGCTAATCGAAAAAGAATTGCAGTGATTGATTTAAATTATAGAGGGGATTGTTGCTATTATGAAAATAGTAAATACAATGGTATTACTGTTGGCCAAGAGCTCAGTAATGCAATATCTACTAATTTAGTTCAATCAAGAAAGTTTACTGTGCTAGATAGAAGATATCAAAATCAAGTGGCTAATGAGAAAAAAAGATTGACTGCTGGAAACGTACCTGTTTCTGAACTTGTAAAATTAGGTGAAGAATTATTTGCAGATTATATACTTGTTGGAACCGTTAATAGTTTTAACATAAAAAAAACAGAAAGAAAAATGCTGTCTTCTAACATGACAATTAATTCAATTAAAGCAAATGCTTCTATCAATTATCGAATAATAGATACGGCTACCGGACAAATAAAATTTGCAGAAACTTTCAATGCTAGAGTCGATAATGGGATTAAGTCGAATGATAGTTCGGTTTTAGCATTAGAAAAGTCAATTTTAAATGCATCTCAAAAAATAGGAACAAAGATTTTAGAAGCTATTTATCCATTCGTTGTTGAAGGTGTCAATGGTAATACTTTGACAATTGGTACCGGAGGGGATATTATTAAAGTTGGAGATAAATATAATTTAATTCAATATGGGGAAAAAATTAGAGATTCATATACCAAAGAAAGCCTTGGGAGAAAAGAAACAATAATTGGGCAAATAGAAATTACTAATGTAACATCAAAACTATCTTATGCAAAGGTTCTAAATAGTTCAATTAAGAATCTTGAGGATGTGTTTAAACCAAAAACTTTCATTATTAGATCATTATCGTCAAATCAGAAACAAAATAATGCTAAAAAAAGAATTGATGAAAAGAGAAAGAAAGAAAAAGAAAAAATTGATGAATTATGGTAAAAGGAGAATATTATGAAAAGCCAATTTAATTTATTTACAAAAATTTTGTTAATATTTATTACTTGTTTGACATTGATTCATTCTCAAAATAAAGACAATATAAAAGATTTAGCTGGATCGAAAGCGATGCAGGATGCAACTAATCAAACTTTTGAGATACTTGAACTACCGAGCGAAGCATTAGAAAATTGGGTTGAAAACAAGCTTGGAAGTAAAGGTAAGTGGCTGGGAGAAGTAAACGATGATGGTTCAATCTATATGATTGGTAAAGCTACTACTGTCATAAAGCCAGGAAAACCAGGTTTCATAACTAGTAGAAACATTGCTTTCAGGAAAGCAGTTTTAGATGCAAAATCACAATTTGTTCAATTAACTGGCGTCAAAATTTCATCGGAAGAAGGAATGTCTCTGCTTAATGATAAGAAAATTGGCAATGATCTTGACGCTGAAAAGCAAGTTACTTTTTTAGATAAGATCAAAAGATTAGCCAATGAAAGTGTAGATAAAGCATTAATTGAGTTGGGAGTATCACAAACTGAAGTTTCTAAAATGAATCAGAAGCAAAAAGATAAGAAATTCCAGAATGCTTATGAATCAAGAAGTTTTGCATTAGCTACTCAAATGTTAAAAGGATTATCAATATGTAAAATTGCTGAAGGGCAAACCAGTAAGAGTAGAAATTCTGGGTATGAAGTGGCTGTTGTTTTAAAATATACAACAGAAAATCAAGCTCTAGCAGCCATGATTCAAGACGATGCTTCTTATTATGTTCAGAGAGGAAAACCGAGCAAAACTCTTGATAAAATAAAAAGAGGTAAAGATGAAAATATGGTACCAAGGCTTGGTGTCACTACAACTATAGATTCAAATGGTCAGTATGTTGTTATAGCTTATGGACAAGAAGAAGTAGATATGTCAACTGACGACTTAGCACTACAACTTAAATTATCTCAAGATATGGCTAAAAATAATGCTATGGAAAATTTGAAAAATTTTGTAGCTCAAGATATTGCTTGGGAAGAGCTTAGGGAAAAAGTTGAAAAAGATACAAAATTTCAGGATGGATCAGCTAATGTTTTTCAAAGAGATAGATTTGAACAAACAATTAAATCAAAATCATCAACTTTACCTAATCTTAGATTTTATCCAATTAAGAAATGGCGTGCAAAACATCCTACTACAGGAGAAATGATTACCGGTGTAGCTATTGCATGGTCAAAAGAATTTGCTAATAAAAGTAGGGCAGTAGAAGAAACTCTAAATACTCCAAATAGTCAACTTTATGACAATAGTGAGGAAGAAAATCAACAAATAAATAGATCTTCAAATGATGGAATCTATATGTCTGATGATGATGAAGACTTTTAATTGTTTTTTTTAAAAGTAAAATAAAAAAGGCTACTAATTTTAGTAGCCTTTTTTTATGAAATTTTAATTAGAATTATTCAAAAAAGAATTTAAGACCTAACCCTAATGTAAAAATTTCTGATTCTGTATGATATTCAATTGAAGGATTCAGGTATACATTTTCACTCATCATAAAAGGTGATAGCATTCCAAGATTTACGAAAAGTTCTTCATCTCCTTCTTCAGGAAGCATCATACCTAAACCAGCATACACTCTTTCGTTCATAAAATAGCTAGCTGATAGTTCAAAATTTGTAGAACTATCGTTGTTATCTACATCCATATACGATATTCCACCTTCAACTAACCAAGAGTCTGCTAAAAATTGACCTAATGCTAAATTGATAACAGTTATGTTATCTCCTTCATGAGCATGAATTGCCAATTCACCATCTATGGTTTTTGTGCCTTGAGCAAATTGTCCAAAACTCAATGAAGTTAAAGCTGCAATTGTAAAAAGCAATTTTTTATAGTTATCCATTATTTTTTATCTCCATTTTATTAATAAAATAACACCTATATAACATTGTCGGTATTTTTAACAAAATCTACAATGTTTTTTTTTACAATATTTTTTTTTATTTATTAGTAGAAAACTTTTAAATGACATTGATTGTCCTCAATAAAAATGTTGATTAAAAAAATAACGTAAGTAAATTAAATTCAAAGGAAAATATATATACATATGTTTTCGTAAATTTTTTAGTTGAAATAAAAATAAATATGGAAAAAACAGCAATAATTGCATTAGGTGGAAATGCTCTTTCAAACAAGAGTCAAGCTGGAACTATAAGTGATCAGTTTAGCAATACAAGAAAGTCTTTAACAAAAATTATCAAATTTTTAAAAAAAGATTATAATATTTGTATTACGCATGGAAATGGTCCTCAAGTTGGAGATGAACTTTTAAGAATGGATTTAACACAAGATCAAGTATCTCCACTTCCTTTGGGTGTTTGCGTAGCTGGAACTCAAGGAACAATAGGTTATATGATTCAGCAAACCTTTCAAAATATTTTATATAAAGAAGAAATTGATAAAGAGGTGGTAACATTGGTTACTCAAGTGGTGGTTGATCCTAAACACTCCTCATTAAAAAACCCAACAAAGTTTGTCGGAAAACGTTTTTCAAAACAAGAAGCTGAAAAAAGAGCAAAAAATATGGGATGGATTGTTAAAGAGCAAGATCCCGGAGAGTGGAGAAGAGTAGTTCCATCTCCAGATCCAGAATTTGTAATGCACGGGATAAGTATTAGAACGCTTGTTCATGCAGGAATTATAGTTTTAGCAGCTGGCGGTGGAGGAATACCAGTATATGTAAATCAGGATGGAAGTTTTCAGGGAATTGATGCAGTAATTGATAAAGATTTAACTGCAGCAAAGCTTGGTAGAGTCATTAGAGCTGATGAATATTATATTGTTACTGATATTAATCAAGTTTATTTGCACTATGGAACTGATAATCAGTCTCCTATTCATCAGATGACTGATTTAGAAGCACAGAAGTATCAAGAAGAAGGACATTTTCAGCAAGGTAGTATGTGGCCTAAGATTCGTTCAGCAATTCATTTTTTAAAACATCATGGTAAAAAAGTAATTATTACTAATATTGATAGTTTGCAAGATGCCATTGATGGAAAAGCTGGGACAACTATTGTTAAAGGGTAATGGATTTATTTTCAGCTAACCAATTGATGTGGACAGCTTTTATAGTTGGGAATAGTGCTCCACTATTATTTATTATGCTATATAAGGATCAAAAAATATCAAGAGAATTATTCAATCTGTATTTTCTTGGAGTATTATTAGGTCTAACTTGGGAGATTCCTTTTGCGCTAGCAGGAGAATCATTTCATTTAATTTTAATTAATTGGCCAATTGATCTTCCACTAGTTAGAAATATTACTTATTCATTTATTGATGGTTTGATTTTCATTATTGGGGTTTTTATAGCAAAAGCACTTTTGAAAAATAAAAACTTTCTCTACAAATTTAATTCAAAGGCACTATTAATTATGATTATTTGGGGAAGCGTTTCTGAGTTTATAGTAGACTTAAATGGGAATGGAAAGCTTTGGTTATTTATTGACAATTGGTATAACCCTGTATTTATAACAATCAATGGTAATGGTTTAACTATTATTCCTCAACTGATTTGGTTTGTAGCACCAATTATGTATTATTTTACTATTTTGAGATGTCTAGCAAAGAAAATATAAGAAATGAAAAACGTCATGAAAGATCACTTCTTTCAGATGCTCATATAGCAAGATTGTCTCATAATTTTTTGTCTCAATGGTTAAAATTTTCAAAAGAATTATCTTACCGTTCGATAGGATTGTATTACCCATTTGATAATGAGGCATCTACGCTTGAAATAATGAATTATCTTCATTCAAAAAACAAGAAAGTATTATTGCCGGTGATCAAAAATGAATCAAAAAAACTTTCCTTTGCTAAATATGGTATTCAATCCGAGCTCTCAAAAAATCAGTTTGGAATTTTTGAACCAAAAGATAAAGAATTTTTTGATATTAAAGATATTGATATAGTATTAATGCCTTGTGTTGCATTTAATCATCAATTATTTCGATTGGGAATGGGAGGCGGTTTTTATGATCGCACTTTTTCTAAAAAGACATCGACTATTTTGATTGGTATTGCATATAGTTTTCAACTTGAAAATAAGTTATTTCAGGAAAAACATGACATTAAGATGGATTATATAATTACCCAAAAAGGTGTATTGAGATAATTAAACTGGCTTTGATGCACAGTAGATATTAACAATTCCTAAAGATAAATATTTTATTTGAATATGCTCAAAACCAGCTTTTTCTAAAATCGACTGAAATTCTTTTCCATGAGGAAAATGTTGAGCTGAAGTTGAAAGGTATTGATAAGCTTCTTGATTTTTCGCAATCATTCTTCCTAAGACTGGTACAATAAGTTTTGTATATAAAAAATAACCAAATCGAAATATAAAAAAAGAAGGTACAGCTGTTTCTAGAATAATTAATTTTTTCCCCGGTTTTAATACACGTTTAATTTCACTTAATCCCTGATTTAAATTTTCAAAATTACGAACTCCAAAACCTACTGTAGCTACATCAAATGAATCATTCTTAAAACTCATTTTTTCAGCATCCTCAAGTTGAAATTCTATATTTTTCAATCCTAATTTTTTTTGATTAGCAATATCTAACATTAATTGAGAATTATCAATCCCAATAACTTGAACATCATTATTTGCAAGACTTAAAGTTATATCTCCAGTACCAGTAGCGATATCTAAAATTTTTTTTGGATTATTTTTTAATGCAAGTTTGCAAACTTTTTTTCTCCATCCTTTATCCATATTCATTGTCATTATTTTGTTTATAAGATCATATTGATAAGCAATCTCATTGAACATCTGTTGAACCTGTTCTTTTTTTCGTGTTTTAACTTTTGGTAGTGGTTTAATTGACATTATTACAAGCTTTTAAAATTGATATAAATATTAATTTTTTTCTTCATACTTCTCAAAGAGCTTCGCTTCTTTAATGAAAGCATAATATGAATTCATTACAGATAAAATAAAGCCTCTAATACCAGAAAACATTTTACGATGAATTATATATTCTTTGATAAATGTAGCAGGAAAAACTAATAATAATCTTATAATGGAAAATCTGATTTTTTTATTATACTTTTCTTCAGCTTTAAGAGAAGAATAGTCATTATTTTTTTTATTTAATATTTCTATTGAATTGTATCCAAAATGTTTGAATGCATGATTAATCAAAATCACATTTCCATTAATAGTTGCACTTTCATGAACTAGCTTATTTTTGTTAAAAGAGGCTTTTGATTTTTTGTAAAATCTCAAATTATGATTTTTCTTAATTAGCTTAGAGGGAAATTTATTTATAAACAAGTCATTCCTCATTAATCTGACACCATCTACTTTATCTTCGCGAATTATTTTTTTTAATTCATTAATTAGATTTGTTCCAATTTCTTCGTCTGCATCTAAATTGAGGACCCAATCATTTTTACATAAAGACATAGCATATTGTTTTTGCTTTGAAAATCCTTGCCATTCTTTAGAGAAGATTTTAGCATTATATTTTTTTGCTATTTCTAGTGTTTTGTCAGTGCTACCAGAATCAACGAGGATTACTTCATCAAATTGAGATACACTTTTTAGAGCTCTTTCTATAAAGCGTTCTTCATTCTTTGTTATTATAAATACACTAGCTTTTATACTCATTTTTAATTGATTTTTAGTAAAATTTAACTAAAGAATGATTGATAAGTGTCACTTATATTTGTAACATTTTCCATGGATATTCGTTCAAATCAATTTTTTTATTCTAAAAAAGAAGATAGGCTCAATGTAATCTCACATGCTTTCGGATTTATTCTTAGTATTATAGGTTTAATATTCTTGATTATCAAAGGATTAGAAAATTTTAACTTAACTTATTTTTTTAGCCTTCTTATATATGGGTTGAGTCTTTCAATAATGTATATTGCTTCTACATTATATCATTCCTCTGCAACTGCAGATAGAAGGTATCAGTTAAGAATGTTTGATATGATCTCAATTTATGTTTTAATTGCAGGATCATATACTCCTTTTACACTCGTACTATTAAAGGATAATGGAGGTTTGATTTTATTTGGTATGATATGGTTACTAGCTTTTTTTGGAATCGCTTGGAAAGTATTTACTGTAGGGAAATATAATCTTGTGACTACAAGTCTGTATATATTTATGGGCGGGCTTTGGTTATTTTTTTATGAATCATTTGTGAATCAAATTCCACCAGATGCACTTTGGTGGATAACTGCAGGATGCTTGACATATTTGGCAGGAGTTATTTTTTATTTGTTAGACAATAAACTAAAATATAATCATTTCATTTGGCATTTATTTGTATTAGCTGCTAGCAGTTGTCATTATATCTCCATTTACTTTTATATCTAGCCTACTTATTTTGATAAAATGAAAAAATATTCCGTTCCAAAAAATTTTCACTCGTCTGTTGGACATAATAGTTTTGATAAATATCAATCTTTAAGAGAAAATGCAAAGCAAGATTCAAATTCCTATTGGGAGTCAGTTGCAAATCGCATTGACTGGTTTGATAAGTGGACAAATGTCAATAATACAGATTATTCTAAAGCGCATATTGAGTGGTTTTCAAATGGAAAGTTAAATGCATCTTATAATTGCATAGATAGACATATTGAAAATGGATTA
>PASM01000034.1 GCA_002711965.1 Chloroflexota bacterium | reverse complement strand
TGATATCAGTTGCGGATAATGCATTGAGAATAGGTATTGAAAATTCTATTGCAGGAAATAGAATTGGAATTTTGTCCAATGCAATAGAAGAATATGTTCTAAGCCAAGGTTTTGATGTAGTTAGAGAATATGTTGGACACGGCATCGGTACCCAGTTGCATGAACCTCCTAGTGTGCCTAATTTTGGTAAAAAAAATCAAGGAGCACTTTTGAGAGTTGGAATGACAATTGCGATTGAGCCCATGGTGACTCAAGGGAAATGGCAGACAAAAGTAATGGATGATAAATGGACAGTTGTTACTAAAGATGGTAAATTATCTTCTCATTATGAGGACACAATTTTGATAACAGAAAATGGTCCTGAGGTTTTAACAAAGGTAAGTAAATAAATGGCAAAAAAAGAAGCAATAGAAGTAGAAGGTAAGGTTGAGGAAGCTCTCCCTAATACTACTTTTAAAGTTGAGTTAGCTAATGGACATGAAGTTTTGGCACATGCGTCAGGAAAAATTAGAAAAAATTATATAAGAATATTACCAGGAGACAGAGTTCTAGTAGAGCTGTCTCCCTATGATTTAACAAGAGGAAGAATAACATACAGATTCAAATAATACTGTGAGAAAAATATGAAAAAAAGAGCATCTATAAAAAAACGAAGTGCCGATGATCAAATAATTAGAAGAAAAGGCAGAGTAAGAATTATAAATAAAAAAAACCCAAGGTTTAAACAAGTTCAAGGATAAGCAAATGGCAATGTTGGCAGGGGTAAATATACCTGATTCTCAAAGAGTTGAAATAGGACTAACTGCAATTAGTGGTATAGGAAGATCAACATCAAAAAAAATTATTTCTGATGTTGGCATCGATCTAAATACACGAGTTAAAGATCTTCAAGAAGACGAGATGGCAAGAATAAGAAGTGCTATAGAAAGATCTCAAATAAGAATAGAAGGAGATTTGCGAAGAGAAGTTCAATTAAATATCAGAAGACTAGGTGACATAGGTAGCTATAGAGGATTGAGACATAAAAATGGCTTGCCTGCAAATGGCCAAAGAACTAAAACTAACGCAAGAACAAAAAAAGGTAAGAGACGAACAATTGCCAATAAAAAGAAATTAACTCACTAGTATAGAAGGTATAAATGGCTAGAAATAGAACAAGAAAAAAAGAAAAAGTTTTCGTTCCTCAAGGCAACGCATATGTGAAAGCTACTTTTAATAACACTATAATCACTATGACTGATAATAGTGGAAATGTTATTGCACAAAGTAGTGCTGGAGCTAAAGGGTTTAGAGGTTCAAGAAAATCCACTGCTTTTGCAGCTCAGAAAGCAGGAGAAACAGCAGCAGAAACAGCAGTTGAACTTGGTATGAAAACTGTAGATGTTTTCGTAAAAGGTCCTGGGGCAGGAAGAGAAGCTGCTATTAGAGCTATTCAACATGCAGGCATTAGAGTTGTTTCAATTAAAGATGTAACTCCTGTTCCGCATAATGGATGCAGGCCTCCAAAGAAAAGAAGAGTTTAAACATAATTTAGAACGGGAAATTTTATGGCTAGATATACAGGTCCAGTTAACAAAAAAATGAGGTTTTTAGGCTTAGAAATGGCTACAAAACCTGGAAAAAACAGAATGTCTCCAAGAAGAAGGCTGTCTCCATACGGTCTACAATTGAGAGAAAAGCAAAAAGCAAGATTTTTATATGGAATTCTTGAACGTCAATTTAGAAATTATTATGATAAAGCATCAAATATAGAAGGTTCAACTGGTGATGAACTTCTAATATTACTTGAAAAAAGATTTGATAATGTGATGTTTAGAACAGGAATGTTTAACACAAGAAGGCAATCAAGACAAGCAGTCAATCATGGCCACTTTTTGATCAATGATAAAAAAGTAAATATTCCTTCATATGAAATTAAGCAGGGAGATAAGATTACTTGGAAAGAAAAATCTAAAAATTCTAGCTTATTTCAAATAGCAAGTGAAAATATTAAAAACAATCAATGTGCTAAATGGTTATCTTTCGATAAAGCAGCACTTTCTGTACAAATAAACAATCTTCCATCTGCTTCTGACGCTGAGCTTGAGATTGATACTAGGCAAATAGTTGAATACTATTCAAGGAGGTAATAAATGTTAGAAAAACAATTTGGTTTATCGCCAATTGACAATATTTCTGTTTCTGAACCTGAGGTTCCTGAACTTTCTATCAGAATGATAGAGGGCGGTGAAACCTATGGGAAATTCATAGCAGAACCTCTTGATAAAGGCTGGGGAGTAACCTTGGGTAACCCTTTAAGAAGAGCTCTATTATCAGCACTTCCTGGTACAGCAATAAACTGGGTTAAAATTGAAGGAATTCAACATGAATACTCAACACTCAAGGGTATGAGAGAAGAAGTAAATGAATTTTTGATGAATGCCAAAGGAATACGATTAAGATCTTTATCTGACAGAACAGGTCGTCTTAGGCTTGAAGTTGATGGAGAAGGTGAAGTTAAGGCAGGAGATATAATGGCTACTGCTGATTTTGAAATTGTTAATCCGGGCCATCATTTAGCAACTTTAGATTCCCCTGATGCCCATTTATCTGTAGAATTTAGTGTAGAGCAAGGACAAGGTTATAGAAGAGCATCTGACGAATTTGATTCCAATATTGGAATATTGCCAATAGACTCAGTCTTTACTCCTATCAAAAAGGCAAATTTTTCAGTTCAACCTACAAGAGTTGGCCAAAGATCTGACTGGGAAAGATTAACTTTAGAAATTTGGACTGATGGAACAATAGATCCTCAATCTGCTTTACAAAAAGCATCAGAAACATTGATGGATAGCTTTTATGTATTTAGTAAATTTGATCAAGCTGCTGAAGAACAAAATCCTGCAGCAGGACTTGGTATTAGCCCTGATATTTATAACACTCCTGTAGAGACGTTAGATCTGTCTGCAAGGACACTCAATTGTCTAAAGAGGGCTGGAATAAATAGAGTTGGAGAAGTAATTGCAATGCCAGAAGGTGATTTGTTGAAGATTAGAAATTTTGGAAGGAAATCTTTAGATGAATTATTTGATGTTCTAGCAGAAAGAAATATGCTTCCGCAAAGTTAATAATTCAGTTATATACGAGGATAAAATGAGACATAGATTATCTAAAAATAAATTAAGCAGACCATCCAATCAAAGAAAAGCTTTGTTGAGAAATTTAGTTTCTGATGCGATAATGCATGGAAGAATAAGAACGACTAAAGCTAAAGCAAAAGAAGCAAGACCAATTCTTGAAAAAATGATAACTCTTTCTAAAACCAAAGATTTTAATTCAATAAGAAAAGTATCTGAGTTTATTTTAAACAAAGCTGTCGTTGATCATCTGTTTGAAAATGTCTCTGAAAAATTTACAGAAAGAAATGGTGGGTACTCAAGAATTGTTCCTTTGGGAACAAGACAGGGTGACAATGCTGAAATAGCTATATTGGAACTAGTTGATTAGTAAAAAAAAAGTGTAAAATGGAAACCTAGTAAAAAAAAAATGATTAATAAATTAAAACACTATTCTATAAAAGAAAAAAATAACTCAGAAAATTGGGTTCTAATTGATGCAGATGGCGAAACATTAGGTCGCTTGGCATCTAAAATTGCTATGATTCTAATGGGGAAGAATAAGCCTGGATATATCCCTAATGATATTACAGGTGATTTTGTTATTTTAATTAATTCATCAAAAATAAAAGTGACTGGTAAAAAATATTCTGACAAGGAGTATATAACCCACTCAACAAGACCTGGTAGTACTAAAGTGAAAACTTTTTCTAACCTTATAGATAGAAAACCAGAATATATTATTACAAAAGCAGTTAAGGGAATGCTTCCAAAGAATAAATTGTCAGCAAGGATGTTGAAGAGATTAAAAATTTATTCAGGAAGTGAACATCCTCATCAAGCTCAAATTGAGAATAAATAAAAAGAGGTAAAGAGTGACAACAAAAAAAACATATTATTACGGAACAGGTAAAAGAAAATCATCAATTGCTAGAGTAAAAATATTTAATACAAATGGAAAAATTCAAGTGAACGGGAAATCCATAAAAGAAGTATTATTAATGGATGATTTGGTCAATGTTGCGCTTCTACCTTTAAAAATTGTTGATAAAGAAAAAATATCTGCTGAAATTAAAATTCATGGTGGAGGAGCTTCAGGTCAATCAGGGGCTATTTCACTAGGTATTGCAAGAGCATTATGTGAGATGGATAAAGAATTAAGACCAAAACTTAAATCTCATGGATTACTTACTAGAGACTCAAGGGTCAAAGAAAGTAAGAAGTATGGTTTGAAGAAAGCTAGAAAAGCTCCTCAATACACAAAGAGATAGAATTATATTATAGATAGAATTCTTGGTTTTTTTGCAATATCGTCTATAATCTGGACTTTCTTGTTTGGATAAAAACTTTCAGCTAGTTTTTTAGATTCATGCTTAATATTTTCATCAATCTCAATGATTATTTGCAAAGCTTTATTTTTGTTGATATTTTTTTCCCATTCAAAAATCTTGTTTATGATTTTTAGTCCATCAACTCCACCATCTAATGCATATTTAGGTTCTTTCAAGACTTCTGTTTGTAAATTTTTTAATATTGATTGTTTTAGATATGGAGGATTGCTAATAACAAAATCTATATTATCTATTTTGCAAGTTTCAATTTTATCAATAAAAAATTGAATGAAAACATTTTTTATATCAGCATTTTTTTTTGCTACTTCAATTGCTCCCTGGCTTTTATCAATAGAAAGTAAATTAGAATGAGGATATTTCTTTTTACATATTATTGAAATAACACCACTTCCAGTCCCAATATCTAAAATATTTCTATTCTTCATAGATTCTTTACTATTCAAAGAAAAGAAATATTCAATTAATTCTTCCGTCTCTTGCCGAGGTATTAGCACATTTTTATTTACAAAGAATTTTTCATTAAAAAAATATTTTTCATTTATTAAGTAAGCTAAAGGATAGCCATTTATTCTTTTTTCAAGAAGCTTATTTATAGTTCTATTTTCTTCATTTGATATCTCTAAATCGTTTTCAATTATAGCTTTTTGGTTATTGATTCCTAGTGAAAATGAAATCATGGAAATTGCTTCAAATTGTGAATCTAGAATGTTGTTATCATTCAATAAAGTTATAATTTTTTTCTTGATTTCACCAATTGTGATCATTTAGAAGGATTTTGTGACAACATTTTTTGAGCCTGCTCATTTTTCATTAGGGGTCCTATAAGCTCATCTATTAAGCCATCCATAAATTCTGATAAATTATGTACAGTTACATTTATTCTATGGTCTGTAATTCTACTTTGAGGATAATTATATGTTCTAACTTTTTCAGACCTTCCTCCTGAACCAACTTGAGATTTTCTAGCTTTTGAAATTTCATCTTGTTGTTTTTGTAATTCTAAATCCCATAATTTTGACTTAAGTATTTCCATCGCTTGCATTTTATTTTGAAGCTGGGATCTTTCATTTTGACATGCTACAACAATCCCAGAAGGGTTATGAGTCAATCTTATAGCGGTCGCCACTTTGTTGACATTTTGCCCTCCTGCTCCACCTGAATGAAAAACATCGGTTCTTATATCATCATCTTTGATTTCTATATCTATTTCCTCTGATTTTGGCAATACTGCAACAGTTGCAGTGGAAGTATGAATTCTACCTTGAGATTCTGTCTTTGGAACTCTTTGAACCCTATGAACCCCACTTTCATGCTTTAGTTTTGAAAAAGTCCCCTCTCCTGATATTTCTAGAACAACTTCTTTGATACCCCCAAATTCACTATAATTAGAACTTAGTATTTTTAGTTTCCATTTATTATTTTCAGAATATCTTGTATACATTCTTAACAGATCATTTCCAAAAATAGCTGCTTCATCTCCGCCAGTTCCAGCTCTAATTTCAACTATAGCATCAGCTTCGTCAGTAGCATCTTTTGGAATTAGTTCTTTATTCAACTCACTGAACAGTATTTCTAAATTTTTGCTTAAAGTATCATTTTCTAATTTTGCTAACTCAGAGATTTCATTGTCTTCTGAATCCATCATCTCTTTTGTTTCTTCTAATTCAATAGATGTTTTATTGTACTCATCCCATAACTTATTTATTTTTTCTAAATTTTTATATTCTTTAGAAAGTTTTTTCATTTCTGACTGATTAGAAACAATTTCTTGTTTAGTCATAAGGACCTCGATTTCTCCAAACCGATTTTTTATTTCATCTAATCTATTTAATATCCAATCTTCCATTTATACCTCAGAAATAATTAGGCTTTTGATTTTTTCCATATCATTATTTTTAATTTGTATTTGATCTTTTTTTGAATTTAGAAACTTTATTGTAAGTAAATCATTATTTATTTCATCTTTTCCTAAAATAATTGAAATCTTTGAATTCATATTATTTGCAAATCTAAGTTGACCTTTCATAGATCTTCTAGGTGCAATAATAGTTTTTAATTGATTATTTCTTAATAAATCAGAAAGTTTTTCTGCATTAATTCTAAAATTATCATCTAATACTACTATGACTATATCAAGATCGCTTTTACTGTTAATTTCAACTTTTTTTAATTCATTTACAATTCTTTCAATACCCATTGCAAATCCTACTGCAGGAGTATCAGGACCTCCAAGGATTTTGATCAATGGATCATATCTGCCGCCTCCTAATAGTACCCCTTGGGGTCCAGAAGAATCACTAACATATTCAAAAACAGTTTTATTATAATAATCTAAACCTCTAACTAATTTGTCATTTATTCTGAATTTGAAATCTTCATCTGATTTACTTAATTCTTCTAAATTATTAATTACATTTTCATGGTGAATTTTACTTTCATTTGATATGTAATCTAATGTTTTTGGAGCATCTTGAGATATTTTTATTGTTATTTCTTCTTTTGAATCTAATAATCTTAAAGGGGCTCTATCAAATCTGAGTTTATCTACTTTTGGTAAGTCGTTTATATATTTAGAAAAATATTCTTTTAATTTTGATGAATATACTTCTCTATCTTCCTTATTACCTAATGAGTTAATATTTAGTTCAGTATTTGGAATTTTAAATCTCTTGATTATATTCCATGCTAATTTTATGACCTCAAAATCATTATCAAATGAGCTATCCCCAATACATTCAATTCCAAATTGATGAAATTGTCTGTATCTTCCTGATTGAGGCCTTTCATATCGAAACATAGGCCCGTAATAGAATAGCCTTGCAGGAAGGGTTTCATTATGTAATCCATTTTCAATAAATGCTCTGCAAACACCAGCAGTATTTTCAGGTCTTAGGCTAACATTGTCTCCACCTTTGTCAGTAAATGTATACATTTCTTTTTCAACTATATCTGTATCTTCACCAACAGTTCTTTCAAATATTTTTGAATCTTCAAATATAGGGGTTTCTATATATCTGTAACCAAATGATTTTGAAACTGAAAAACATTGTTCCTGAACATAATTCCAAAGATTTTCATCTTTTGGAAGAATGTCTAGCGTTCCTCTTTGAGCTTTATATTCCAAATTTACGAACCTAATCCAGATAGCTGATAGCTTTTACCTTCTGTTTTAATAGTTGGAGCATATATTAAAGTTGCATCATGCATTGAAATAATGTCTTCTGCTCCAATCATTCCCATGCATACTCTCAACGCTCCCACTAAGTTTCTTGTCCCATCTGTTTTTGAAGATGGTCCAAATAATAATTCTTTTATACTATATTCTTGATTATTTACTATTCTTGTTCCTCTTGGAAGAGATCCATGTGGAGTCGCCATTCCCCAATGATTTCCTTTTGCTGGAGACTCAAATGTTTTTGAGAATGGAGATCCAATCATCACAGTATCAGCTCCTGCAACAAAAGATTTGCATAATTCACCACCTGTTCTGATTCCGCCATCAGTAATTATAGAAACGTATCTACCAGTCAATTTGAAGTAATCATCTCTAGCGCTTGAACATTCGAGAGTTGCTGAAATTTGCGGGACACCAACACCTAGAACTTCTCTACTTGTACATGCTGAACCTGGTCCTACGCCTACTAAAATACCATGAACACCTTGTTCCATTAGCTCTCTGGTGACATTATAAGTTACTGTATTTCCAACAATAATAGGAACATTTAGGGACTCGACTAATTTTGATAGAATTAGACCTTCTAAGCTTTTTGAATTATGTCTAGCAGTTGTTACGGTTGACTGAACAACAACAGCATCGCATCCAGCTTCAACTGCAATAGGAGCAAATCTTTTAGTAGAGGCAGGAATAAATGAAGCAAAGCACATGCCTCCTGATTCTTTAATCTTTTTTACTACTTCTCCAATTAAATTTTCTTTCATTGGAGCATTGTAAATTTTTTGTAAAAGAGAAGTTACATCTTTTTGAGGAGTAGATATGATTTCTTGGTATATTTCTTCAGTGTCTTCATATCTGACGTGAATTCCGTCTAAATTTATGACACCTGCTGCTCCTAGACTTGATAATTCTTGTGCAAAATTAGGATCTACTACGCTATCCATTGCTGAAGCAAGTACTGGTACATCAAGTTCTAATTCGCCTATTTTTGTTTTAGTTTCTACCAATTCAGGATTTAGAGTTATTTCTCCAGGGACTATAGCTACATCATCGTATCCATAAGTTTGTTCTATTTTTTTCAAATCATTCTCCCATTAATTTACTTAAATCCTGTCTAATCTGTTCTAGATAATTTTCATAAGTATTGTTTTGATATTGTAATATTTTATTTGATTTTTTTGATTCATACCATGAAAAATGCCCTTCGTCTTTTTGATAAATTGCATTTTCCATACCAACTTCTAAAATTTCAAAATAATCTTTCACATATTTTTCCCCAGTTATTTGCCATGTTTCACCTCCGGAAATATTAAATATTTTATTATAGGATTCTTCGTTTCCTACTGAGTTACATATTGAAGTTACTACATCATCCCTATGAACGAATTCTATATGTTGATTAGGTAAAAATGGCCATTCTGATGGTGGCTCTTGAAAAATTGGTATAGAAACTCCAGAAATTCTTAGGATAGTAGTTTTTACAGAAGATGTGTCAACTAAAACTTCACTATCATATTTGGTTTGAGCATAATTATCATCTGGATTAACTGATGAACTTATATCAATTAGTGTATTATTAGTATTTTTTCCATACACACTTACAGATGAACTAAAAATCAAATGTACATTTGGATTTATTTTTTTGATTTTTTCTAAAAGATTGTTAGTTCCATCAACATTCACTCTTTTAGTAAGCTCTAGATTTGTATTTGCAGTAGGAGGTAAAATTGCAGCTAAATGTATTATAGTATCAATGTTTTTAAGAGCATCTATTACAGATTCATCATTTAAGTCGCCTTTAAATATTTTAGTTTTTAAAGATTCGAATCCATCATAATTTGCTGAAGGGATATCAAATATATTAACAAAATGACCTTTGCTAATAAGACTTTCGGAGACTAGCCGCCCCATGCTTCCAGCGCCACCTGTAACTAAAATATTACTCACTAGGTTAAGACTGTGCCTGGAGCATCAGCTTTATCGTCTATTTCTTGAATGACTGTTTCAATTTCATTCATATTTGTATCATTTGGATCTGAAATCATTTTTTCAGTAGCCTTGAATAACTTATTTGCTGAAGGCAGACCTGCTAAAGATTGAAAAAAGAATTTGTCTTTTTGTATATCTAATCTACTTAGCCCGTCATTACATCTTTCTGAGAAGTCTGCATTATTAGATAATTCTTTAATATTTTGCATTGCTTTTTCTAACAAATCTTGAGCTCTTCCCATTTTTTTCTCCTATGATTTTTAATCTTTTTTTACTTTTGAATCTTTAGATGACTTGCCATTATTTGAACCATTATCCTTAGGGTGATAACTAGGATCATCGTCTCCAGGATGCCATCCTCCATCTCCATGATAAGCAGCATCTTGATGTGAATGAGGATCTACCGTTATGTTGTCACCCTTCACTGCATCAATATCTACTTTATCAAGTCTTTTGTAACCACGTCCATCATGTCTATCAAATGGAAAAGGTTGAAATTTTTCAAACATTTTTTCAAATCTAACTTTAGTTGGTCTTGGATCAGGAGGGAATGCAAATCTATCTCTCCCTAGCGGTTGAGCATGAACTATTTCATGATCTCTACTTCCCAAACCATTTACTACTGCAGTATTTATTGTAGTTTGTTCACTTAATCCTTCAATTGCTCCTCCGCCCAAATCAAATTTTCTTTCTCCTGGTGCGTCAATTCCCATTTCTTCTGCAAGAGATCCAGGTGTTCCAGGTGCATGCATAGCAGCGTTAACACAAGCTTGATCTATAGCAACAGGGTCTTTAGATGCAAAAACTCCTAAGTGAGGAACTAAAGGCAGATCAGAGAACCCTGCACAATCACATTTTGGAGAGACATCAACTGCTACATTTATAAAACCTATATTTTCTTTCCCTACTGCTTTTATTACACCTAAAGCTGCGTCAGCAATAGCAATATCAGTAGCGTCAAAGTTTGCTAAATTAGGTTCAAAGATTCCTCTAGGATTCATCCAGCTCCCACAACCTAAGCAATTAATACATTTTTCTCTTTCCCATAATAATTTATCGTCATCAGTTACTTTGAATAATCCCAATGGACAACAATTTTCTAATAATTCCCAATCAGGGTCAGATTCTTTTCCTTTAAAATTTTCTGGATGAAAAACGGTTGAATCTCCAATTCCGTATTCTGGATGACGTCCCATGTGAACGTTGAATTTTCCCCTTTTTGATTGACATCCAATACCAAGATTTTTTAAAGCACCTCCTATTACACCCATTCCGTGTCCCTTAAAGTGAGTTAATACTATTACTTTATCTGCTGCTGCAATGGCTTGAGCTATATATGCTTCCTTTAATAAGTAACCTTCAGGAACATCAACCCTGTAATCACTTGTTCCAACATATCCATCTGCAGATATAAATGGGCACCCCAATGTTGCTGATGAAAACCCATTTCTTTCAGCAGTTTCAATTAAATCTAACTCAGTAACCCTTGATCCCCATGTTCCATAAGTTTGAGTTGTTGTGTCACATGCAAATGGCCTTCCGCCTAGTTGCTTTATTTTATCTGCAATTGCTCTAACATATGCAGGTCTAATATATGCACTAGACCCCAATTCGCCACAATGCATTTTGATAGCGACTACATCACCTTCGTTTATCATTTTGTCAAAACCTGCAGCCTCGAAAACTGTCACAGTTTTGTTAATCAAGCTAGTGTCAGGTGATTCACTCCTAGCATCCATAAAATATACATTAGGTTTTTCCATCTTATTCCTCTTCTTCTCAATATCTGAAACTTACAATAAACTCCTGATTTATTATGTAAATTTCTATATATTTATCATAATCCTTTTAAAATAACATCCAAAATATAACTTTATTGAATGAAATAATTTAAAAAATTCGCTAATATTCTGCTAAATGATTACAAAAATTTCTAATTTAGAAGATAAGTTGAAAAAAACACTTTTTGAAATGAAAAGTGTAATAGTTGCATATTCTGGGGGAGTAGATTCCTCTTATTTAATGGATGTTGCAAATGAAACATTAGGTAAAAATGCATTGGCAGTTATGTCATTTTCACCTAGCGTTGCCCAAGATGACAGAGATGATGCTATAAAGCTAGCGAAATCTAAAGGATGGAATCATAAAATAGTTGAAACTAAAGAAATGGAAGATGAAAATTATGTTAAGAATGATGTTAATAGATGTTTCTTTTGTAAAAATGAACTTTATAGTACTTTAGTTGAAATTTCCGATGATCTAGGTTTTGAATGGGTAGTAAATGGTTCAAATTTAGATGATAAAGGCGATTATCGACCTGGAATGAAAGCTGCTAATCTTCATAAAGTCAGATCACCATTAATTGAAAATGAATTCACTAAAAAAGATATAAGAAAATTTGCAAGTAAAAGAAATTTAGAAACCTGGGATCGTCCAGCATCTCCTTGCCTATCATCGAGGCTTCCATATGGAACAAAAGTAACAGTAGAGGCTCTACTTATGGTATCTAACTCAGAAAAATATTTAAGAAAATTAGGATTTAAGATTGTCAGAGTAAGACATTATAATTCTAAAGCATTGATTGAAATCCCCAAAAATGAATTTAGAAAATTTAAAAGTAAGTATGATGAAATTTCAAAAGAGTTACAAAAAATTGGATATAAAGAGATAGAACTTGAAAGTAAAGGTTTTATGTCTGGAAGTCTAAACATAAAAGCTGGAATTTTGAAAAAAAATTAGTGGGAATATAAATATGGATTTGAAAATTTCTGGGAAAGTTGCATTAATAACAGGCTCTAATAGAGGGATTGGTAAAGCAACTGCAATAACTTTATCAAAAGAAGGTGTAAATATAGCTCTTTTGGCAAGAAATGAAAAATTATTATCTCAAACTAAAGAAGAAATTTCACAAATATCACCAGATATTAAGATTGATTATTTTATTTGTGACACAAAAAGTAACAAAGATGTTGAGGAAACTGTAGAAAAAATAGAAAAAGTTTTCGGAACAATTGATATTTTGGTAAATTGTGCTGCAGCTCTTCCTGAAGAGAGTAATTTAGAAAATTTTGATGATAAAAAATTATTTGAACAG
>PASM01000032.1 GCA_002711965.1 Chloroflexota bacterium | reverse complement strand
TCCAGAGCATCAGTTTGGTGTGGACGTAATGGCATCAATGTTTCTCAGTTGAATATATTATAGCATAAAAAAAGACCCCCGAAGGGGTCTTGTGCCAGTTAGATAAGTGTGTACCAACCAGATCCAGTAAACTCTATCAAATTCAAACTTCTCAATCTCTGTAACTCTCTATTGAGTGTTCCATCAAAAGATTTCTTATTTTTGAATTTGCTTATAGTTCTACGAACTGGATAAACAACATCAGATGCTTGCTGGAAACTAAAAGCAACACCTCTCTTAAAGTTTCCCTCAAGGAGAGAATAAGTCATCTTATACAAGGCATCTTCTTTACCTTGTACTGTTTCATGAACCTTATAAGAGTTAGGTTTGTCGTAATCATCCACTTTACACACTTGAGGTGGACGAGTTCCAAACTTAAGGAAACCACGAAGTCTAGTTCCTGAACCTTCAGTAATCTCATCCAAGTTATCGAATATTTCATTCAATGACTTGATACGATTGTTAATACACAACTGAATACCAGAACCATCATTGATGTTTGCAGTATTCAAATAGAAGTGTAAAACTGTCGTAATACCTTGTGCTGCATTTTCTACGAAGGTTGGCCAGAAGTCACGAATGAAAACTTCTTGACTCGCTTCAAATAAGCGATCAACCTTAGTTCCTCTGATCTCAGCTCCACTATCAAGAATAGTAATGTTGCAATCGTTATAAAAACGAATAACATTAGGTCTA
This sequence comes from Chloroflexota bacterium, assembly GCA_002711965.1. The sequence goes on along the minus strand of PASM01000032.1, from coordinate 12,234 downwards.
GTGTAGTTTGTAAGAAACTCATGCTTAACAGATCTGTTAAAAATGGCTTCCTTAATGGCAGTTCTTGTTCGGGAAGCTTCGTTCACAGCGAACTCATCAACCCAACTATCAACATCTTCTTGAGTAGTTGATATTTTAGACTCCTTTCTACGATCAACCCATGCTCTTCCACGAGCAATGTAGTCTTCTTTAGTAGAACTGCTTCCGTCTGGTTGTGGTTGAAATAGAAGTCCTATTTCATCAACTACATCCTCATCAGCAAATCCTTCCTTTGTGATGTAAACATCAACAATGAAGTAAGAGTGACCGTTGTTGCAGTACCACATCCATCTGTGGTTTCCATTTACCAACCAGTCCTGTAACTTTCCATCGTCACCTTTTAGAACTATAGGTGGTAATTTGCCCATTCTGTAACCACGCTCCAAGTTTTTTTCAACTATGGAGTAAACTTTAGCATCGTTACCCTTTTTGCGTCCTACATTCTTACGGAGTTTGAAATCCGCAGTAGAAGCTATGGTTGTATGGGAATACTCTGCTGTTTTGTATTCTGGGCGGTGGTAACTTGAAATCTCTTTTTCAAGTTCTTTGTACTCATCAAGATTTTTTGGATGAGCGATATACTCGGCAGGAATGTTTACATCACCCTCCTCGCCTTGTACTTCTTGCGAGGAGTCGTAGTAACCGAATCCTTTTTTGTTGTTTGTCATGATTAACTCCATGATATAGTGTAAGCACCGTCAGATCGAAATCCGAATCGGTATGTAGTTAGTATGCCACGAACCAGAATAGTTGTCAAGTGTGTGTCGAATTATTTCAAAACAACTGCTCAACACCTATCGGTTCGCTTCAACATTTGAATTGTAGCACAACCAGAAGGAATGTCAAGTGGTTCTAAAAAAACTGCTCAACTCCTATCGGTTCACCGAAACTATAGTCGTATTTCAGAGCATCTGCACAAACATAGTGCGGATGATGAACTGTCACACCCAAACGACCACATAGTTCCTTGTGGTTATCCTCTAGTAATTCTACTGCATATAGCATATGATTCAACACATGCTTCTCATTATGAAACAAACAGAGGCGTTCCTTTAGTCCAATTAAGAAATTGCCACTACCAGCAGAATTATCAATGAATTTGCTGCTAGGATCTTTCAACAAAGAAACATCAATCTCATCTATCATTAATTCTACCAACTCAGAAGGTGTGAATACCTCTTGAGTTTCCTTTATTCTTTCATCAGATCTTTCAATATTAGATCCTGTCTCTATATTATGCTTGTTCTTTTTCATCTAGACATTGAATATAAGTTGTAATCAAATCATTCTTACCAAAGTGATACCTTCCATTACATTGGGTTGCTACCTCTCTAAACTTAGGAGCAAACTCAACTAGATTCTGTATAACCTCTGGTGATCTAACATTTAAAAAGTGATGTCCCTTGGCATAATGTGTAAAGTTCTCAGTCTTTACTACTCCACTAGGACCACATCCATATTCACCAACGAAAACATCTGCTTCAAATCTATCTTTGTAATCTAGAAATTCAAAATCTGGATGCTCAGTGTGCATAGGAATCTCGTTCACTCCTATTTCAAATCTCGATGTGTTTTTTACTTTCCAATACTGTTTTACAGCATTGATTCCACCAGGAAAAGTAGCACTGTCTAGATCATCATCAACTTCACAATGGAGATATGGTTTAATCTTATTCTGACAAGAAGGTTTCCTCATAGATGTAGGTAATACAAACCTAATATCATCTGTGATCTCGGAAGTTTTATTTAATATCTTTATAGCAAGATTCCCTCCTACACCATAAGGAGGGTTTCCTATTGCAAGAGTAAATTTCATAATAATAGTATACTAAAAATCTAGTTCACTGTCAAGTTACATTATATTTCTTTCTTCTATATCAGCACCACCAGGTCCTATAGCAGTGAATTTATATTTCGTTGATGCCATTGGTTCTACATTATCAGATCCAGTCTTTCCAGCAAATTGGAATGTAGGATCATTAGGTGTTGCTGTTGCTGTTAATGTATTCTCATCATCAGTAGACCAAGATAAAGCAGCACCTAGATATATGACATCTTGACTTTCATGTAATATTTCAAATCTACCATTAGCATCAGTACTATCATCATCTAATAATTGTATTTCTTTTCCTTGTTGGAATTGCATCCTAGAAGCATTAGGATAATTCTTACCAGCATCAACATTTCTAGAATTCAGTCCACCCCATTCAATAGGATAAGCTCCTTGTGGTAAATCAAAGTTTTGTATGGTAGATCCAGTTCTCTCATATCTAAGATTATTTGTTCTTCTAGAAGATACCATATAATCGGGATAACCATCATCGTCATCATCCTCAAATCTATCATCCCATGATGGCCAATTACCCTTCATCATAACAAAAGCAACTCCACCTGGATTATATGCCCAATCATCATTTGCACCTTCTACTGGTTCCTGTCCAGCAGGGAACTTAGAGTTCTTTATAGTAACATCTAAATTATAATCATGACCTCCTTGAAATCTTGAATCATTAGCAGGGAATGTTAAATCGAGTACATCACCACCTTCACCAGGATTACTAAATTCTGCAATCCTACCTATTTCTCTAGTTGATTCTCCAACTTTTCCCAGTGCAAATGTTGCCTGATTATCTGCCTGTGCAACTAATCTAAATGATTGGCTATTATTTCTAGGAATAGAAAATCTATATCTGAGTGTATGTACCTCATCAGCTAATGTTTCATGTGGATACCTATTATATTCAATATCCTCACTATCCATATAATTAGCATCACCAGGGAAGATTGCATACACTTTCATATACTGTGACCAGTTATTTTCCATTCCTGGTGATTTGTTAGGGTTATTATAAGAAAGATACCAAGTTTTTGATGGTAGTCTGAATATTCTACCAGCAACTTCCATTCCACTCATATGAACACCCAATCCTTCTCTATCATTCCAAGTATATTTAATTCTGAAATTACAAATATTACCATCAGAACTATCAGGTGGTGCTGTTACAAGTAGATTTGCTGCTCCATCTGCACCATATCCATCAGTACCATTACCAGCATCATCTCCAAATCTCACATAATGTGGTTTACTTACAGTAACCGTTGCAGGTGATGGTACTGGTGGTATTGGAGCTCCACCACCGATACAATCTCCTGTATATTTTCCTTTTAATGTATTATCTGATATTGTTCCACCTATTACCCAATTCTTTGCTCCAGTATCAGGATTTAATCCACAAATAGCAGCACCACCTTTACCAGCATCTTGTAATGGTGCAGCATCTAACGGTGCTGTTGGTTGACCATCTTTTCCCCAATCTCCACCATCACCACCTTTACCACCTGCACTAGAACAACTTCCACCCTGTAAATTAGTTCCTTCAGGACAAACTCCACACTGAGGTTCTGTACCATCACCACCTTCAGTTTCTTCTTGAGGACCTCCAAAAGGATTAGGGTTGGTATACCTCCATCCAGCACCATCTCCACCTCTACCACCTATACCTTGAATTGGTTCAGTAGATTTTACAATATTTTGACAAACACCTGTCTTTGTTTGTTCTTCTCCTTCAGGTCCACAAGGTCCAGTACTTTCAACAGAACCTGGAACTAAGGTATCACCAGCATTACAAGTTGGTTCTTGTCCACATCCACTATTTACAACATAATTTTTAACACAATTATGTTTCATATCTTCCATAGAAGAACCAATAAGTTCTCCCATAGTGCCTTGTTCACCACCGCCACCGCCACCCCAGACTTTAGCGTTATTCTTTAGGTAAATATCAGTTTGACTTCCAGTATGAAATATTTTTAATGCTACTCCACCATCTTTACCTGGAGCAGATTTCTTAGGAACACCATTTGTATATCCACCATTTGGATCATATCCACCTAAACCAGCAGATCCATAAATTGCTCCACTATCCTCAACATATATTCTAACATTATGTGCTGGAACTGCTGCATTATTTGGTTCGCTTGGTATTAACCTAGCAGCAGGTACTTTATCCTTACCATTACCTTGATCACTATGAAATCCATCAGTACCCATATCACCAGAATATACTGTTTTAGTAATGTAAATGTGCTTCTGAANATTTCTTGCAACATTACCATCAAGTTGATTAATACTATCTACTCCCTGTGTACCACCATTACTCCAATCTGCTCCATTANCACCACTAAATCTACCCATACTTAATTGAGAAATAGCACCTCCAGTACCTCCACCTGTATTATTTGTGGTTGCATAATATCTTTTTACTGATCCTCTAAATTGACTTGTCTTCCAATTAAATCCAGCAATAGGTGTTACATTACTGTTTTCTGTAGAATCTGGGACAATAGGATTTCTTTCAAGATCATTAATATTTCTTTTAAGTTCTNTTGCTGATACTGATCCAGTAGTTTTTTCTTTGAAATANCTCCTCATCTGACTNAACTTAATAGGAACACTTCCAGTNAAATATGGTCCTGCTTTCTCAATATNTANANAANCNGAAGNATGCNTTGTTAATGGTCCTCCATTTGAGGTNTTATCACTATAAGAAGGATCTTCAGNAGTATTAGATGATGTTACTATTAACTTACCACNCATNNCAGCGTGATNANNACANTGATAATAATATGTTCCTGTACTACCAGCAGGTGCAGTCCAATAGACAACACCATTTGCTANTCCTTGACCAGTTACACCAGATATTTGATNNCCAGNTCCTNANNNTGCTNNNGTTTTAAGATAAAATGGATGNCCNGNAGCATCTACTAAAAAATTAACTCTCTCACCTTCCTTTATTGTAATATCAATATCATCNCCAGATACATTACCAGTACTATCCTTACCTANAAGAGTATAATCTNCANNANNAGNAGCAGTTACATCTATACTATATCCAGGTAATGGTGCAGAACTTTGAATAACAATNGTTCCACCCATTGCAGCATGATTTCCACATTTATAATAATAAGTACCAGCATCACCACCTACNGTCTGCCATANAACCATACCATCNGTAGTACCATTATTANTTACACCAGANACTTGATCNNCTGATCCTGTTGTATNTGTNGTTTTAATATAAAATGGATGNCCAGTTGCACCATCTACATTAAGATTAATTCTATCACCTTCCTTAAATGTTATCGTAGGATTACTAGCCATTAGTCTCTCTAAATTGTGCCGTTTCTATCTGCTCCTGTTANTATATATNCNNNANTANTAGGTGCTGTCACTCTTATACAATATCCTGGTTGAGAACTGTCCCTGATAGTTACAGCAAGAGTATTACCAACCTGAATTGTTCTATCAGCATTAATGTATAATTTAATAGAAATTACTTCATCACCTTCAGTAATTGCATCTTCTTTAATTGTATGANTAAAGGTAAAAGTATTACTTGTAATAGTACCNGAACCAGTAGTAGTATCTGCTAGATTAAAGTCATCCTCAGATANNCCAGTACCACTTAATGCCCAATAAAGAACAGTTCCTTCAGCAACATCAGTTGTAGTAACTGTAGTTGTAAATGAATCTCCTTCATTAAATCNGGTAGNAGTAGTAGAAAGAGTATAAGTAGGNCTTCCTGATGATTCTGAAGTATCTTTAATAAGAACACTTGTAGTTGCTACTTGATTAGTTCTTNCNGAATCAGTAAATAATTTAATTACAGCAGTTTCATCACCTTCAGTAGTTACATCAAGAGAAGTTGTATGNGAGAATGNAAATGTNCCATTAGCTGCAGTAACATCATCACCAGTCAATGCACCTGAAGAGAAATCAGAAGCATCTAAATTAGTACCACTTAATGACCANTATAAAGTTGTTCCTTGAGCAACATTACCAGTAACAACTTCTGTAGTCCAAGCTCCACCNTCATCAATCTGACTTACATTAGTATTCAAGGCATANGTAGGAGTTGGTGTAGTTGATGTATCATTAATAGTAACATTAAGNGTATTACCAACCTGANTTGTTCTTGCAGAATCAGTGAANAATTTAACNAAAAGAGTCTCATTTCCTTCAGTAAGAGCATCTGNTTTTATANTNGTTGACCAATTATTAANTCCANTTGCAGGAATTANAGTANTACNTTCTAATGTTCCCTCCATAAANTCAGCAGCAGCTATACCAGTTCCACTAAATGACCAATATAATGTTGTATTTNCTGNAACATTAGTTGTTGTAGCAGTNATTATAAGTGATGAACCTTCATCTATTGGATTAGTATTTGCTGAAAGCACATATGTGGGTGATCCTGATGGTTGAGATGTATCATTAATTGTGATTGTAGGTGTATTTGCTACATTATTAGAAAGACCAGAATCAGTATATAATTTAATTGCAAATTTTTCTTCTCCTTCTGTTGTTGCGTCAGCAGCAATAGTATGAGAGAAAGTAATAGTATTATTTGATATAGTATCATCACCAGTCCAAGAACCTGAAGAAAAATCAGAAACAGTTACATTTCCAGTATGTTGATCTAAAGTCCAATATAAAGTAGTTCCTTGAGAAACATTACTTGTAGTAACTGTGGTTGTAAGGGTTTCTCCTTCATTAATAGAAGTCTTAGATGGTGTAATAGAATATGAGGGAACTGCAGGAGTTTGTGATGTATCATTAATAGTAACATCTACAGTAGATCCTACTTGAACTGTTCTTCCAGAATCTGAATATAATTTGATATTAACAGTCTCTGCTCCTTCAGTAGTAACATCTTCATCAAGTGTATGTGAGAAATTAAATGAATTACTCGTTATAGTTCCAGATCCAGTCAATGAACCTGAAGAGAAATCAGAAGCATCAACATTAGATCCACTTAATGCCCAATATAAAGTTGTATTTTCTGGAACATTAGTTGTCGTAACTGTAGTTGTAAAACTAGAACCTTCATTAACACTGGTAGGTGAAGCAGATATAGTATAAGTAGGAGCATCTACAGAAGTATCAACAATAGTAATTGTAGAAGAAGTTGCAACTAAATTTGATCTTGAAGAATCTGTGTATAATTTTAATGTAAATGTCTCATTTCCTTCTGTGGTAGTATCGTTAGATATTACACGAGTGAAAGTAAATTGCCCATTACTATCAAGAGTTCCTGACCCTTCTAATCCACCACTAAAATCACTGGCATTTAAAGTATTAGATATTGGATCTATCTTCCAATAAAGAGTAGATCCTACTGAAGCATTAGTAGTAGAGACAGCAGCATACATAGTCTCACCTTCATTGTAAGAAGTCTTTGCTGCTGCTATTCCATAAGTAATACCTAATGAAGTATCCTTTATAACCTGTGTCCAAGTACTAGCAACCTGATTTGTTCTACCTGAATCCGTATATACTTTTAGATTAAATGTCTCATCTCCTTCAGTAGTTACATCATTCGCTAATGTATTTGTCCAAACTGCATTACCAGAACTATTAACTGATGATGATCCAGTTAATGATGTAGTGAAATCAGCACCTGTTATATTAGTTCCAGATATTTCCCAATAAAGAACAGTTCCTGTAGTAACATTAGTTGTAGCAACAGTGGCTACTATATTAGAACCCTCATTAACAGAACCTGTTGGTGTGCAACTCAAACTATATGATGGAGAGCTCTCCACAGATGTATCAACAACAGTAAGACTACTATTTGATGCTACTTCATTTGTTCTAGCAGAATCAGTATATACTTTGAAAGTAATTACTTCATTTCCTTCTGTCGTAGAATCTTCTGCTAGAGTATAATCACTAAAGAATGTATTATCAAATACAGACCAAGATGATTGTAGTTGACCAGATGAAAGGTCATTGGCAGATATACCAGTTAAATCTGTATATAAGACTGTTCCATTAGCAACATTAGTTGTTGTAAGTGTATATCTGACAGTTTCTCCTTCATTAATACTTAATTCATCAGGTGCTATTGAATAAGTTGCACCTTTAGATGTATCATTAATATTAACATTGGCTGTGGCAACCTGAGTATTTCTAGAAGCATCTGTAAATAACTTAATATTAATAGTCTCTGTTCCCTCTGTACTTAAATCATTAGCAAGAGTATGATTGAAAACAGCATTTCCATTAGCAGCAATAGATACCTGTCCAGTTAGAGAACCTGATGAAAAATCACCAGAAGTTATACCAGTTCCAGATAAACTCCAATATAAAGTAGTATTCTCAGCAACATAAGTGGTTTGAACAGTAGTAATAAGTTGTGAACCTTCATTAACAGTCAATAAATTAGTAGTTAGAATATAAGTTGGAGTTGTATCTTCAGGTAAAGTAACATCATCAGCAACATTTAAATAATAATATACTAAACCTTGCCTAGAAATAACAAAGTTACCATTGACAACTCTTATACTAAAGTAAGTATAAGTAGATCCACCATCATTAGAAACTTCAAGAATTTGATCATTTGATCCCGATTTAATCCTAAACTTGATATTACCACGCTCAGCTGAGGTCATATCGTTAGTAGGATAAACTGGATAATATCTAGCACCAGCATCAGCACCACCAACAACCCTTAGAGAAACAGGAACACTAACATCTGATGCTGAAAATTCCCTAATACCCCTAATCATCATAGTAACACCAGATTCTGAAGTTATAGTAAATCTTTCATTTAAATTTCTAGTTGCATCAATTCCACTATCTACTGTATAACAAGGATTGGGAGTGTTTATATGTGTAGTTACCTCTTTAATTACTTTAATAGGATCACCCATATTAGAATTTCCAAGTAACCATAATGGATCATTTGGATTACTACTAGATGGTTTATATCCATTAAAGAAACTAGTTGCATCTGGAGTATTAGACTTTAAATATGATTTAAGATGAACTGGTGATGTGTGCCTATTTTGTTGTAGAACACATGCAATAGTACCAGCAAGAGCTGGGCAAGCAGAAGAAGTACCATCAAACCAACCATCAAGATATGCTTGAGATGAAGAGCTCCAACTTGCAGGAATATCATCATTTCTAGTAACATACCTGTTATCATTGGAGACAATTGAATTTGAACTCCCACAAGCTGATAACATACCATCAGCAGGTGCAAAAAAGTCTACAGCAGATCCTTTACAACTATAAAATCCACCATCAGTCATTTTACGACCAAAATACCATCCACTAAATCTATCTTTCCAAAATGGATAATCTTCATAATTAACAGTACCTCCAAAATCTAAAGTTGAAGGATTTCCTCTTGGACCTCCCATCGCCATAGATTCTAACTTATCACCTGTAAAATTAGAATCTACAGTTCCACTATCATTTTTTGGATCTGCACTATGATCACTAAATGGATAATTTGAATTATATCTATCATCCATTGCACCTACAGATAAGATAGTGTTTAATCCAGTTGCGTCATATGCAAGTTGTGATGGATAACTTGAACGATTGGGATATACTCTGTGATGACTTGATTCATCACCTGCTACACCTTTCTCAGTTGTTCCATCAGAATCAAGTCTTGCTATCCAATTATCATAATTAGGATCATCTTTAGTTACAAAATAATTCTGATCATTTCCTGCAGAATTACAAAAATGAATTCCACTATTAACAGATTCTAATGCAGCATTATATTCTGCTGCAAATCCTTCACGGGGCTCCTCAGTATTCTCTGCTCTAAGATGTGGAGACATTCTCCAATAATATCCAAAAGCATAAAATCCAGTTGATACAAGTGCATTTCTACTAGAGGTTCTAATAAATGCTGGTAGATTAGTAACCCAAGGATTTGAATAAGAATTGTAATCAAACCCACTTCCAGGTCCATCTGGATATTGACTATAACTATTTCCATAAACATCCGTAGTAGGTCTATTTGGAAATGATGCCTCTGTTCCTTGATAATTATACTTAACTCTTTCCATTCCAGATACAAAAAATCCAACATAAGCACTACCATATCCCCAACTATTACTAGAAACAGTTGGATTTTTTATAGAATTTCCACTAAACTTAGGATTATTTGGTTTAGTCTTATGAAATATTTTTTGCATCGTCCAACCACTTTCTGTAGGCACTTTGGTGGACATATCAATAGCACATATTGCCCATTTATTACAATTGAACGCTTTTCCAAAATTCTTACCATATGCAACACCACCACACTTAGTTCCATGATCATTCACAGTAGGAAGTGTAGTATCAGTTCCACAATTATTTGCTCTTGTATAATTTGATGGAATAGTTATACTAAACGCACCAGTACCTGCAGCTGTACTGACAGCATTAAAAGTAGATGATCTAAGCACTGAACTATACCACCAATTTCTTGCAGTAGTTTCATCTGGGACTATTGTTCCATCCCATCTAGTTATTAGCCTACTAGAAGGATCTGCATCAAACCATTCAGGATCAAGATAATATGGAGCATCCAACGCTAAATCTAAAACACCAGATTTTCCAGATCTAGATAAAACATTACCTGGAATGAAGTTTTGGGGATCTTTATCATTAGTACAAAATTCTGGATGACCAGTCCAAGTACCAGTATCAACAATAATTAAATCAATATCAGTTCCATCATTATCATATGTAACATCACTGTTTACTATAGCATTTGCATCTGAAGACCAAGGATTAGTACCAGCCGTAGACATTCTTAATGGACCATAATTGGTTCTATTATCTTCAGAACTAGGAATTGAAGCAGATGTACCACTAGGAAAAGCATGAGTTAATGGTTGAGAAGGAAATGCACCACCTTGAAGTTCTGTAGTTACAAATCCTAAATGAAGTAGTTTCCAACCAATTCCACCAGGATTATTAGCCCAATTTCTTTTATTTGGATCAGTAGAAGTACCATTTCTTACTTTACATGTTATCTGCAATTGTGTAGACGCTGATAGGTATCCAAGATTTATAATCTCATGAAAATGCCCTCTACCTCTCTCATCTAAATCTAGAGTTCTAAATTTACTATCATTATTTTCTAATTTAAATCCAGTTGCAACATTTTCAACCATACAACCTGCCCATTCACCATCAGCCCACACTTGTAATTGATAATGACCTGCAGATGAGCAAGTAACAGCATTTGAAACCGTTTGTATAGATTCTCTTAAAGGATCTTGATCATTAGCATTTGCAGGAGCAGATGGATATACAGCATAATCCTTCAAATCTTGACAAATTACACCCCAATAATTCATTGCAGGAGTATTTGGATGACTATCTGATACTTTTATCCAATTAGGAGAACCAGAGACAGCAATTAAAGAATTTGCAACCTCAGTTGGTGTAGATGGAGTATTATTTTCTTTACTTAAATTCCTATAATTTTTTACATTCTTACCAAATCTATTAATTGAATGCACTTCAACAGGTATTCTAGCTTCTTCATGAAACTCAGGATCTAACTGAACCCATTCAATATCAGGATGACTTTTTAGAGTATCTGCTTCTGTTTTAGTTAATTCATAACAACCTGTAGTTTCACTATGAGCTCTCTCATTCTTACATGAAATTTGCCTAATTGGTACACTAGAAGTATGAGAACCACTACCCATCAATTCTAAATGTACTTTTTTCCAGCACTTACCATCTTTTGCTTTAATTTGATAGTTTTTTATTTCATCAGGTGCTGAATTATTAATTACACCAAATTTATGATTCCCACTCCAATATGCCTTACCGAACTCTTCACCAAGTTTTAGCTCTTCTTCAGAGAGCAAATAAGTTGAAAATCCAATTGACATCTATAAGTACTCCTTAGTGTAAATCAACCCAACTGCTTCCATTATAAACTTGCAACTTATTAGTTGTTTCGTTATAAATGAACGCACCTGCGACAGTTGGTAAAGTATCTCTTATTGTAGTTGTAACTTTTGGTGGACGCATATAACTTGTTGCTCCTCCACTACCAGCATCTTGGAAATCAACAGCACATCTTGGAGTGTGAGTTCCGATACCTAGATTTTTAATAGAAGCATTACCCTCTACATGCAATTTACCACTAATTGCAGTTGTTCCAATACCAACTTTATTAACTAATGCTGTACTTAACTGTGCATCAATATCAGCAACTACATTTTCAAAAGCAGTTCCAATAGCAATAGTAGATACTCCTACAACATGTCCTACACTAATATGACTAAAGGTTGAAACACCAGCAGTTGTATTAAGATTTGATCCATTAATAATATCTGGAATTGCAGCACTTCCCGTAAATCCACCCGTAACTTCAAAAT
>PASM01000031.1 GCA_002711965.1 Chloroflexota bacterium | reverse complement strand
GTGCCCCCATAGCTCAGTGGCTAGAGCAGATCCCTCTTAAGGATAAGGTCCAAGGTTCGAATCCTTGTGGGGGTACCATTTTCTTGATAAATCAGAAATAGAAANACACGATTATCTAAATGTTTTTTTGGGTATCATTCATATATTTTTTTTGAATAAAAACTTCAAATACTTATTGTTTGTTTTAATAATTGATAGTAGAGTTTCGATTATACCTAACAAAGATGTAACTATTGAGTAATCCTATTAATAAATCTTCTGAAGAAAAACGAATTAATTATTTTGCATCTTTAAAATATCCAGATTTTTTTAGAATGTGGTTAGCAGGTTTGTTTGCAGGGTCTTCACATTGGGCCTTAATCGTAGTCAGGGGCTGGGTAGTTTACCAAATTTCTGATAGTAGCATGCTTGTTGGCTTAGTTACTTTTGCCGCTATGATACCAATGGTAATAGTAAATCCATTTATAGGTTATCTAGCTGATAAATTTCAAAGAAGAAGAATCTTACAATTAATGTTCTTTATTAATTTTATTCATAATTTAGGACTAGGGATTTTATATTTTATGGACTTGATATTACCTTGGCATTTAGTCTTTTTGGCTTTTCTTCAAGGATCAGCTAGAGCTGCTCAAATGCCATCAGGTCAAGCATTAGTTCCAAACATAGTTCCAAAAGAAAAACTGCTAAATGCAGTTGCTTTAAATATGTCCACAGTTCATGCAACTAGACTACTTGGCCCACTAGCAGTTGCTCCTTTTCTAAATTACATAGGTAAGAATGAAAATTCTATAAATGGGACNGATATAGCATTTTTTATTTGCACAGGGTTTTATGCTTTAAGCTTTCTTTTTGCTTTAATGATTAAAAATCCTTCAACAGGAAAAGTTAACTCTGAATCATTCATCGAAGGGTTTACTGAAGGCTTAAAATTTGTGCACACTAATAAGCCGATTTTAATCATAATAGGGTTAACAACTTTTCATTGTATGCTGACAATGTCATTTGAATCTGTTTTACCATACTTTTCAGTCAACAAATTAGGTGAGGAAGGACTAGCTGTAAGCTTTCTTATGATGTTCGTTGGTGTTGGCTCATTAATAGCGTCTCTTTTCCTTGCTGGGACAAGTGACGAAAAATTAAANGGTAGAATTTTCTATATTTTTGCAGTCTTAAGCGGAATAGCTCCTGTAATACTAGGATTATCTACTAATTTATATCTGTCATTATTTGCAACCATGCTAATGGGTGTTGGACAGGCTGGGTTTATGATTATATCTCACACTATTATTCAATTGATTTCCCCAGATTATACTAGAGGAAGAATAGCAGGTGTATATGCAATGTATATTGGTGGAAGCATGGCATTATTTAACTTTCTAAATGGGCTTTCTGCAGATTTTATAGACCCTGGATTTTCAATCGCAGCTCAAGGAATATTATTTACATTGATAGTGATTCTTTCAAGGAATCAGAAAGTCCTTAGGTCAATTTATTCTGGTAAATCTAAACAGTTTGCCAGTTAGATTTAACAAGAAAGTTATATTTCATTGACTAAGATTTAATATGTGAAATAATTTTTACTAATTAGTATATTTGAAATTAAAGGAGAAACATGTACCTAGGCGCCGCATCAATGATTGGGACAACAGGGGCTGGATATAGTGGGAATATACCACATGAATTTGATGTACTAACATACACAAATGANGATCTAAAGGAAGTTGCTGANATNGGTTATACAGTACACAATATTGTTATATCAGATCCTACTGTNTACTCAGAAAAAAATATAAATGAAATCAAATCAAGATTTCAAAATAATTCAGTACTAATTGGAAATTCAAGAGGAACTTACGGTGGCGGTTTAGTAAGTCCAGATGAAAATATCAGAAAAAAAACAATTTCATTTGTAGAACAAATGTGTGAAATATCAGTAAANCTAGGTTGCCCAAGNACNTATTTGAGNCCAGGAAGCGTTAATGAAAATGGAGCATGGTTACCACATCCAGAAAATCATACAAATAAAGTATTTGACAGACTAGTTGATTCAACNAAACAAATTTGTAAAGTAGCNGAATCAGAAGGAATGTTACTGATTTTAGAAGGAGGGTATGTATCACCAGTTTACTCAGCTAAAAAAGTCAAAGATTTTTTTGATGCAGTAGGTTCTAAAAATCTAAAGTTTAATCAAGACCCNGTTAATTTCCTTTCTTCTCTAAAAGAAGCTTATAATACAAGAGAATTTTTAGAAGAATTTTTCACNCTTCTGGGAGAATATACAATCAGTGCAGATCTAAAAGACTTTAAGGTTATTGATTCATTATTATTTCAATTAGAAGAAGAATATCTTGGACATGGAATGATGGATCAAATTTATTTCTTAAAGAGAATGCAAGATATTTGTCCAAATGCTCAAATTTTAGTTGAACATATTCCTAGAGACAAATTTAAGCCNTCATATACNGAAGTTATGAAGTTTTCTAAAGAAGCTGGAATAANTTGGGATAAAGTNAATATTTAGTTCTCAAANCTTAATNTTTTTTTAAAGATAGATAGTTTTATTAAATCAATATTAGGATCATTTTAATGAATCATATATATAACAATTACTAAATTATNCTNTTTGNACAAAAATAGCCCACTTTTATAGTTAAACTTTTTGCTTTCCTGATGATATTCTATTTANTAGAAGAGAATTCATAAAAAAATTAACTCATTTTCTTATGTATTTTTTTATTCAAATTTTGATTAATAAAAATAGGAGATTATGGTAGCTGAAACAAAAAATGGTTATTTAATTCTTAATACAGGNACACCTGATGAACCTACCATNCCTGCATTGAGGAAATACTTAAAGGAATTTTTATCTGATCCAGATATGCTGGATTATCCATCTACAAAAGCACCTGAGTTATCTACAGGNTTAAATGTTGTAAAAAACAAAATCGCATCAGTTCTAAGATGGATGATTGTAAACTTAATTGTTGTTCCTTTTAGGCCTGCTAAAATTCAAGATAAATATCAAAGTATTTGGACAGAGGAAGGATCTCCTCTTCTTACAAATACAATTAAATTTACTGAAAAACTAAAAAAGTTTACCAATGGGAATATCGAGATTGGGATGAGATATGGAAACCCATCAATAGAAAGTGCAATAAAAAATTTAAAATCTAAAGGGACTGAAAAAGTTTTTTTAGTATCTATGTTCCCACAATATGCTGAAGCAACTTCAGGTTCTACCTTNAGAGAGATAGAAAGAGTTTTAGANTCAGAAAATTATCATCCAGAATTGGTAAAGGTTGAGCATTATTACAATGAAGAATTTTACTTAAAATCTTTAGCTAAAAGCATTATTGAATCTGAAGAATATAAAAATAGTGAATATTTATTATTTAGTTTTCACGGTTTGCCTGTAAGACATCTTACAAAAGCTGATCTTTCAGAATCACACTGCCAGAAAATAGATAATTGCTGTGAAAAAGAAAGTACAAATAATGAATTTTGTTACAAATCACATTGTGTAAAAACTATTATGAAACTTGCAGAAATTTTAGATCCAGACAAACCATTTAAAGTTTGTTACCAAAGTACTTTTGGCCCTGAACAATGGATCCAACCAAATATTGTAGACGTTTTAGAAGATTTAGCTGAAAAAGGAATTAAGAAAGTCTCTGTTGCTTGCCCTTCATTTACTGCTGATTGCCTTGAAACTTTNGAAGAAATAGCAGTTGAAAACCATGAAGATTTTGAAGCGAATGGTGGAGAATATGTAAAATTAATACCTAGTTTAAATGATAATGACGACTGGGTAAAAGGTTTTGCTAGTTATCTACAAGAAAAAGAATTAGAAACTACGAATAAGTAAATTTTATCTCAAAATTTTCTTTTTAATTCTCACAAANTTTTTCAAATAATAATGGTANATAAAACCTTTGATTTTAGGCTTTCCAATTTTTTTTCTCAAATCATTTTCCCAATTTGTTGCAGGACAAGTGAGTTCNTTAGAAAAAATAAGGTATAGTGTCCAACTAAATAANGGAAAAGTAATNTACCATTCTGCATTAATAATATAGAAAGGAATAGAGAAAAAAGTGACTATCAAAAAAACATGATGGCTAAATACAAGTAAATAAAATAAAAATTTATTTGAAATGTTTTTTTCCTTTTATTACAGTTGGGGTATATTTAGCGTACATCAAAATAATTTAATTTTCTTTATCAATTGAAGTAAATAATTTATTTAGAAAACCTAAAAATCCTACTTCCAAGTCTATCTGTGACATAAAATTTTCCTTTGTGATAATGTATATTACTTGGTTTCCATGATTCCATATGATAAATTTCTGTCATTTCCCCTTCTTTATTAAGAACCGCAATAGCACCAATTCCAGGTAAGGTTTGGTATATGTTGTTATCTTCNTCCACAGTAATCCCATCAGGATAACCTGGATCAGCAAATCTTCTAAACATTTGAGGTTCTATAATTTCATCAGATTCTATATTCTCCATAACAACTAATCTATTTGCTCTAGTTTCAGATATAAGNATTTTGTTATCAATATTTGCTATACCGCTAGGAAATGCTAAATCTGCTAAAAAAATCTCAATGTTTTTACTTTCAGATAATTTATATACAGGGCTTATACAAGGATTTGGAAACGGGTTTCTAATAGGATCTGTAAATATAATTTCATCCGTATTCGTAATTATTAGATCAGAAGGTCCATTTAATTCCATATCNTCATACTCATTACAAAGTAAAGAAATGCTTCCATTACCTAGGCTAATTCTAAGAACAGATCTTCTTGCTGCATCTGCGGCTATTAAAGAATTAAGTTTTTTAGAAAAAGCAATTCCTAATGGCCTACCTTTAGTATTTGCATGAACTTTTATATCTTTCTTAGAAATCAAGAAGATTTTCCCNGTAGAAGCAGATGAAACATAAATATTGTCGTTATCATCTAATGTAATACCTTCAGGATGAGGTATTGTTGATGATATCTCTTCCAGATTCTTAGGTAAATTTGGTTGTAAGTTGCTTATAATAAAAAACTCCTATTTATTCATCTAAATCTTGCTCATTCCACAAGGATCCTCTTTTAGCTAAAGCAAATTCAGCTAATATTTGCTCNATAGCTTCAGGGCTAAGATCTTCTTTTTTATTTTTAGTTATATTCTTCTTTGATTTTACTGGTGATTTTTCTTGGATAGTCAATCTAGGTTGATCATCACCCCAGTATATTGTTTGATGTGGAAAAGGAATTTCAATTCCTTCAATATCAAACCTAGCTTTTATTCTTCTTATTAGTTCAGATCTTAAATTCCATTGTTTCATAGGTTTACAATCACCTAGCATTCTTATGGTTATACAAGAATCATCAAAAGATTGAATCCTTAAAACTTGAGGAGCTTTAATAATATTTAGACCAATAACTGGATCAGCTGAAATTTCGTTTCCTATTTGATTTAAAATCAGAATAACTCTTTCAAGATTTTCTTTGTAAGCCACACCAACATCTAAGACAACTCTTGAATAATTCTTTGTTCTATTCGCGGAAACTGCAATTTCTCCATTAGGTACTACATGTACAGTTCCTTCNAGATCTCTAAGAATAGTCCTTCTAAGATTGATATCTTCTACAAGACCAGATGTTCCTGCGATTGTTACTACATCTCCAGTTCTATAATGGTTTTCAGCTATAACAAATATTCCACTTATCAAATCTCTAATTAAGTGCTGNGCTCCAAATCCAACAGCTATTCCAACAACACCAAATCCTGCAAGTACAGGCCCTACCGGTATTGATAATTTAGAAAGTATCATAAATATACCTGAAACAATTACAATAATTTGAGCGCCACCTGTGAAGACTCTAGATAAAGTTGTAGCTCTTTTTTCAGACTCTTCATGTTCTCCATATTCAGAACGACTCATTACAAAAGTAGTAACAACTCTAGGAAATATTCTTTCAATAATCCTAACAATCCACCAAATAGCTAAAATCATAATAATTATTATTAGACCTTCAGAAAAAATCCAAGAAAAAATGCTTACAGATTTATCTTGGAAATATGAGGAAATAGGAGAAACATTTACTCCAATTATTGATAACAAGCCAACAGACATTATTGATAAAAGAGCAAATAATACAGATGTATCNAAAGCTTTAGTATCTAACATTGAAACAAAAATACCTACATCTCTAGTTTCATCTCTATTTTTTAATTTAGTAGCAAGAGAAGAAATTTTTGGTCGTCCAAATTTATGAAATATAAACCATATTATAAAAATCAGAAGGATTAGGAATATAGCCCAAATACCTTCACTTAAAAACCATTTAGTAAAAGTATCGTAACCAAGATAATTTAAAATAGAATCGAAAAAATCGTTCATAATAGATTTATTTTTTTATTATTATGAAAGCTTTCACTGNATTCTCTCTAGTGAAATTNATTACGTGTATTAAGAAAAATCTAATAAATCTACATCTGCCCTAATAAACTCTGATGGTTTAAGATTACCAATAGAATAAGGNCCATAATTTGTTCTAAATAAATCAAGAACTGAAAATTTAAAATATCTAATTATTTTTCTTATTTCTCTATTTTTACCTTCTGATAAAAATAATTCATAAATAGATAATCTTTTATTAGATTTCTTAGGATATATTTTTATAGGTTTATAGTAAAAGTCACCAATTCTAAGTCCTCTTTTAATCCTTTTAAGGTGTTCTTCAGATAANTTGCCATTTATAACAACTTGATATGTTCTTTGNAAATTATTNCTGGGTAATTCTAAGTATCTAGATAAATCTCCATTATTAGTTAGTAGCAATAANCCTGAGGATTCTTTATCTAAACGACCAACGCTAAACAATCCATTAAAGGAATTAGGCAAATCATCAAAAATAGTCATTCTATTTTTTTCATCTTTTTTTGAAACAATTAATCCCTTTGGCTTGTGATATAAAAAAAGCTCTGTATCATCAGGGTATTTTATTCTTTGACCATCAACAATTACTATAGCTTTAGTGGAAACATTTAATGCAGGAGAGAAGATAATATTTCCATCAACTGAAACCTCTCCATTCAAAATTCTTATTTCNGCAGCTCTCCGAGAACATAGACCNGACTTTGCTATGAATTTAGCTATTCTANTTTTTTTTTTAGTGTTAATATTTAACATAATTTAATTATATATTCAAATAAATAAATGAAAATCCTAGAGTTTATTTTTACTAATATTTCTTTACGAACTTATACAATTGCTGCAACTATAATATTTACTGCATTGTTTTATTTTATAGCTATTTTTTTAATAAAATTTTACTCTTCTGAATCTGAAGACGATCAATACAATAATCCTAAAGGTATTCACATAATAATCAAGATCTTTGTTTTATTATTTTCTTTNTTGGCAGGAATTGTTGCACAAGGAGTNATTGCTGAACTTTATTTTTTTAGAGACTGGGAATGTTCACTGAGAGCCAGTTGTTTATAATTCCAATAAATATTTACATATACTCTCCATAATATAAATGTAATAATGGAACTAGGAGAGTTTTATGGATAATGTTGGAAAAAAAATTTATGAATATATAAAAAAAAGATATATTTTAGGATTGTTGTTACTCTTTCCATTAGCTGTAACTTATTTTGTAGTATCTTTTGCCTTTAATAGTCTAGATTCAATATTACAGCCTGTTTTCAGATGGATATTTGGAAACAATATTCCAGGAGCAAGTTTTATAACTTTATTTGTATTAGTTTTTCTAGTTGGAGCACTCTCTTCAAATCGTATTGTAAAAAGTTCACTTAAAGTTTTTGAAATTATAGTGGGTAAACTTCCNCTAATAAATGGAGTTTATACAACTTCAAAACAAGTATCTACCGCATTCTCTGGTGGTGGTAAAAAAGGTGGTTTTAGTCAGGTTGTAGCTATTGAATACCCAAAAGATAATAACTGGACNATCGGATTTCTCACAAATGTAATAAATTTTGATGGAGAAGAACACGGATTTGTTTATATGCCTTCAACTCCTGTTCCTAATACTGGATGGTTATCAATTGTGCCTACAAATAAAATCAAGCATCTTAACATATCAGCAGAGAAAGCTATGAGAATAATAGTAGCTGGAGGTTTAGGTGCAGGAGATTCATTAAGCTCAGTAAAAGAATAATGATTAAGAATGAAGAACAATTTATAGATTTTTTATCTAAAAATTATGAAAGCATTAGTCAAATCCCAACTAATTGGTTAGGAGTTGGAGACGATGCTGCAATTATCAAATTGGACTCTGATGAACTAATTTTTTGTGCTGATGCTGTTGTACAAGATGTACATTTTAGAAAAGACACAGACTTCTTTAATGTTGGATGGAAAGCAATAGTTTCAAATCAAAGTGATATTGCTGCAATGGGAGGGCATCCATTGGCATTTACAATAACTCTAGGTATCAATAAGAATATAACAAAAAAACAACTAACTGATTTATACAAAGGAATGGACAGCGCATCTAAAAAATATGGAGGTTATTTGGTTGGCGGTGACATCGTAAGAAGTAAAGAAATTTTCATATCAATTTCTGCAATTGGAAAAAATTTTCTAAACAAAAAATCACTTAGAAGAGATAAAGCTAATTTAGGTGATGTTGTTGCAATTACGGGAGAGATAGGAAATTCAATTGCTGGTTTTGAAATGATAGAAGCAAATAANAGTATTTCAAATAAACAAACAAAAAAATTCTTAGAACCTATACCTAGAATAAATGAAGGAAAAGCAGCTATAGAATCAGGTATTATTTGTGGTATGGATATTTCTGATGGCCTAAGTAAAGATTTAAGAAGAATAAGTGAATCTTCAAATGTAAAAATTGAAATTGATTTTGACAAAATCCCATATGACAACTTTTTAAAAGAATATTTTAAAAAGAATCTTGAAAATAAAATTCTCACTTCAGGTGAAGAATATGAATTGATACTAATAGCACCAATTAGTAAAATAAAATCTCTAAAAGAAAAAATTAACATTTCAATAATTGGAAAAGTAACAGGGAATAAAGATCCTGAATTGATTTTTTATAAAAATAATAAAAAAATCAACTTAACTTCAGAAAGCTTTGATCATTTTGGATAATANATTTGAACATTTTTCAAAATCTAATGAAACATTAGAAGAAACTATAGTCTCAAACTCATTGAATGACACTAATGAGCTGGGCTTAAGGATAGGTGAAAAAGTATCTAATGGAACTATCATTCTATTATCAGGTGATTTNGGAGCTGGAAAGACAGAATTAGTTCGAAGTATTGTAAAAGGAACTAAGAGTGANGGATTTGTTAGAAGCCCTACATTTGTATTAATCAATAATTACGAAGGTCCAATAAATATAACTCATTGTGATTTTTACAGAATGGAAGAAGGTTTAGAAGAAGAAGAATTAGGAATAGAAGAATATTTTGAAGAAACTGCTACTCTAATTGAGTGGCCAGAAAGAATAATTAAAAGTCTTCCTGATGACTGCGTTATTATAAAAATATATTTTACAGAAAATGAGAATCAAAGAAAATTTTTACTATTTTCTTCAGGTAAAGAATCTAAAAAATTTATTAATGGAATAAAATGAATCATTTATTTATAGATACATCTACTAAAAACAGCTCCATGTTCTTATCAAAAGACAATAAATTAATATATTCAAAGTCTTGGTTAAGCAATAATAATCATAGTGAAGAAATAAATGATTATTTTTCTGAAATAAAAGATTCAATAAATGATTTAGATTATATTGGGATTNTAGTTGGTCCNGGAGGATTCAACTCTATAAGAATAGGTATTTCTTTCTCTTTGGCAATATCTTTATCCAAAAATTTAAAAATGGTTTCCTTACCAACTCATTTAGTTCAAGGAATAGATTATGTATTAGATGAGAAAGAAATAATTTCAATAATTCAATGCGGTAAAAATATGACAAGTTGGGCTGAGTTTAAAAACGGTATATACACTCCTTCAAACTCTGGAATTACAAAAGACACAAAATATGAAGGGAATAAATATTGCGGAGAAACAGATGACCTAGGGCAAAAAAATCCTAGACCATACGATAATATATTAAAAACATCTAAATATATTATTGAAAATTTTGGATATACAGAACCAGAAAATATATTACCTATTTATGCTAGAGAACCTTCAATTAGCATACCTAAAGAACCATATAAAAAATTTATAAATTAAGGAGAAAAAATGGAAACTACACTTATATTAATCAAGCCAGATGGAGTTCAAAGATCTCTATCAGGTGAAATTTTACAAAGACTTGAAAGATCTGGATTGAAAATAAGTGGTCTTAAGCTTTTACATGTTGATGAAGCCTTAGCTAAAAAGCATTATGCTGAACATGATGGAAAACCATTTTTCAATGATCTTGTTGAATATATATGTTCTGCTCCTATAATTGCTTTAGCACTTAGCGGTCCTAATGCTGTTCAAAAATCTAGAAGTTTGATTGGAAAAACTAACCCTCTAGAATCCGAGCCTGGAACCATAAGAGGAGACTTTGGCTTAGAAATTTCAAGAAACCTCATTCATGGATCTGCAACTATAGAAGATGCTCAAAGAGAAGTTAATATATTCTTTGATAAAAATGAAATCTTAAATTATCAGAAGGCTACAGATTCTTGGATTGTAGAATCATAAAATCCTTAAGATTTCTGCAGATTTAGACCATAATGTTTCAAGGTCGTACTTTTCTCTTTGATCTTCTANGAAAAGATGGATTACTAATCCTGGAAAATCTAGAAGTACCCATCCACTATTAGATAATCCTTCTTTATGATTGATCCTAATATTATTTGATTTTAAGAATTTTGATATTTCTGTAGTTGAAGATTGCAAGTGTTGAGTAGTCATTCCAGTAGCAATTATAAAATAACCAAAATAATTAGATTGCTTTGAAACATCCAACATTAGGACGTTAGAAAGCAATTGATCACTCATAATTTGAGCAGTATCAGATACTAGTTGTGAAAAATCTTTTGTGTTTATAACAAAATCCTTTGATATAATTTCTTTGTTATCTTTATTTAATTTTAGTGTATATCAACTAAAATTTTAATCATATAAACAAAATAAAATGAAAAAAAATAAATCTAGAGTATTAGTTGCAATGAGCGGAGGGGTAGATTCCTCAGTTGCAGCTATACTACTTCATGAACAAGGGTACGAAGTTGTAGGGATAACAATGAGNCTGTTTGACAACCCTTTTAAAAATTCAAATGTATTAAATAAATCCTGCTGTTCTTTAGACGATGTAAATGATGCTCGAAAAACATGTAGTGTTATAGGTGCAAGGCATTATTACACTAATATGGTTGATGAATTTAAGAATAAAGTAATGAATAAGTTTGTAAATGAGTATCAAGAAGGAAGAACTCCTCACCCATGCTTATCATGTAATCATAGTTTAAAATTTGATTCTTTGTTTAATAAAGCTGATGAGTTAGGAGCAGAATTTATTGCAACAGGACATCACGCTAAAGTAACAAATATAGATGGGAAATATAGTGTAGAAAAAGCATCCGATCAGAATAAAGATCAATCATATGTTTTATTTACACTTGGGCAAGAAAAATTAAAAAGACTTTTATTTCCAGTAGGAAATTATTCTAAAGAAGAAATACGTAATATTGCTAAAAAATATAATCTTTCACATGCNGAAAAACCAGATTCTCAAGATATATGCTTTATACCAAAAGGAAATTATCGAGATTTCTTAAAAAATAAAATCAAACCNATCAAAGGTAATATTTATAGTGAAAGTGGTGAAAAATTAAAAGAACACGATGGAATTCATAATTTTACTATTGGACAAAGAAAAGGAATTGAAATCGGCGGATTAAATAAAAAGGTATATGTCAAAAGTATAAATAGTTCTAATGGTGANGTTATTATTTCTGATAATGAAAAACTATTTGAAAAAGAATTAATTGCAGATCAAATCAACTGGGCTGATGGTATNACGCCAACAAACAAAATTAAAGTTAAAGCAAAAATTAGATATAACGCTATAGAACAAGAAGCAACATTGAATCTAATTTCCAAAGATAAAATTTCTGTAGTCTTTGATAAACCAGTGAGAGCNATCACACCAGGACAACCAGTTGTTTTATATCAAGGAGAAAAAGTTTTAGGAGGAGGAATTATAAAAAATTCCATCCCGTTAAAAACAGAAGCGAATGTCTAACTTAGATTTTGAAAAAGAACTTTGGGATTCAAATTATAAGTACATTTGCGGAATCGATGAAGTTGGAAGAGGATGTTTGGCTGGACCTGTATATTCAGGCGCAACAATTTTAAAAAACACAGATGAGCTAAACACAGATATTTTTTCTGAAATTAATGACTCTAAAAAAATCAGTGAAAATAAAAGAGAAAAATTATACGATTACATAAAAAAAATAGCCTACATTTCTGTAGGGATTTGTTCAGTTGAAGAAATTGATGAAATAGGTATTCAAAATGCAGTTAAATTATCTATGGTTAGAGCAATAAATAATTTAGAGATAAAGCCTGAATATTTATTAATAGATAGCATGGNATTAGATATTGATATCCCTCAGAAAAGTATAATTAAAGGAGATCAAAAATCTAAGAGTATTTCAGCTGCATCAATAGTAGCAAAAGTNGAGAGAGATAATCTTATGAAATTGGAATATGCAAAAAATTTCCCNGATTATAATTTTGAAAAAAACAAAGGATATGGAACAAAAAAACATATTGAAGCTATAAATGAATTCGGTATTACAAACATACATAGAAAAACTTTTGAGCCAATTAAAAGTATGATAGAAATATAATTATGAAAGACATTAAAGGTATATACGTAATCATAGATCCAGACTATATAAATTCTGAAAATCCAGTTGATATGACAAAAAAAGTTCTAGATGGTGGAGCAAGAGTTATACAACTTAGAAATAAACATGACAACGTAAAAGAAACAATCGTTTGGGCAGAAAAAATTACAAAATTATGCTCAGATTATAATGCAGTTTCAATTATAAATGACAGAGTTGACATAGCTTGTGTTTCCGGAGCTGATGGAGTTCATTTAGGTCAAAATGATATATATCCAGATTTAGTAAAACAAATTACTCATAAAGATCTTTTAATAGGAACTTCAAACGCCTTGTTATCAGAAATTGAAGAATCTGAAAAAAATAATTCAACTTANATTGCAATNGGAAGTGTTTTTCCTACAACTACAAAAAACAATACTAGGCCTGCAAGTTTACAAATGCTGAAAGATGCAAAATCTTTTTGTTCAAAACCTATCGTAGCTATAGGAGGNATAAATCAGCAAAATATCGAAAGTGTAATAGAAACTGGAGTTGATTCAGTTTGTATTGCTACAGCAATAACTTTGGCAAAAGATCCTGAAAAAACCACTAAAAGTTTATCTAATTACTTCAATATTTAAAATAGATATTGTAAATTTATACAGTACTAACTTTTTNACCCNGAGGAATAAAACATGTCTGAAATATTATATGGAGTTATAGCGTCTATTGTTTCATTATTAGTAGCAGGAATTCTTTTCTTAAGAGTTCAAAGAATTAAAGTTGCTAATGAGGAAGTCCAAAATATAGGAAATCTTATACATGAAGGAGCAATGGCATTTCTAAAAAGAGAATATACAGTTTTATCTATTTTTGTAGTTGCTGTATTTGTAATACTAGTTGTTTTCATAGACTTGGATCTTTTGGGGATAATAGGAACTAGTCAAGGAAATATAAATATGTCAATCTCCTATCTATTAGGAGCAATTGGTTCTGCTTTAGCTGGTTATTTTGGAATGGCCGCTGCTGTTAGAGGAAACTCTAGAACAACTGAAGCATCGCAAAAAAGCTTAAATAATGGTTTGCGTGTTGCATTTAGCACTGGAGCTGTTCCTGGTTTTGCTGTAGTTGGAGTAGGTTTACTAGGAGTCTCTCTTCTATATCTAATTTTTGAAAGTCCTACAGTAATTGCTGGTTTTGGTTTTGGAGCTAGTAGTGTTGGTTTGTTTGCCAGAGTTGCTGGTGGAGTTTACACTAAAGCTGCTGATGTAGGAGCTGACTTAGTTGGTAAAGTTGAAGCAGGTCTTCCTGAAGATGACCCTAGAAACCCAGCTACAATCGCTGATAATGTTGGAGACATGGTGGGAGACACTGCAGGAATGAGTGCAGATTTATTTGAATCTTACGCTGGATCTCTAATCGCTACAATTGCTTTAGCTGTAGTTGCCACACAAAGCTTAACGAGTGATTTAGTTGTTCTTCCAATCATAGTTTCAAGTATTGGTGTTTTAGCATCTATCATTGGAACCTTTCTAGTAAGAACAAAAGAAGGCGCATCAATGAATAATCTATTATGGAGTTTTAGAATAGGTATCTTTGGTGCAACTATTCTTGGATTAATTGGGACTGCAATTTATATAAATGCCAAGGATATGGATTTTAACTTATTATGGGTTATTTTATTTGGTAATTTACTTGGAATAATAGTAGGAACTGCTACAGAATATTTCACTTCATATGAATATAAGCCAGTTAAATGGATGGCATCCCAATCTGAAACAGGTGCTGCATCTGTAATTATTGCTGGTATAGCAGTAGGTTTGTATTCAACAGTTATTCCTGCAATTACTATTGCGGCTGGAATATTAATTTCCTTCACGCTTGCAGGAGGCTCCGTAGAAGAACCTATTATGGGACTTTACGGAATTGCTTTAGCTTCAGTAGGAATGCTTAGTACTTTAGCTATAACTTTAAGTACTGACAGTTTCGGCCCTGTTAGTGATAACGCTGGAGGGATAGCAGAACAAGCTGGATTAGATCCAGAAGTTAGAGAGAGAACAGATGCTCTAGACAGCTTAGGTAACACAACTGCAGCTACTGGTAAAGGTATCTCAGTAACTAGTGCTGTTCTAACTTCTCTTGCCCTACTAGCAACATATGCAACTGTTGCAGAGATAACAACATTAAATCTTCTAAATCCCAAAATATTAGTTGGTGCCATTATTGGTGGTTTATTACCATTTATTTTTGCTGGACTTACAATGGCTGCTGTTGGAAGAGCAGCGGGAGCTATGATTGAAGAAGTAAGAAGGCAATTTAGGGAAATCAAAGGATTAAAAGAAGGTAAAAAAGGTGTAAAACCAGATGTAGCAAAAGCTGTAGAAATTTCTACAAATGGAGCTTTAAAGGAAATGATAATTCCTGGAACATTGGCAATCCTTGCTCCAATTATTGTTGGTATGTTGCCTTTCTTAGGACCAGAAGCTTTAGGTAGTATGTTAGCAGGATCAATAATTTCAGGATTTCTATTAGCAATATTTCTTAATAACTTTGGTGGTGCTGCAGATAATGCAAAAAAATACATTGAGTTAGGAAATCATGGTGGAAAAGGATCAGCTGCTCACGAAGCAGGAGTAATAGGAGATACAGTTGGAGATCCAACTAAGGATACTAGTGGACCTGCATTAAATATTCTTCTAAAGCTAATGGCTATGGTTTCAATAGTATTTGGACCACTATTCTTAAGTGTTGGTGGATAAAGACTTTATAAATCATGGAAAAAGACAAGTTATATATTTTAGGAGCAGGTACTCCTACTCCAACTGAATCTAGATTTGGTTCAGCTTATGTAGCGGATATTGATGGTGAAAAAATAATGTTTGATTGTGGTCCTGCTGCAACACATAAACTTGTAAAAAGCGGTTTGTTTCCAACTGAAATTGATAACTTGTTTTTTACTCATCATCATTTCGATCATGATATAGATTATCCATGTTTTTTATTATGCAGATGGGACCAAAGTATAGGGAAAGAAAATACCCTAAATGTTTTTGGTCCAACTTTAACTGAAAAACTAACTGA
>PASM01000030.1 GCA_002711965.1 Chloroflexota bacterium | reverse complement strand
CATTGGAGAAAATAATGGCAACTCAAAGTTACAAAGAAGTTAATGCAGAAGAATATATTGTAGAAGAAGAGCCATTCTTCATGCCTACATCAGACGAAATTGAAGTATTTCAAGCTGCTTACAATGAAAGAGTACCAATTCTTCTAAAAGGACCAACAGGTACTGGTAAAACTCGATTTGTTGAATATATGTCTTGGAAAATAAACAATAACGAAAACAAAGTTAAAGATATACCTCTTGTGACAGTAGCCTGTCATGAAGATCTTACTGCCAGCGACTTAGTTGGAAGATATTTATTAGATGCCAAAGGAACCAAATGGATTGATGGGCCTCTAACAAGAGCCGTAAAATCAGGAGGAATATGTTACTTAGATGAAGTAGTTGAAGCTAGAAAAGATACAACTGTCATTATTCATCCACTAACTGACCATAGAAGAACCTTAAGTATTGATAAGCTAGGGCAAGTTATTCAAGCAGATGATGGATTTTTGTTAGTAGTTTCATACAACCCTGGTTATCAAAATGCTGTGAAAGATTTGAAACATTCTACAAGACAACGATTTGTTGCTATAGAATTTGATTTTCCTGATGTAGATCGAGAAACAAAAATCATTTCTCATGAATCAGGTATTGAAGAAGGTATTTCTAATCAATTAGCTGTTTTAGGACAAAAAATAAGAAACTTAAGAGAGCATGGCTTAGAAGAAGGTGCTAGTACTAGATTATTGATTTATGCTGCTCGCTTGATAAAACAAGGAATATCTCCTAAACGAGCATGCCAAGTAGCTTTGACATGGGGAATAACTGATGAGGTACAAATTCAAGAAACTGTTGATCAAATAGTTTCTTCAATTTTTGAGTAAGATTTGAATCAAGAAAAGTACAAAACCTTAAAAAAACTAATTGATGGAAGAACTTCTGAAAAAAATATTTTTGAAGAGAGTGAATTAATGGTAGCTGCTGTTAGTATCTTAATTGAAAAGGATAATCCTGATTATCCAATCTATATGATAAAAAGAGCTGATGAAGGAAAGCATGCATTAGAATGGGCTTTTCCTGGAGGAAAAATGGAAAAAACAGATTTGGATCTAAGCCATACTGCTACTAGAGAAACAAATGAAGAAATAGGTGCAGATATCAAAGATTTTGAGCTTTGGGGAGAATTAGAACCAGTAATGACTCTTGGAACTGGATGGGCGATTCAACCTTTTGTTGGTGAAATATCTCATAACCCTTCCTTAAATAAAAATGTCGAGGAAGTAGAAGAAATTGTTAAAATCCCTCTATTTGAACTAATTGAAGAATCAAATAAAAGATACGTCTCTTTTACAAGAGATGAAAATAGAATTGATTCTAGGGCATACGCTTTTGAAGATAAGTTAATATGGGGAGCTTCAGCAAGAATGATAATGCAAATTTCTGATCTTTTGAGCAAGAAGGTGAAAGATGGATAACATTTCAAAATACACTTCAGAAAAAATAAAAAGATTATTAAAAGCATATCCAGAAGATCTTTCTAAAAAATATTTAGAATCAAGACAAGTCCTTGAAACAAAGTTACCTGAAGAAATTCTTTCTCAATGGGAGAATATTGGATTAGATATAGCACAACTTTCTTCAAGATCTTGGGAACCATCATTGTCATATTTTTCTTCTTCAGTCAAAGTTCAACAATATTTGCCTTCAGGTCAATTTTTAGGCTGGTGTAAATCTGGATATACACTATCTAAAGATTCTAATAAAATATCTGAAGCCTTTTTGAATGCCAGTTCTCAAACTATGGTGAGATTGAGACCAAGGTATATAGAAGAATGGGTTAATAGAGTAACTAAACTTCACAAAGGAACATGGAAATCAACAAATCTAACCTGTAAATTATTTGAGTATACTCCTATAATTCTAGAAACACTGACATTTGATCAATTTTGTAAGCTTTCTGATTTCATGGAAATTTTATCTAATAGATCTTACGACTTAGCCAATGAAATCCTTGAGTCATCTTTGGAAATCTATTCTTTAAGCTTTCAAGAAATTGATGAGTTGATTCATTTGTCTGTTCTTATAACTGAAAATGAATGGAGAGATATAAAGCCTACCTATGAAATTATAAAAGATCAAATATCTAAATTACCAAATGCACATACAAAAATAACATTTGATATGACCAGAAGAATGCATGGACTTTCAGGGTTTAAAATCTCTGAATTTTTACAATTACTAATAAGGACGTTATCTTTAGCAAATAAAAATGATAACGACCAAATCCTGCAAATGACACAACAAGTTGTAAATAATGTACCAGTTGCTACTTTAGATTTCTTAAAAAACATACCAAGACTGCTAGATACATTGGATATTGATCAATTAGACCAGTGGAAGTCTCAAGGAATTAGACTTGCAATTGACCAAGATACAAATACTGCTCCTGCTACACAATTTTTTAAGTTACAATCTAAAGAATCTCAAGACCTGATTGATAGAATTTCTTCAAGCGTAGAATTGTCTAGAATTAAGGACTTAATGAAACTATACTGCACAGCTCTATCTGGAGAAGATGTTTTAGTTTCTGGATCAAAAAATATAACTGAAAAAAATATTGGATGGGGAGAATCTGATTTAGCAACCTCAGATGGAAAGACTATATATTTGCCAGATGTAATAAAAAGATACAACAAAAAAGATGAAAATTTCAACTTTTATAAAGTTTTGGCATCTCATCAACAAGCACTTACTGAATATGGAAGCTATAAATATGATCATAATTTAGAACCTATTAATCCAAAATCAAACGCAATATTTAAAGCGCTATTAAAACAAATCAACGATTCTGATGAAGATCATGCAACAAGAATTGCAAAAGTTTTAAGAGGTTCATATCCATTCAAACATGACCCTACATTAGCGGACGATATTTTTAGTATAGTCGAGGAATATAGAGTTGATCAATTAATTCTTAAAAGATACCCAGGACTTAGAAAATTTTACAAAAAAGTTCAGTTAGAAGAACTTGAAAACAGAAAAAATAAAGACAGTGAAAGCGACAAAAAACGAAGAGAATTATTTGTTGAGAAAGTTTTACGTTTTACTCTTGGTGATGATGATAGACATGTTCCAAAAGGAACAAAATCAAAATTTGAAGAAATAGTTAGATATCTAATGACATTATCAAAAATTTCTAATGACAAAGTAAAATCTGTTGAAGATTCAATGGCTGTTTCATTTAGATTATTTTCACTTATTAGAGATATAAAAAATGATGATATTGAATCAGATGAAGCACAAGAAGAAGCAGATGAAATTAAAGATGAAGACTTAGATGATTCAGATGATAAATTTGAAGATGAAGAAATTGTGAATGATATGATTTCATATTTTTCTGGAGGAGAAGGTGAAGCAGGAGAAGGAGAAGAATCAGAGGAAAGTTCAATTAATCCTCCTGATGAAGGTGATTATCAATCACCTGATCCTGTTGAATACCAAGGTGATTTTAAGCCTGAATTAGGACAACTTCTTACAGAAATGCTAACTGTGAGCGGTGACGAAATGCAGGGAGAAGGAGAAGAGATGGAAGGTTTGACTCAAGAACAAATAGAAGAGTTGATTCAAAATTCTCCAGATTTAGAAACAAAAGAGTCTGATGAAAANCAAGAAATGACAGAAACTCCAAATCAAGAATTGTTAGAAAATCTAATGAAAGAACTTAAGAATAGAGATGTGGATAACAATTCCTTTACTGGTGGTGAACCTACTCATGTTGATGAAGACGGAGGCCCTTTAGAAGCAAAAGAACCTGATACATTTACTTATGATGAATGGGACTTTAGAGATGTTGAATATAAGCCTAATTGGTGCTTACTTCATGAAAAAAAACTTCCAGATGGTGAAGCAAACTTTTATAGAGAAACACTTACTAATAATTCAAATCTTGTTCACCAAATTAAGAAGCAATTTGAATTATTTGTTCCAGAACAATATAGAAAACAAAAACGTCTTGAAGATGGAGAAGAAGCAGATTTAGATGCAGGAATAGAAGCTCTTATAGATCTAAGATCTGGAGTAACTCCTGATGAAAAGATTTATTGGAGAAGAAACAAAACGGAAAGATCTGTGGCCGTCGCATTATTAATTGATATGAGTGCATCTACAGCTGAAGCAATTGATGATAGTACTAAATCTAGTTCAGATGACTGGGGTGCTCCTGATGATCCTGTNGAGTATATGGTATGGCTTAGATCAAGAAGGGCAGAAGGACTTAGAAGATCTTATAAAAGAATTGTTGATGTCGAAAAAGAAGGAATAGTATTAATGGTGAACTCCCTAGAAATGCTAGGAGATGATTATGGTATTTATGGTTTTTCTGGATATGGAAGAGAAAATGTTGAGTTTTATACTATAAAAGATCTTGATGAAAAATTTAATGATTCTATATCTGGAAGAATAGATAGAATTGCTCCTTTACACGCTACAAGAATGGGTCCTGCAATAAGACATACTATTACTAAATTAGAAAACCACGAAGCAAGATCTAGGATTCTTTTTCTTGTAACCGATGGAAGGCCTCAAGATAGAGGTTATTCAAGAGAAGGTGTAGAGAAGGAATATGCAGTATATGATACTAGACAAGCTTTAATTGAAGCAAGACAAAAAGGAATCACTCCATTTTGTCTTACTGTTGATAAATCAGGACATGATTACCTTAAAACAATGATGGATGATTTACCATATGAAGTTTTATCAGATATTTCTATGTTGCCTGCTAGACTTCCTGAATTATATCGAAAGATTTCTACTTAAAAAAAGATAGGATTTTGTCAGCCCATTCTTTTTCTATCAGAATAACGTCTTTNGTTTCTGCTGCTACTGCAAAATAACCAGTATCTTCTTCATTCAAATTACCGATACTTATTGAAGTNTTATAAAGAGTATTTACTCCAAATTGATCCCTTGAAATAGTTTTTATATCAACATATGGTGCNTCTAATCCTAGTCCATATTTTGAATAGTCTTCAGCAAACATCATATTCAACTGTACTGAATTTAATATATTTAAATCAGAAAAATCTATTAGAAAATTTAAAATAGGTTCAGGTTCAACTTTTTCATCTCCTAGACAAGGAGAACTTGATAAAGGAATATAACAAGCAAACCAATCAGTTCCCTTTTTGCTGAAAGCTTTTATAATCTCACCATTATTAATCAATACAACTTCGACTACTTCCTCTGTGTTGATTTTATTCATCCATTTTGGATAAGGAGGTTCCTCAACAAGTCTTGTTAAAACATTTTTCCATGTTGCATCAACCATAACTAATTTTTCATCTCCCTCAAGATAAGCATAATTATTAGTTAAATCTGGAGTTTCATTTCCTATGAACAATGTTCTTTTATCTCCACTATCAAGAAAAATAGATATTTCTGTTGCAGGATTNTCTAATCCATACTTAGCCTTATCATCTATATTTTCTGAAATAGTTCTATATAGCTTAGGTCCTTGTAAAAGATCAATAATTCCTCCCCATCTATATGAATCTGCAGGAATTCCATTAAGTTGATCAAAATACCAAATATTATCTTNTAGATGCCAACTAAGTTTTTTGGAGTTATTCGTGATTGAAATATTTCTAATNTCTCCTGAGGATATTCTGTAAAAGTATGAAATATCTACTTCTTCTTTTTCTTCTCCAATATCAGATTGAAATATAAGAACACCGAGAACAGAAAACCAGGATAGAAGAATTATTAAAATTAATGTAATTCTTAGGTTCATTTTATCTTCTTCGCCACCAGCTAATAAAGCCTCCAATTGTAACTAGAGTTGGCATCAAAAGCCAACCACTCCATCTTATAAAATCTCTTTCACTTTTTGTTAAAACTAATTCTCTATACGCTTGTGTTTTTGGTCTTATTGAAATCAATTCAAAATCTTTAGCAAGCCAGTTAATACTATTTATAAAAAGATCACTGTTTTTTGCTGAACCAGAATATTTGTTAGATGCAAAATCCGTGTCTCCAACAACGACTATTGAAGTTTGTGCAATAGTTCCATCTTCTTTTTCTATTGGAGTTTTACCTAACTCTGAAATAGCTTCTACTGCTAAAATTGTTGGAAATGGTCCTAAAATATCAGTTTCTACATCATACCTTAAATCTTCTACATCAGAGACTTTTTGAGCCCAGCTTTCTAATGTAGTAAACGCTAGTGGAACATGCTTGAGATAAGGTTCTCCATTTTCAGAAACTGGAACTGTATCAGGACTTATAGTTGATGCCAAAAAAGACGAACCTGGTAGGTAAAGAACATCAAAATCAGTTGTTATCTCATGAATTGGCAATTGTCCATTTGTCTTTTTTATTTGCAAATAATTAGGCTTAGGAGCAACAAAGCTTGCCATGTCAAAAACTGTTCCTTCTCCAACTGCTACTCCATATTTATATAGAAAGGTTTTTACACCATCAGGTGTGGATTCTGGTTCTATCAACATTAGCAAAGTACCACCTTGCCACAAATATTCAGAAATTATTGCAGAGTCNTGTAGTGTGAAATCTGATTCTGCTCCTGCAATTACGACAACTGCAGGAATATTATTTTCTGATAAAAGAATAGCTAATTCTTGAGATGTAGATGAAAGAACTTTATAGTTTTGAGCTAGTAAATCTGTATATATTAATCCCATCCCTGATGAGTTTGGATCAAAGTCTGTTATGTTTCTTTCCCCATGTCCTGTTAGAAATATAACTTGTTTTTGTTTTATTTGGTTTACGATTAATAATCCTGTAATAATATCTTGTTCTGTAAATACATTTTCCTCTATATCTGGATTTCTTCCTGGAATTATTTGAGATCTTCTAGAATCCATTGCTTCAACAACTATAGAAGGGAATGTGTTTACGCCATAATTTGAAGCTGCATTTGGATCAAGTTCAGGATCAATTTTTTCATAATCTAGGCTGACTTTTTTTGATCTACGCTTAAATTCAAGTAATAGGTCCTCAGTTGCTCGCCAATCAGCATTTTTTTCAGGTGTATTTGTGGCCATAAAAACAGTAATTTTTACATCTTCATTTAAATTTCCTATAACCTTAATTGCTTGATCTTCAAGTATAAATTGTTTGGTTGCAGTAGTATCTATTCTCATCCATTCTGGAGAATCTGGTCTTCCTGATAACCAAAATAACAATGCATTTAAAATAATAATTAAGCTTAATGATGCAAGGAAAATTATAGATGTATTTATTCCATATCTTCCTCTTCTGCCAAATATAAAAAATATTATATTTNTCCATGAGATAAAACCAATTAATAAACTTAGAATTATTCCTGCTAACATCATCCAAAGCCCAATTATTGATATGTCTCTAAAAAATATCCAAACAAAAAATCCTAATAAAACAGATGAAATAGAAGCAAGAACCATTCCTTGTCTTATAGATGTTATATTTTCTTTGATTTCATCAAAAAGTTTTTTGAAATTAAACTTTGTAGATTCCATAGATGGTCTTTTATTATCCATACTCATATTATCTCCATCTCCTAGATTCTAAAATTACAATAGTAAGTAGTAAAAATACTATTGTTACAGATAAGTAAAAGATAACATCAACAAGTGAAAAAATTCCTCTAGAAAAATCTGCAAAATGTCCACTTTCAGCAACNCCTAATGATCCTAAGTCGAAAACTGAAAAGGAAGCTCCTAATTGTAAAAAGCTTAGTATTTCGCTACCCATTCCTGTAACTCGATTTGAAATGAAATCAATAATAGTCAAACTAGTTAATATCCCAGATCCAACNATAAGCCCAACAATCTGATTTGGTGATAAAGACGAAGCAAATAATCCTATAGCAAGAGTAGCAGAAGAATAAAGAAGTAAACCAAATATCCCATTAAGTAATGGGCCTGTATCTGGGTCTCCAAAAATATATAAAAGTACTACAAAATATAAAGAAAAAATTATCATTACAAAGACTGTTGTAAGAGATGCAAAAAATTTACCTAAAACTACTTCAACTTCCTTAACCGGTGATGTAAGCAGTAATTCTAATGTACCTAATTTTTGTTCTTCTGCAATAAGTCTCATGGTAATGGCAGGAGACATAAATATCATAAAGAATGTTGCTCCAGCTAAGTAACCTCTAATAGTTGCCTCCGAAAATGCGTCAGAAACAGACGCTACGAAAAAAAACCCAGTTATTGCTAAATATGCTGCTGAAACAATATAAGCCATAGGTGAAGCAAAATAAGTCTTTATTTCCTTCATAAGTATTATGTATATATTTTTCATAATTAGTTCTCTTGAGTAAGTTGTAAAAATATTTCTTCTAGGGTCATTGGTAATGGAGTAAGNTTTCTTAATCCCCATCCATTATCAACTATTGATTTTGCTATTACTTCTGCTGAATTTTCATTAGTTTTTGCATCTACGACAATAGGTATAAAATTTTCTTTTTTCCCTTGATCTATTTGCTCAGCTCTCGAATCAGACCTTACATCAATAACAGAATCTATTTTTCTTAGAGTAGAAATAATAGATTCAATTTTTGTTCCTGAAATTCCAACTTCAATTCTTTCAGTACCAGATAACCTATTTGATAGGTTTGCAGGTTTATCATCTGCCACTATTCTTCCATCAGATATTACTAAAACTCTTGGGCAAATTGCTGAGACTTCAGGAAGTATGTGTGATGAAATCAATAAAGTATGAGATTCCCCAAGTTCNCTAATTAGCTCTCTTGTTTCTACTACTTGAATTGGGTCTATTCCAATTGTCGGTTCATCCATAATCAAGACATCTGGTTCATGCAAAATCGCTTGTGCTATACCTGTTCTTTGCCTATATCCTTTTGATAATTTTCCAACATGTGTATTTCTATAGTCTCCCAGTCTTACATGATCAATAACTTTATCTATTCTTTCATTGATCCATTTTTGATTCATGCCTCTAATTTTCCCCATATAACTAAGGTAATCAGTTACAGTCATGTCTAAATATAAAGGCACCGTTTCTGGGAGATATCCAATGTGCCTTCTTGCATCAAGAGAATATTTAACAGTGTCATAACCACTTACGGTTATATTTCCTGAAGTTGGAGGCAAATATCCAGTGATACTTCTCATTGTTGTAGTTTTACCTGCACCGTTTGGTCCAAGGAATCCTACTATTTCACCTTTTAATACTTCAAAAGATACATCTATAACTGCTGGATATGGTCCATAGTTTTTATAAAAGTGTTCAACTCTTATCAAAAATAATTCTCTTTCATGTTTTTTTTATCTTAACTAGTGTACCTAAATTTATATTATTCAGCCCTATTTTTCTAATCTAATTTATAATAAATGTATGACGTTTGAAATAGATCAAGTATATTGTGACAATGCCGCTACAACTCCGGTTACTCCTGAAGTTTTAGAGGAAATGTTACCTTTTTTTACAGAATCTTTTGGAAATCCTTCTAGTCTGTATATGTTAAGTCAAGATTCAAGATCTGCTATTGAATTTTCAAGAGATAAGGTAGCAAAAGTCATTAATTCCAATCCATCAGAAATTACATTTACTAGTGGCGGAACGGAATCTAATAATCTTGCCATGAAAGGCGTCTGNTTGCCTGAAATTANTGATGATCAAAATGAAATTATTATTTCTACTATTGAGCATCATGCAATAATTCATCCTGCCGAACAATTAAAAANTATTGGATATGAAGTCAAATANTGTCCAGTAGANGATGATGGGATTATAAAAATTGATGATTTCTTAAATATGGTTACAAATAAAACAAAATTTGTTTCTATTATGTTAGCTAATAATGAAATAGGTTCTGTTCAAAATATTAAAGCTTTAGTTGAAATTGTTAGAGAAAAAGAGAAAGATTTTAATAAAAAAATTTATTTTCATACTGATGCTGTACAAGCTGTAGGAAAGATTAGTATTGATGTAAAAAATTTAGGAGTAGATTTGTTGTCAATTTCGGGGCATAAATTCAATGCTCCCAAGGGTGTAGGAGCTTTGTATATTAATGAGTATGTAACTGTAGAACCTTTATTAGATGGAGGAGGACAAGAAAGACAAAATAGATCCGGAACTGAAAATGTTCCTAGCATTGTAGGTATAGGAAAAGCGATTGAAATAGCTGAATCAAATAGAGAAAATTTCTATAATCATACTAAAGACTTATCTGATAGATTTATAGATTCAATTAGTAATAAAATACCTGATTTTGTTCTTCATAGTGCTGAAAATGGATTGAGTAATATTGTAAATTTTTCAATTCCAAATATACAAGGTGAACCAATACTCATTGGATTAGATTTTAAGGGTATAATGGCTAGTAGTGGTTCTGCTTGTAGTACAGCTAGTATTGAACCAAGTCATGTTTTGCTTGCTAAAGGAGTTGATGAGAAGCTAGCTTTAGGATCTGTTAGATTATCTTTTAGCAATTCAAATACATTTGAAGAGATTGATTATATTGTAGAGAGTATATATGAGGTTTGTAAGGATCTCAAAAGTTAAGTTATGAATGATTTAAAAAATCTAAATTATGGAAAATTTCAAGATTCTAAAGAAATTATTGATATTTCTTTAGAATTTATCATTTCAAATAAGTATGAATATGGCCCTGATTTTGAAGAGAAAGAAAAACATTACGAAGTAAAAAAAATTGATACAAGTAATGACATTTCAAGAATATATTTTGATTTTAAAATCCAAGGTTTTGCTAATCCAGGTGAAGAATATATAGAGATTGACTCTGAAAATAATATATTAACTAGAAGAGTTACAAAGTTCCCAAAATTAAATAAACCTAGATTCTTGATTGCAATGACTATTTTTTCGGTTTTATTTGCTGTTGTTTCTATCCCATGGTTATTCCTAAATTCGGAAGAATTAGATCCTTTATATAAATCAGGTAAAGTTCTATGGATTAAAAGCGGAGAACCAAATTATGAATCAAAAATTAATTATGATGGGCCTGACGCTTTTAGTGGGGAACTGATTAATTGGGAAATTGACTCTACAGATAAAGGGAGTTATTTAGGATTTATAAAACTACAAATAATTAATGAAACTGCTAATACAATTACTTTAAATATTGATTCTAATTCTGCGGAGTTATTAGCATCTAATGGTAAAACATATTTCCCAACGGATTCTGTTGCAAGAGCTTATGAGATAAGCAAAATTCAAAATAATTATAAAGTTAATGATTTTATTCCTTTGTGGGGCGATATAACATTAGTTGAAGGAACAGAAGTTATCGGATATTTATTAGTCGATCTTCCTAAAGATGTTACTATAAGTAGACTTAGGTGGATTGCTAGTGATACTGTAACCATAAATTACTAACTTTAAATGAGTACAAAAAAGAATACTGAAGAAAAAATGTCTCCAGGTAGGAGACAGTATCTAGATATAAAAAATAACTATAAAGATTGCTTATTGTTATATCGAATGGGAGATTTCTACGAAACATTTGATGAAGATGCCAAGAAATTATCATCTATTCTAAACATAGCCTTAACTGCCCGTGATGTTGGTGCTGAAAATAAAGTACCTCTTGCTGGAATTCCTTACCATTCATTAGAAAACAATCTAATGAAATTAATTAATTCTGGCATGAAGATTGCTATTGCAGAACAGACCTCTGATCCAAAAGAATCTAAAGGAATTGTAGATAGGGCAGTAACTCGAGTAATTACTCCTGGGACAGTAACAGATCCTGATTTATTAGATTCGAACGATAATAATTTCTTAATGAGTATTTATAAAGACAAAGAAAGAATTGATATCTGTGCTTTAGATATTTCAACAGGGAAATTTGAAACATATATAACAAATCAAGAAAATTTCTTAAATGAAATAGAGAGATTAAATCCTAGAGAAATCATTTTTTCTAAAGATAATTCAGATCTTTTTGATGAGTATTTTGATTCTTTTCTTATAAGAGAATATGATGGAATAGTAAAAAACGCTTCTTTAGGAAAAAGCATCATTCAAACTCATTTTGAGGTTGAAGATCTATCGCAAATTGACTTAGAAAATAAAAAATCATTAATTATGAGTTTAGGTATGATTCTAGATTTTGTAGGATCAAACCAAAAAACTTTTGCAAAAAATATTCAAAAAATTAATAATATTAATAGATCAGATGATCTCATATTAGATTATGTGACTTTGAGAGATCTTGAAATTACAAAATCTATTTCTGGAAATGATGATAATACTTTATTTAGTTTTATGAATTTAACATCTACTCCAATGGGGGCAAGACTTTTGAGAAACTGGTTGATTACACCTACTCAGAAGGTAAAAGTTATTGATGAACGCCATAAAAAACTTGATTGGATTTTTCAAAATAAGAGTAATTTATACGACCTAAGTGAAATTCTGAAAAAAATAAGTGATTTAGAAAGACTTACCTACAGAATTGAAAATAAAACTTGTAATTACAGAGATTTATTTTCTTTATATGAAAGCATTTCACAATTAGATACACTCAAGAAAATGTTTTCAGATTCTCCATTTGATTTTAATGTTAATACTAAAAAAATAAATCAATTATCAAAATTCTTAAATCAAGCTATAGATACTGAAACATTATTTGAAAACCAATCTAAATTACCAGTTCGAAATGGATTTAATAAAGAACTTGATGAGCTGATTTCTATAAAATTTGAATCTAACTCATCTTTACTTTCATTAGAGTCTTCTGAGAAAGAGAAAACTGGAATTAATAAATTGAAAATAAGTTTCAATAGAGTTTTTGGATATTATTTTGAAGTAACTAAATCTAACTTAGATCAGGTTCCTAATTATTTTATTAGGCGTCAAACACTTGCTAATTCTGAAAGATTTTACACAGAAGAATTAAAAATACTAGAAGAAAAAATACTAAATTCTGATGAGAAAATTGCCATTCTTGAAGATGCTATATTTAATCAAATTTGTAATGAGATCAAAAAATTTAAGGAAGATATTTTATTCATGAGTGAAGACGTTTCACTTATAGATACTATTTATTCGTTTTATTTAATTGCTAATAATAACAATTGGATAAAGCCTGTTTTATCTGAAGATAATAAATTTGATATAAGAGATGCGCTTCACCCAGTTATTGATAAAACTTTAGGGTTTGGTAAGTTTGTTCCAAACGATTTAAGTTTTACTAATAAAATAAATACCGCTATTATTACTGGTCCAAATATGTCAGGTAAGTCTACTTACTTAAGAACTATGGCAATTATAGTCATCCTTAGCCAGGTAGGATCTTTTGTCCCAGCTAGTAAATGTGAAATTGGTATAGTAGATAGGATTTTTACGAGGACAGGCCTTACAGATGATATTCATACAGGTAAATCTACTTTTCTTATAGAGATGGAGGAAACATCCAGAATCCTTGCTCAATCAACAAATAAATCCTTTGCTGTCCTTGATGAGATAGGAAGAGGAACAAGTACATATGATGGTTTGTCCATAGCCTGGTCGATTTTAGAATATATAAATACAAAAGAAGAGAAGAAATTTAGAACTTTATTTGCTACTCATTTCCATGAATTAACAAAACTGCCTGAAACATATTCAAATATTATTAATCTTCAAGTAGCAGTTCATGAAGAAAATAATTCTATAAATTTTTTACACAGAATAATCGAAGGATCTGCGGAAAAATCTTATGGAATAAATGTTGCAGAAATTGCAGGGATTCCAATGGAAGTTTTATTGAAAGCAAAGGTTTTATTATCAGAGTTTGAAAACCCAAAACATGGTAATAATTCATTTCAACCACTACTGTTTGAAGATAATCTGTCTGATGTCACAAAGCAAATAAAAGATTTAGATTTAATTAACATTACTCCATTCGAACTTATGAAAATAATTTCAGATATTCAAAAAGAGTTATAGATTTTCTAATTCTTTGTTTCTGATTAGCTCTTATTTTTTATGAAAGCATTTTAGAAATCAAATTAGAATACTGCTTTATAACGTCTTTATAAATTAGTTCACCCTTTTCTTTTGATGCATCTATTGATGTCCCCAATGGATCATTTTTTATAGCTTCTTTATCTACCAAATCGGGGAACATGTATAAAGCAACAGAAGTTTCGTATTCGCCTGCATGACCTGGCCAAACATCATCTTGTATTGTGTTTTTTATAAATTCTTGTTCATGTATTTCCCAGTAACTTGTATATCTAATATCAATTTCAGAATCTTTATTAAGAAGTTCTTCATAATCATAATGAGTTCTTACCTCAGAAGTATTTATTCCTTCATGAATTCCCTTCATTTGCAAAGATATATTTCTCATTGCAGTTGCCATAGGTTCTACATTACCTCCATGGCCATTTATAAAAAGAATCTTTTTTACACCACCTCTTATCAAGCTTTCGACTATATCTGTTAGTACACCTATA
>PASM01000029.1 GCA_002711965.1 Chloroflexota bacterium | reverse complement strand
CTTTTTGGGGTTATTATATTAAAGCTTTATAATTTCTTTAGAGTAGAATAATGAAAGATACAAATATTTAGAGGAAGATACAAATATGTCAGAGAAAAATTTTGATTTAGTTGTTATTGGTGCAGGTCCTGGTGGCTATCACGCAGCCATAAGAGCATCACAATTAGGCTTAAAGGTGTGTTTAGTAGAAAAAGATGATGGAAGTGGCATAGGAGGATTAGGTGGGGTTTGTTTGAACTGGGGTTGTATTCCTTCTAAGTCTTTACTAAAAAACGCCGAGCTGTTAAATGAAATGAAAAATCCAGATGAATGGGGCTTTTCCTTTAAGGAATTCAAAGCAGATATATCCAAAGCTATTGATCGCTCTAGGTCAGTTTCTTCTAAATTAACACAAGGAATAGCGTATTTGATCAAAAAAAATAAAATAGATTTGATCATGGGTTCTGCGAAATTAATTTCATCTACAAAAATTGAGGTGGCCAATGAAATTATTGTAGGTAACAATATAATTATTGCAACTGGAGCACGACCAAGATCTTTGCCAAACTTAGAAATTGATAAAGAGCTAATTATCACTTCAAGGCAGGCATTAGAGCTTCGTACTAAACCTGATTCAATTGCAATCATTGGAGCTTCTGCTATTGGATGTGAATTCGCGTACTTTTTTAATGCTTATGGCGTTGATGTTTCCTTATTAGAAATAATGGACAGATTGGTTCCTAAAGAAGACGGTGAAATTTCAAAAGAACTTGAAAGGCAGTTTAATAAGCAAGGAATAAATGCATTCACATCTGCAAATATAACAAAAGTGAAAAAGAATAAAAATTCAGTTACCTTAGAATATGATTCTAAAGGAGAGTCTATTTCTAAGGAATTCGATAAGGTCATGTTAGGCGTGGGAATACAGCCAAATACTGACGAATTATCTTTAGACAAAGCAGGAGTTCAGCTTGATGAAAATGGATTTATAATTGTAGATGAATTCATGAAAACA
Organism: Chloroflexota bacterium; assembly: GCA_002711965.1. Next base: position 21,508 of record PASM01000029.1, on the reverse strand, counting down.
AATGTTAATGGTGTTTATGCTATTGGTGATGTAACCGGGAAGTTACCTCTAGCTCATGTAGCTTTTGATCAAGGAATTTTAGCTTCTGAGGTTATTGCAGGTAAAGATGTTGAAGGTATTACAAATTATATAGATATGCCTCGGTGTACTTATTGTTCTCCTCAAATAGCTAGTATAGGAATTACTGAAGAGCAAGCTAAAGAAGAAAACCTTAATTATTCAGTCGGAAAAGTTCCATTTCAAGTTGCTGGTAAATCTATAGCAATAAATAATTTTAATGGATTTGCTAAGGTTATTTCAGATACAGAAACAGGTGAAATTTTAGGGGCACATATTATAGGAGCAGAGGCTACTGAAATGATTGGTGAAATCGGAATGCTAAAATACTTAGAAGGAACAAACGAAGAACTTCATAGATTAACGCATGCACATCCAACTCTTTCAGAAGTAATAAAGGAAGCTGCAGCTAATACAAATAATGAAGCAATTCACTTCTAGGTTACCAATCAATCTTTATTTCTAATTCTGATGTGATTGATTCAAACCACTCTATTACCTCAGGATGATATGGTATGCCATTTTTACTTCTGTCTAATCTAGATTCGTACTCTGCTAATCCAGGGTATAAGACTCTTTTATGACCGGGAGCAGGAGGGGTTTCTCTAAGCCCTCTTAAGAAGTCGTCCATATTTTGTTTAAATAAATTAGTATCACTAAACGAATCAATGTTATATGCAGCAAAATAATGTCCACTACCTCCTAGAAAACCTGCTTGTGCTCCGCCAAGCATTGAACACATAATATCAACTATAGCCGCAAATCCATATCCTTTATGTGAACCATTCTCTCTGTCTCCACCTAAAGGAAGCATATGTAAATCTTTCATTCTTCCATCTTCATGAAAATTTTCTTTTGTTAATAATTTTTCATCTTCTATCGGTGATCCATCTTCATTTGCTATCCAATTTGGTGCTAGTGGAGTTTCTAATCTTTCTAAAAGTTTTATTTTATTTCCTGCAACTTGTGTCATAGCTGCATCAAACATAAAATAGGCTTCCTTATTTGCTGGAGCTGCCCAAGCAATAGGTTGAGTCCCAAATCTTGGCTCTGCACCAAATGTAGGTAACATTGCAAAGCCTCCTCCTCCACTCATACAAACCCCGACCATGTCAGCATCAACAGCAAGCTTAGCATGAAACCCTGCAGCACCAAGGTGGCCTGCATTATTTAGGGTCACTATACCGACACCGGTATTTTTAGCTTTTTCTATAGCCATTTTCATTGCAAATGGTGCGGTGTGTACTCCAAGTCCCTTATCTCCATCTAAAGCAGCTGTAGACACAGACTCCTTGACAACCTTAATATTTGGCCTGGGATTTACATTCTTTGTTTGGTACATCCTTACATAGGTTCTCAACATATTTGACACACCATGTGTATCTACACCATTTAAGTCAGCATAAATTAGGACATCTGCGGAAAGCTCCGCATCTTCTTCTGAAAGACCCATTTTTTCAAAAATTTGTCTTGTAACAGAATGCATTTTATTATGATTTATTCTTATAGCCTCTTCATCAGATACATGAAATCTTTCAAGCATTACAACCTCTTTATTTACTATTTGAAAAGACTTTAGCGTTTTCTACAAAAGTACTATTCATATGATTTAAAGTAGATTTTATTTTAGAGTCTAAAATTTTCAACGTAGAAATAACCCTCAATCTTCTATATTCAGGGATTTCTTCTTCTCTTACAGAGTCTAATTCGATTGCAAAGTGTAGAATTTTTTCTTCTATTGAAAGATTCTTAACTTCTTCTTTTATTACAACCTCTTCATGTTTTTTTGAAGTGCTTATATCTTTTCCATTAATTACTGAATTTACTATTTTATCTAGTGGAGCTTTTGGATTTTTTTTGATTTTTCCAATTATTTTTTCAACATAAACACTTGAAATATCGCCTGAAATAAACGGTTTTGCAATTTCATTTTGTTTTTCAAAATCATCTATATCTGCAATGCATCTAGCTTCTTTAAATGTTAGCTTCCCTTCATCTAGAGAATTTAAAAGCGCTGGACTTAATTTTTTTATTAAGGATTCATAATGATGAATCGTGCCTGGTGTTATTCCTGTTCTTCTACTTAATTCTTGCTGCGAAATATTGTTAGAATCTCTAAACTTAATAAAATCTTTGGCGATTTTTGAAGGAGTTTTAAGTCCTGAAAAATATATTTCAGATAAATTCAAGGATTCAATATCGTCTATTTTTTCCTTAATATTGCATTCAATCTTTGATTTATTTTTATTTTTTGCGTTTCTATAAATCTTTTCTCCACTATAAAGTAAATACACTTCATTGTTTTTTATAACAACCGGTTTTTGTTGAGACGAATTCCTTTTATTCAGCAAATTCTTAATAGGTTTATACTGAAAAATTGGATGATCTGGTTGTATTTTTATTTCATTTATTTCTATTTTCATCATTGCCCCTGATTTATTTTTCTTATACCTTAATTTTCTAGATTCCAAATTCTAATTTCAAAAATTGTCCTTGCTGGGAAATTATGATTCTTAAAAGGCTTTTTGTTTGGAATTTTTTTCATATAATGTCATATATAACAATGAATTGAACTTAGATAAATGAAAATTACAAAAAACAATATTCCCCCATACGTTGCATTTAAGACATTCCAAACTTTTTTGGAATTTTTATCACAAGGAATGCCTAGTAGAATTGACCGAAGCGTGTGGGTCAATAGATTTTCAGGATCAAATGGGACTCAGTTAATGACAGCAATTAAGTTTTTTGAACTGGTTGACTCTGATGGTGTTCCATCTCAAGATTTTAATTCCCTGGTTTCAAAAGATTTAAATATACAAAAAAAAACATTGAGAAAAATATTATTTAAATTTTATGATCACNTCTTTGAGTTAGATTTGGATAATGCTACTAGATATCAGNTTAGAGAAGCTTTTAAAAAATTTGGCACTAAAGAAGGGGTTTTAGTAAAATGCGAATCATTTTTTATTCAAGCGGCAAAGTTTTCTGATATAANTTTATCCAACCATATACTTGCAAGAAGGCACAATAATAAATCAAATAGCAATGAAAAAATAAAATCTCAAACAACTCAGGTTTCTCAATCTATATTGTCTAAAAAAAATTCAGTAGAAAAAAATACAAATATCGTTAAAATAATTTTGGATAAATATCCTGAGTTTGATCCTTCTTGGACGCCTGAAGTACAGAAAGCTTGGATTGAATCGCTTACTAAGCTTTATGAAAGCTTAAGCAATTAATAAAAAAAGAGCTATTATTTTCTAATAGCTCTTTTTTTATGATCTTTAATTCTGATCTACATTCCCATGTCCATTCCACCCATTCCTCCTCCTGGCATTCCTCCAGGCATTGGACCTTCAGGCTCTGGTATGTCAGTAATCAATGCTTCAGTTGTAAGAATCATTCCAGCTACAGAGGCTGCATTTTCTACAGCAGCTCTTGTTACNTTAGCTGGATCAACTATTCCCATAGTTATCATGTTCCCGTATTTATCTGATTGAGCATCAAATCCGTAATTTTCTTGTTTACTTGTTGATACTTTTTCCAGAATAACAGCACCTTCAAAACCAGAATTTTCAGCTATAACTCTTATAGGTTCAAGTAGAGCTTTTTTTAGAATTTCTACTCCTGTTTGCTCATCTGGATCTTTAAGTTTCAATGAATCCAGAGCAGTGGATGCTTTAATAAGAACTGTTCCTCCNCCAGGAACTATTCCTGATTCTACAGCAGCCCTTGTAGCAGAAAGTGCATCTTCAACTCTTTGTTTCTTTTCTTTCATTTCTATCTCTGTGGCTGCNCCAACTCTTAAAATAGCAACACCACCAGATAATTTAGCAAGTCTTTCTTGAAGTTTTTCTCTGTCATAGTCTGACGTAGTCTCTTCTATTTGACTTCCTATTTCTTTCATTCGGCCTTCAATTTCAGCNTTTGATCCTTCTCCATCAACAAAAGTTGTATCATCTTTTTTTACAACTACCCTTGCACATTTACCAAGGTCTTCAAGTGTAGCTGAGTCTAATTTTCTACCGACTTCTTCTGAAACAACACTTCCACCTGTCAAAATTGCTATATCTTGTAACATAGCTTTTCTTCTATCTCCAAATCCTGGAGCCTTTACGGCAGCAATGTTTATGGTTCCACGTAATTTGTTTACTACTAGAGTTGCTAGTGCTTCACCTTCAACGTCTTCTGCTATAACAAGCATTGGTTTTTTAGCTTGAAGAACTTTTTCAAGTATAGGAACAAGGTCTGACACCGCTGATATTTTACTATCTGTTATAAGTATGTATGGATTTTCAAGAACAGCTTCTTGTGTGTCAGCAGAAGTAACAAAGTAAGGAGATAAAAATCCTCTATCAATTTGCATTCCTTCTACGAAATCTGTTTCGTAATCTAATGTTTTTGATTCATCTACAGTGATCACACCATCTTTTCCTACTTTATCCATAACATCTGCAATTAGAGTTCCCATATCGTCATCATGTGATGAAAGAGTGGCAACGCTTGCGATTTGATCTTTGCCTGATACCGGAGTTGATTGTCCTGATATAGACTCTCTTACACTTTGAATGGCTTTGTCTATTCCTCTTTTTATGGCCATAGGATCTGCTCCTGCAGCTACAACTTTAAATCCTTCAGCGATTATAGCTTGTGCTAACACTGTACTTGTTGTTGTACCATCTCCTGCATCATCATTTGTATTTTTAGATGCTTCTTTAAGGAGTTGTGCTCCCATATTTTCAAATGCATCCTCAAGGTCAATTTCTTTTGCTATTGTTACTCCATCAGAGTTTACTTGTGGAGGACCAAATTTTTTGTCTACAATAATATTTCTTCCCCTAGGGCCAAGTGTTACTTTTACTGTATCTGCAAGTATATCTATNCCGCTTTTTAGTCTAGATCTTGCATCTGCTCCAAATTTTAAATCTTTTGCCGGCATTTTTTCTCTCCGTTAACTAATTTTTATTTCTAATTTTAGATATGTTTTATTGTTATCCAACTATAGCGAGAATATCACTTTCTCTGACTATCAAGTATTCTTTTCCGCTTTCAGAATATTCTGTCCCTGCATATTTGGAATAAATTACTTCATCTCCGTTTTTTACAGTTAGGGCGATGGTTTTTCCATCGTCATTTACTCTTCCAGCTCCTGCTGCAACAACTTTTCCTTTTTGAGGTTTTTCTTTAGCAGTGTCAGGAATAATAATCCCCCCAGAGCTTTTAGAGTCATCTTCCTCTGTTGGTTCGATGATAATTCTATCTCCTAATGGTTTTAATTTAAGTGCCACTTAATCATTCCTTCCTATTTCATTTAAACATTTATTTTTTAAACATTATTTTCAATAATTACTAACTTCTTAATGCTTAGATTAATAATTACACATTTTCTATTTTAAAATATTTTGGGGTGCTGTCAAATAAACTGAAGATTAGCTCATAGGCGTTTTGGCTATTTTTATGCTAAATTAGGGCTTTTACCTTGAAGTTATGGAGCCTCCATTTATATTTATGGCTTGGCCTGTGATGAACCTTGCTTTGTCAGAAGCTAAAAATGCAATTAAGTCTGCAACTTCTTCATCTGAGCCAACTCTTCCCATTGGAATTAGCTCTGCCTTACTTTCCCAAAGTGCCCCTCTTCCTAATGGATCTAAACGAGATGTTTCGGTTTGCCCAGGGCACACACAGTTTACTGTTATTTTATTTAATGCAAGTTCTTTTGCCAGCGACTGAGAAAAACCTTCCAATCCAAAATTAGCGGCATTATAAGCCGCCATACGCGGATTGCCTTCTTTTCCAGCACTTGAAGAGAGGTTTATTATTCTTCCACCTTCTCCTTGGTCAATCATTATTTTGGCGGCTGCTTTTGAGCACAAGTAAGATCCATAAACTTTTACAAAAAGAACTTTCTTAAATATTTCATTATCAACTTCTATTACAGGTACTCTGTCCTCTCCATATGGAGGAGCTGCATTATTTACCAAAATATCTATTCTTCCAAATTCATCAATTGTTTCTTGTATCATCCTGTCTACATCTTCTTCTTTAGATATGTCCATAACTATAGTTTTAGCTCTAGAGCCTTTATTCCTGATTTGCTCNGCAGTAGATTCAATATCTTTCCATCCTATNGATTTTTCATCCTCTGGATAATTATCAGGATCCCTTCCTGTTCCAGTAACAACGACATTGGCACCCATTTCTGCTAATGCTACTGCTGATGCTCTTCCGATTCCTCTTAGCCTTCCTGCACCAGTTACTATTGCGACTTTACCGTTCAGTTCTTTTTCCATTAACTTGCTCTTTCTTTTTCTAGTGTTCCATCACAGAACCACCATTTTGATTGATGGATTGACCATGAATCCAAGAAGCAGCTTCTGTACATAAGTAAGCACAAAANTCTCCAACTTCTTTATCTGATCCATTTCTCCCTATAGGAGTTGCAGCCGCCATGTTGTCCCAATCGTCCCTTACAACATCCATTCTAGATGTATCAACGGCACCAGGGCATACGGCATTTACGTTTATGTTGTGTGGGCCTAGTTCTCTTGCTAATGATTGAGTCATCCCAACAACGCCAAAATTACCAGCGTTGTAAGCTAAAAAATTTGCAGATCCTTTTTTTCCAGCAGTTGAGGAGATATTCACGATTTTACCTCCATCTCCTTGTTTTACCATATGTTCAACTGCACCTTTTGTGCATAAAAATGTTCCTGTTAACTTTATGTCCACTACTTTTTGAAAAACACTTTCATCTAAATCCAGTATAGGAACTCTATCTTCTGCTCTTGCATAAGCAGCATTATTTATCAATATATCTATTCTTCCGAATTCTTCGATAGTTTGATCTATCATTTTTTTCACATCTTCTTCATTTGTAACATCTGCAACCAGTGGTAAAGCCCTGGTTCCTTCTGCTCTTATAAGTTCTGCAACGCTCTCTATATCTTTCCATCCAACTGCTTTTTCATCCTCNGGGTAATTTTCTGGTTTTCTTCCTGTTCCAGTAACCACTACATCTGCTCCTAGTTTTGCCAGTGCAACTGCCGCCGCTCTACCTATTCCTCTAAGTCTTCCAGCACCAGTTACTATTGCAACTTTTCCCTTTAGTTCTTTTTCCATTATTACCCCTCATTTATTTAGTTTTTAGATATTCTAATCGATTAATTCGTTAATTTTAACAATTGAATTTTCTATATCTTCTGTAAATATAGTTATGTGTCCCATTTTTCTTCCTATTTTAGCCTCATCTTTATTGTACATTTTTACAAAATGGTCTTGATTTGAAGATATCTTTTCAATTATTTTTTTGTGATCTTTTGTTATAAAAAATTCTCCTAAAATATTTTTCATTATGGATGTTTTTTTTAATTTAGGCTGTTCCATTTTTTTATTTGACAAAATTCTTCCAAGCATTTCAAACTGAGAAATAGTATGAGACTCTATCGTCAAATGGCCTGAGTTATGTGGTCTTGGGGCTATTTCATTAAATAATATTTGATCATTTAGATCTAAAAACATCTCTATAGCTATTATTCCTATTAGATTATTTCTTTCGACAAATTTTTTTGCCAAAGATATTGCTTCCTTCTTCGTATTATTTTGAATTCTTGGAGGAGAAATGGATATATCTAAAATTCCATTCTTATGAATATTCTCTATAGGGTCAAAGTGATAAATTTCACCTTTGGATGTTCTGCCAATAATTACAGAAAACTCTTTTTGAAATTGTATTTTTTTTTCTACTATNTAATCAATATTTTTATCTAGAAGATTAATAGTTTCAGCAATTTTTTCTTTTTTATTTATGTGATATTGGCCTTTGCCATCATAGCCTAAGGTGTTAGTTTTTAAAATTACNGGGAGTTCTATGCCTGCTTTTTCTAATTCTTTTTCTAAGTTATTTTTTTTATTGAAACTAATAAAATCTGGAGTTTTGATCTCACATTTTATAAAATTATTTTTTTCATTTAATCTGTTTTGAGAAATGGATAGAATTTGTTTACTAGGGAATATGTTTATTTTGCCTTCTAGATAATCTAAGCATTCCAAAGGTATATTTTCAAATTCATAAGTTACTAAATCACAGTTATTGATTAGCTCATCAAGTGCGCTTAGATCATCATAATTTTTATTAATATGGACCGCTTTTGTAAATTTAGCAGGAGGATTAGCCGACGGGTCTATAAAATATACCTCACTCCCGTTTTTTATAAGATATTCTGCCAGCATTTGGCAAAGTTGCCCTCCACCAAGTATCCCTATACTATTTTTTTTCATGATGAATTATTTTGGCCAAGATCCTATGTCACTATCTTTTTTTACATCTTGACTAGTTTTTAGTATTTTTTCTTTTAGATTTTTTTCAATATTTTTATCGTTTAATGCTAAAATTTTTGCAGCAATTAATGCTGCATTTTCTGCTCCATGATCTCCAATAGCAACAGTTGCTACAGGAACTCCTTTTGGCATTTGAACTATTGACAGCAATGAATCTATTCCATTAAGATTTGAGGATTTTATTGGTACTCCAATAACAGGTAATTCAGTTAATGCTGCAACCATACCAGGAAGGTGCGCAGCTCCTCCTGCTCCAGCAATNATAACTTGTACTCCTCTTTCCTTTGCATTTTTTGCAAAATCATACATCAAATCAGGAGTCCTGTGGGCAGAAACTATTTTTGTCTCGTGGCTAATATTAAGCTCTCTTAGTACTTCTGAGGCAAGCCTCATTGTATCAAGGTCACTTTTGCTTCCCATTATTATTGAAACTTTAGGTTTAATGTTTATCTCCCATCTTGTAAAAAATTAATTATAGCATTCAATGAATGCTTTGGTTCTTCAAAAGTATTTTTNTGATTTATATCTTTTAGTGTATATAAAATTTCAACATCTATGTGATCTATTAATGATCTAGTTAGTTGGTAATTATCGTCTTTTTCTCCCATTATAATTAAGTGTTTGTCTCTATTCCAATTTATAGAATCTATAGCGCCCTTCCAATGTAATGCTTTTTCAAAAATTTTACTATAAATCAAATATTTTTGATCTCCAGTTTTTTCTCCTAGTTGTTTCATTGCCCTTGAGCGTTTAATAAATCTTTTTTCTTCTAATTTAGGCGAACCAGGGTGCATCCCTAAAGAAATCATTTTATCTAATTTTTGATTTTTTATAGCTGCTTCAAAACCTGCTCTGGCACCCATAGAAAATCCAATATAATCAAACTTTTCACATTCAATATCAATNGAGATATCTTTGATATTCTGAGCCATGTCTTTTACTTCAAAATTATTGTTTTTTAATTTGGCATTTTCACCATGTCCAGAAAAATCAAATACATGAACTTTTCTAATTTTTGAAAGCTCTTCTGTCCATCCNTTTTCTATCCATAAATTTTTATTTTGAGCCATCCCATGCCCAAGAATTAGATCAGGGCCATCTCCAAAAGTTAAATATGATACCATTTTGCCTATTTTTATTTTTATATCTAATTATTATTATATTGTAAGAAAATTTATGGAGGTTGATTTGAGCGAAAATCTTGATAAAACGGCAATGGTAGTAACTGCACATCCTGATGATGCTGAATGGGGATGTTCTGCTTCAGTGGCTAAATGGACAAGGCTAGGATGGGAGGTAGTATATGTGTTATGTACTGATGGNTCAAAGGGAACAGAAGACAGATCAATTACTAGCAAGGAATTGGCCAACATTCGTGAAAAAGAACAAAGGGATGCAGGTAAAATCTTAGGGTTAAAAGCAATAGAATTTTTAGGATATCCAGATGGATACTTAGAGCCTTCATTAGATGTTAGAAGAGATATTTCCAGAGAAATAAGAAAGCACAAGCCTTCTGTTTTAATTACGACTAACCCCAATAGAGATTTACTTAACTCTTCATATTTAGGCCATCCTGACCACTTTGCAGCTGGAGAAGCAGCTTTATCTGCAGTATTCCCAAGCGCAAGAGATCACTTGACCTTTCCTGAGCTGCTAGANGAAGGCCTTGAGCCACATAAGGTAAGACAAGTTTGGGTGAATATGTTTAATATGGATTCAGGCAACAATAAAAATTGGTTTTTTAATCCAATAGAAAAAGTTGATTTGGATACAGCAATCAAAGCTTTACAAGCACATACTAGCCAAATTCCTGACCCTGAAAGAGCTAGAGAGTATATGACAAAAAGAAGAGAAGATTTGGGAAAAATCTGTAACGTTTCTTATGCTGAGGCTTTTGCAAAATTTGAACTAAANTAGTTTATATTGCTTCGCTTTCAGTATTTTCTACTTTTTCATCTCTAATAGAATTAAATTCTCTATCTATAGACTGAGTTATCATACCTCCATCTGAGCTATGAAGTACAAATCTTGCTCCAAGTTCCATAGTTTTAAGAGTTCTTTCTTCAGTAAATCCGTGAACCATGACAGGTATATTATGAGATTCTGATATGTTGATAATTTTTGTTAGAGCATCAATGTATTCTTTGTTCTCTAACTCATCAGGAATGCCCATAGATGTAGAAAGATCATTTGGACCNACAAACACTCCATCAATAGGGCCTTTGCTAATTAAGTTATCCAAGTTATTCACAGCAGTAATACTCTCTATTCCAACTACAAAAATTTTATGACCATTTTTTTTATGAAGATAGTCTTTAGTTTTTTCACTTGGATAAGACTCTGAATTTAAAACATCTTCAAATGCCTTGCCTTTAAGAGGATGTAAATANGTCTTCCAAGCGCATCTTTGTATAGTTTCAGCATCTTCACAATATGGTACTAAAACCCCATCAGCTTTAGCGTCTAATGCTATAGCTACAAGAGTAGGATCTGGGTCAGCCACCCTAACAATCACAGTTAGACCAATACCTTGTCCAGCAGACACCATACTTGCTATTTCTCCTCTAGAGTATGATCCATGCTCTGCGTCAATTATTACATAATCTAATGCTTTAGAAGAAAACGCACCGGCCCATCTTACTCCTTCAATAAAATTAATCATAGTTCCAAATACTTTGCCGCCACTTTTAAGTTTGTTTTTTAAATCTTGAGGTTTCATAATTTCAACTTTCTAAATCTCTAATTCTTTAAAATTTTTTATTATATAATCTGGAGGTTTAAGATTTTTAGGATATTCTCTCCCCATACTTATCCAAACTGTAATCATTCCGATTGATTGTGCTCCAATTATATCTGTATAAGGATTGTCGCCTATAAATACTACATTTTCAACTTCTTTTAATGTTAAATTTAGTTGTCTAACAGTTTCTATGAAAATTTCCTTCTTGGGTTTGGAGTGTCCAAAAATTTCAGATGCTATCACAAAATTATACTTATTTTCCAGACCAGTTTTTTTAATTTTTTCATATTGATAATGACTTCCGTTGGTTACTATACCAAAATTCAATTTTTTTTCTATACATCTATCCAGAAATTCACTTGCCCCTTCATAAGGTTCAACCAATTCTGACATNTTTTTGTAATAATAATCGTAAAATTCTTGATAGCTCAGTGTAAAATCTGGATATTTTTTCTTTATTTCTTTTAGTACGAAATCGATATCAAAATCATTATTAGAATTAAGACTCCAAAAGTAATCTAANGCCTCTTCTTTTGAAAGCNCANTGAAACACTTGAAGTCATTAGTAAAACGTAAGCACAATTTATCAAATGCTTTTTTTCTATCAATTAATGTATCATCAAGGTCAAATGCAATACCCTTAAATTCAGATAATTTAATGCTCATGCTGTTCGTATTGATCCTCTTAACAGTGATGCTTCATCTGAAGACATAAAATATATAATATTAGCTACACCTTTGGGGCTGGCTAAAACTTTTTTTATATCGCTATAATCCTTNTCGTTTCCTGTTATGTCTCTAGTAGTTTCTATTTGAGCATTTTTTAGAGGTGTATCTACAGACCCAGGAAGGATATCGTGGACTCTTATGCCGTATTTTGATAATTTATCTTCCAATACTAGTGATAGTCCATGGACCCCTCCTTTGGAAGATCCGTATGCAAATGAAGAAGAGCTTCCCAAAACTCCTGCTCCTGAACTGGTTAGAATTATTGTGCCACTTTTTTGTTTTTGCATGATAGAAGCTACATGCTTACTCATTAAGTAGCTTCCTGTAAGATTGATACTTATGACAGACTCCCAGGTTTCATCAGGGAATTCATCTATTTCTAAGGATGCTCCTTGNAAGACACCTGCTAAATTTATAAGGATGTCTATTCCTTCTAGCCATTGTGTAGCAGCTAAAACTCCTCCTGAAACCTGATTTGAATCTCTTACGTCTACATTCCAGTATCTTATATCTAGATTTTTTTTATTTAGCTCATTTGTTAATTTCATTCCTTCTTCGTTATTAACATCAAAAATAGCAACTTTTGCTTGATTTTCAGCAAAAATTTTGACTACTTCTCTTCCTATACCTGTTGACCCTCCAGTTACAATGACTTTTTTACCCTTCATATTGATATTCATATTTTTACTCCTGAATTAGATTTTTGATCAGATTAGCTAGCTTTTAAAAAATTTTGCTACATTTCTTCTTTGTATTTTTCCTGTAGCAGTTCGAGGGAGNTCATCTGCAAAGAATATTTTTTCTGGAATTTTAAAACTTGTTAATGATTTTGAGCAAAATTCTTGAATTTCTTTTTCAGATACTTCAGAGTTTATTACTAAAGCGGCATNTACTACTTCTCCATATTTTTCATCTGGTGAAGCAAAGCATACGGCCTCATTTACACTTGGGTGATTTAATAGAACAGCATCAACTTCNAATGGAGAAATTTTTTCTCCTCCTCTGTTTATAAGTTCTTTTATTCTACCNGTTAAGTTTAAATAGCCATCATCATCTAAAAACCCCTGGTCTCCTGTTCTGAACCATCCATCCACATAGGCTTCTTTATTAGCATCGTCATTATTGTGATATCCGCTTGTTACATTTTCTCCTTGAATTACAACTTCACCTACTTTGTTTTTATCAAGCATTTGCCCAATATTTTCCATTGACATGATATTTATTTTTACTCCAGTTGGCTTTCCAACACTTCCTGCTTTTCTTTTTTCAGGCGGCATTGGATTGGAACTCATTTGATGAGATGCCTCTGTCATTCCGTAGGCTTCTAATACAGGAGCTCCAAATCTTTTTTCAAGATCTCCTAGCACTGAAGGCGCTAATGCAGCTGAACACGACCTTATAAATCTAAAAGATTTTTTAGGCGCATTATCTTCCTCTGCTCTTATTAACAAAATTTGGTGAATAGTTGGAACAGCAGAGTACCATGTAGCNTTATGTTTTTTTTGCAATCCCCAAAATGCNCCAGCTGAGAATTTTTCAGGAATAACGATTTCTCCTCCGCTTGAAAGAGTAGATAGNGCTACTCCTATGAGACCATGAACGTGAAATAATGGCATAACAACCATAGCAATATCTGTATTTTNTAAGTCATAAGTATCAACTATATTTTTAAGGGATTCTAGTAAGTTTTTATGCTTTAATGGAACTCCTTTTGGCCTACTTGTTGTTCCTGAAGTATGAAGAAAAAGGCAAGAATTATTTTCATTTGGTCTGTTTGTATCTTTTTTATTGACTTTATTTGAATCAAAGTCCATTTTTAGTATTCCGTTCTCAAATGAAACAATTGAAACTGCGATATTTTTTGATTTAGCTTGCTTGATTACAAGATTTCCTTCTGTAGTAATAACCATAGAAGGATTAATGTCATCTAAGTAAAAATTAAACTCTTCTTCTGTAAATCCAGAATTTAATGGTGCAGCTATTGCACTTGTATTTGTTACAGCTAAAAAGGTTATTATAAATTCAGCATTATTTTTAAGTACTATTACAATTGGTTTTTCGTTTTGAGCTCCATGATCTATGAGNTTTTCAGATGTTTCATTTACTAGCTTTTTAAGTTCAAAATAATTTATTTTACAATTATCAGGAATAGTTATTGCTGTATCTTCGTCTTGCCCCGAGTTTAATATGTTTGGTAATATTTTATTCATTTTAATTCTGTGTTTATGTATTTTGTTATATTGTATAAAAAAAGCTCTGATCTAACAGTCTTTTCTGCCTAAATCTGGAGCTTCTTTTACTATTTCTACTGGAGTGTTCCTCGCTACAATAAGTTTTAAGTCTTCAGATCCTGTATTTACTGGTTGATGAAGAGCTCCGTCAGGAACAAAAATAAAATCACCTTCTGAGATCTCTTCTTCTATTTCCAAGTTATCACCATGTAAAAAAAGCCCTTTGCCTGATAAAACATAAATTGCAGATTCGCAATTTGTGTGAAAATGGGTGGTAGAGCACCTATCTTTAGGTATATTAGCAATTGCCATATGTATCTTTTCAGCTTTACTTAGTGCTTTAGAAACACCAGCCATTCTTATCATTGCACCTGAGTTTATTTCTTCTTCTAAATTATTTTTTTTTGTTATTATTATCTTTTTCATATACTTATTAATTCTTTCTTGAAAATGTATTATAAATATTAATCTTAACTCAAAAAGGATGAATAATGTACGGCACTATTTTTAATTTAAAAGTCAAAGAAGGTCATGAAAAAGCACTCTTAGATGAAATGAACTCACAAGAAGAAAACCCAAAAGGAATGGTTGCGTGGTTTTTAATGACTCCTGATGATAAAAGCAAAGACTGGATTGGGGTAGCTATATTTAGGTCAAAAGAAGATCATGTTAATAATGCTAATCGACCAGAACAAAACGAATCTTTTCAAAAAATGATGGAACATCTTGCTGAAGAACCTAAATGGACTGATGGAGAATATCCTATATCTGAAATAATTTGATTATGGATCAGAGCAATCCCTTATAAATCCGCAATTATGGCAAATAATTTTACAATGAAGTTTAAGAGTTTCTGAATCACAGATTTCACATAAGTTCAAAGTTTCAGTTTTATTGATATTTTTCATCTATATAAATATTTAAATTAAGTTAGATATAAATGTCAATAATTAATTATATTTATATATTAATTATTAATGATTTAGAATTTTTTTATGACTAATGATTACTCTCCNTGTATAAACATTTGCCGATACACATCTACCAAACTTGATAAAGAAGAAATTATCTATTGCGTTGGATGCTATCGGTCATATGATGAAATATCTAGATGGAGCTCTTACTCAGATTCAGAAAAAAAGCATATAAAAGTAGAATTGGAACACAGAAAAGAGAAATATAATTTATGAAATGTTCAATAGTGTTTCCAGATCAACTTTTTCATAAAAACCCATCCATCATCAAAGGACAAAAAGTCTTTATTCTAAAGCATCCTCATTTCTTTATTGCGTTTGGGTACAACAAAAAGAAAATACTTATGCATTTAATGTCTATTGATTATTATAAAAACTTTTTATTATCCAAGGGTTATGATGTTGAAATAATTGATATTCAAACCTTTTATTCAATTTTTGAAACTACATCTTCATCCAATCATCAGATTCATACATGTGAAATTTCTAATTTTGAAATCACTTTTTTTCTAAAACAACTATCATCACAAAATATTCAAGTTAAGTATTATAAATCTCCAATGTTCTATGAATCTATTGAAGATTTAATTATTTATTTTTCAGATTCCAAAAAGTATGTTCAGCAGACATTTTATAAAAAGCTAAGACTAAAACACCAAATTTTAGTTTCTGAAAAAAAGACGCCATTGGGAGGTAAATGGAGCTTTGATTCAGAAAACAGAAAAAAAATACCAGAATCAAGTATTCCACATAAAAAAATAAGTTTTACTTATGAAAGTAAAATTCTAGATAATTCAAAATCTGAAATTGATAATTTATACAAAAACAATTTAGGGACAGTTGAAGGGTTCAATTTTCCAGTAAATAGAGAGCAGGCATTAGAAAATTTAAATTTTTTTCTTATGAATAAATTTCAAAAATTTGGGATTTATCAAGATGCTATTTTTTCTTCTGAAACATTTCTTTTTCATAGCAATCTATCTTCATCATTAAATATTGGATTGATTACACCGGATGAAGTTATTCAAAAAGCTTTTGAATATTCTCAAACATATAATATACCTATTAATTCTTTGGAAGGTTTTGTCAGACAAATTCTAGGATGGAGAGAATTTATTAGGGGAGTTTATTTAAATAAACATGAAGATCAAGTTAGTAGTAACTTTTGGACTTCAAAAAATAATTTACCCGCTTCTTTTTATGAATCTAATACTTCTATATTGCCTTTAAATGATTCTATAAATAAAAGCATTAATTATTCCTATGTCCATCATATTGAAAGACTGATGATACAAGGTAACCTAATGCTTCTTTTAGAAATCAAGCCCGAACATGTATACAAATGGTTTATGGAACTTTTTATTGATTCATATGATTGGGTTATGGGACCTAATGTTTTTGGTATGAGCTTATATTCTGATGGAGGCTTAATGTCTACAAAGCCTTATATTAGTTCAAGTAACTACATTTTAGGAATGAGTAATTATAAAAAGGGCCATTGGTCAGAAATTTGGGATGCTTTATTTTGGAACTTTATTTATAAACATAAAAATAAAATAAAAAAAATTAATAGGATGTCATTTATGTTGAGNTTATTGGAAAAAAAAAGCAAAAGAGATATTTATGAATATCAAAAATTATCAAATGGTTTCAAAGAATCTTTATTCTAACTAACGATAAATGTTTAATTGAATTATCTAACCCAAAATCCATTAATCCCTTTATTCCTTGAGTCCCAAGAATCATATAATGTGTCGTCAATTGATGTAGCNACATGAGATCTNGAAAAGTTCCAGATAATGGTTAATTTATCTCTTTTTCCAAACTCTTCAATAAAGTCACCCAACATTTTGTTAAGAAATTCTTTATAAATATGCTTCATTTTTGTATTGCTAGTACTCGTGAACAGNAAATCTGATTTAAAAGAGTTTTTTCTACCAATTTTATTAGAAAAAAACTTTGATTTTTTAGACTTTGAATTATAGAAGTAATAAAAGCCTAATTCCTTTAACCATTGATAAGGAACCACATTTCCGTTCAATATCTTTTTAATATCTTTATTGTTATAAATAGCAACTTCTTTAGCAACATCTAAATAATCCATATCTAAAGCTTTAGTTATGGCTCTAACAACACAGTCACCACTATCAAATTCACTTCGATAATCTTTATTTTTATCAGTGACTTTATAATATCTATTACCATAGGCTTTTAGAAAATCTTTATTTGGATGATACTGTTGATATTTCATAAGTATTTTTTTTCCCTTTATTAACTTTTCTTTAGAATTTCAAGTTAATTAACTCTACTTTTTTAATACCCATTTTTTAATTTCCACTCTTCGTACTTATTTCTTCTTTTTTCCATGTATTTTTTGTAATTATCTATTACTTTTTGNCTAAAAGGATCAATTGATTCAGCTTCNGGAGTGCCAAGATANTTCACTCCTTTTGGCCAAATGTATAGATTTTCAAGACTTTCTGGAATAGGAGTTGGTTTTTTCCATTCGTCTTCTCCTATAAAAGAAGAAAACCAAGCATGAAAAATCATTAAAGAGATCAAACCTACAATTACAAAAACAATCGGTATTCTAATGTCATCTTTGCTTATCAAAAGTTTTTTTATTATTTGCCTGGAAGTATTGCCTTAAGTAATATTTTTATAGGAAGTATAAAAAGTATTTTGACTGGCAAGAGTATTATATTGAAAATAAACATGTTTTTTCCTTATTCTAAGATCTAATTAATATTATATACCAAGANAAAAACAGAGCNGTTCNCATTTCATTNTATTNATTAAAAGATACAAAGTATCATAAAATATATAAAAATAAGATATTGACAAGATGGNTTTAAATATTTATCTTTTATTTAACGAATTATTAAATGATATTAAATATCAAATATGTGGAGGTGNATTTATGAAGCTTACAGCTTACAGTGTGAAATTAAAAAAAGTGGTAGATATCGCTCAGCCAAAAATAGTTACCATGAAAAATGGTAGAAAAGCAGTCTCTGGAGTTGCAGCTGAAGATCCNTCTTCAAAAGTTTTTAGAATTTTAAGNGATAAAGATGTNGCAGAAGTGGAAAAAATGATTGGGTAAACCAATTTTATATTTCGTATTTTTTAGCTATTAAATTTTGCAATACGCCTTCGTAGAATTATTTGCTATAAAATACATGGGGCCGAGGGGTAAGACAAAAATAAGGTATTAATGTTCTCTCGGTCCCGCCATTTAAATATTGAAGGGCCTTTATCTTTAGCCCTTCAAATATTGTATAAATTTTTAATCTTGACCAGTTCTTATAAGTTCTATTCCAGTTGCAACTGATGTTATTACAAGTGAAAAATAGTAAGCTGCAATTAATCCGTGATCATAAAAAAGGATTCCGCCAATTACTCCAATTATTCCCACTAACATAAATGCAGATGAGCTAATTACATGAATAGTCTTGTTTTTATACATACTGTATCCTAAAAAACCTATTCCTAATGCTAAAATACTTGTTCCAAATCCACCAGCAGTTGTCGCTAGAGTAAGCATTGATATAGACTCATGAATCAATCCTTCGCTTGACAAGCTTGCAGCTGCAGAATAAGCACCGTTTTCAGCTATTGTTCCAGCGTAACCTATTGCAATAAGTATTCCTGCTAAAAATGCAAAGTTTGATTTTCCTTTTTCTAGAACTTTAGCTCTAAGCCCTATAAAAGAAGCCATAAGTATGGTGAATACTATTGCAGCAACCCCCATATTTACATGAATTCTATCTGAGACGCTTCCTATTTCAGTAGCATATGCAGCATATCCACCTTCAAT
Organism: Chloroflexota bacterium; assembly: GCA_002711965.1. Next base: position 2,620 of record PASM01000029.1, on the reverse strand, counting down.
TTGACCAGCAGGTGTTGATGGTAATCCTGCAGTTGCCCATGAAAGAAGCCCTAGTATTGGAAAAATAACCAAAAGCCATCCCAAAGTTTTTGTACTCAATTCATAACCTCCTAAATTTTTTTAATTTAAAGTTTATATAAAGATATGGTGGAGCTGAGGGGGATCGAACCCCTGACCTCATCGCTGCCAGCGATGCGCTCTCCCAGCTGAGCTACAGCCCCAACTAAAATATAAAATCTTTATATAAACTATTTTTAAATCTATATCAATCGCCATAAAATCTACAAGCAAATTTATAGCAAATTCTTGTTTAATATCCATTAAAAAAATGATCAAATTATACTCAACTTATTATATAATTTATTCTATAAACAAACTGAAAAGGAAGGTTATTATTATGGCAATGCTTGATTTAAAAACAGCCGAAAAAATTTTTCAAGGAGCCCAAGTTAAATCAAATAAATTATCAGCAAATTTTTGCGTTAGTATTGTTGACCCAAGAGGAGACTTAATTGCTTTTTTTAGAGAAGATAATGCCCCATGGAGAAGTATATACATAAGTCAAGGCAAAGCAGCTGCATCCGCTGCCTTTATGCAACCAAGTGGAAAGCTTGCAGAAGGGGGTCCAAATCCAATTCACCAAGGCCTAATGGCAATGCTTGGAGGAAGAATGATTCCTGGTCAAGGAGGATTACCTGTTTATGATGGCGATAGCATAATAGGGGCAGTAGGAGTTAGTGGCGGAACACCACAAGAAGATGAAGAGGTTGCATTAGCTGGAATTTCTCATGCTGGCTTGAAAACTACTTGATCATTAAACCAATCTAACGCTTCGCCTAAATATCCAACAAATAATAAAAATTACGGTTGAAGATAATGCCATTGCAGGGCCTGATGGCACGTTTATATAGTACGAAAAATAAAGCCCAGTTATAGATGCTATAACTCCAAAAATAGTACTAAGCATCATTGCTGATAAAAAGTTTTTCATTACTAGCTTAGACGCTGCTGCAGGGGTTATAAGCATGCTTAAAACAAGTATTATGCCTACAGATTGTAAAGCTCCAATTACAGAGATACTTAAGATTATCAAGAAAATATTATCAAAAAATTTTGTATTTAAACCTGTCACCTCTGCTCCTATGGGGTCGAAGCTAAGGTACAAAATCTGCTTATAGAAAATTATTATTGTAAAAATACTAATCAAAGATAAAGCTAATGTGCTAATTACATCTGAGTTAGAAACTCCTAATATTTGCCCAAATAAAATATCTTCAATATTCAAGGTAGTTGCCAAATTATAATGCTTTAATAAAATAATACCAATTGCAAAAAAAGTCGAAAAAATAATACCTATTGCAGTATCTTCTCCTACAGTAGATCTACGAATAATATAACCAAGTGTTATGGCTATGATAATTGCAGCAGGGATTGCAGATAAAAATATACTTATGCCTATAACTGATCCAATTACTAATATTGGCAAGCTTGCATGCGCAATTGCATCTCCCATAAAACCAAGGTTTCGATTTATAACGAAAGAGCCAATTAAAGGGAGGGTTATACCTACTAAAATTGAAATAAAAAGAGAACGAACCATGAATGAATAAGAAAACGGTTCTAGTAGTAAATTAAGGTCCATCTTTATTTCCGTGATTTCCTATTTGGTGATTTTTAAACATTGAAGAATGGGTTCCATACAATTCTGAAAGGACTTCTTGGGTGAAAACTTTTAAAGGGTCTCCGTAAGCACAGCAATGTCTATTTAGGCACAATACTTCATCAAATCTATCCGATATATTATTAATATCATGGGTGGCTATCATAATAGTTTTTCCAGAATCTTTTAATTTTCTTAAAACTTCAATTAGGCTTATTTGAGAACCTATATCTACGCCACTAAAAGCTTCATCGAGTAATAAAATATTTGCTCCTTGTGCTAAAATTTTTGCCAGTAATACTCTTTGTTTTTGGCCACCTGACATCTCATCAACTCTGTCATCGATTTTTTCATATAGACCAACATCGTTTAAACAGTTTTCTATTATTTCGTTATTGTTTTTTGAAAAAAATGGTATCGTTGGTTTATTTTTAGTAATTCCTAAATTTACAACTTGCCTTGCAGTTAATGGAAAGTTCCAGTTAAGGTTTTCATTTTGAGGGACATATCCAATGTTCCCTTTTCCTTTTTCTGCATCGATTCCGTTTATCTTAATTGATCCATTTGTAAGAGGTATTAATCCTGTAATCGCATTAAATAAAGTAGTTTTACCTCCTCCATTGGGACCAACTACAGCTATTAGGCTATTTTTATTTACTGAAAAACTGACTTCGTCTAAAACTAAACTGTTTCCAAGCTCAACACAACATGAATCAGATACTATAGAAATATTCTCCAAATTTATTCTCTTTCATTTTTGAGGTTCTTGATATAAACTCAAAAACCTCAAACGTTATCTAATCTTTATTGTAATCCAAATAACTTAAAAAGGTTAGATATTTATATCTTTCTACTCTTTGTCATCATCATGGTCGTGGTCATCATGATCATCATCGTCTTCATGTTTTTCATCTCCGTGATCATGCCCTTTGTGGTCATCATCATCATCTTCATGTTTTT
>PASM01000028.1 GCA_002711965.1 Chloroflexota bacterium | reverse complement strand
GTAGAGTTGGCGTTGATTCAGGCAAACCAGCTGCTTTTCTGTGACCAGGCAAAATACCTCTAATTCCTGTATTCCCAGGATACCTTCCTGTTAGTAACGATGCACGAGCTGGGCTACATACTGGACAGTTTGTATACCAATCAGTAAATCTAATTCCTTCTGAAGCTAATTTATCAAGAGAAGGAGTCTTGAAATCAGTTGCTCCCATACATGAAAGATCTCCATATCCTTGGTCATCTGTTAGAAAAACGATAAAATTTGGTTTTTTATTAGACATATTTTTTTTTCCTTTTTAGAAATTACTTTTAGGTTTTTAAAGATATTATGAAAGTTATAATTTATTTTCTATATTCTTTGAGTAAAAAATTATTAATTGATTAATTTCCACCAGCTATTCTTGAAATATTATCTGACCAACCACCACCCCATGGCCAATCAGCGTCTGTATAAGCATGCGCATTCCACTCATTACTTGGGAGTACGGGTTGTAAAACCCAAGTTCCATCATCTATTAAGCTTCCATAATTATCTCTTGCTCCATGAATATCTTGATACCAAAAAATATAACAATATTGATACTTTGAACCCGCATCGCCGCACTCTCTATTTATCCACACAGGTTTATTATTTATTTGAGAATGATATTCATAATCTCCAGAGTAGTGATTTGAATCATTAACTTCAACATATAAAACTGGAGGGCCATAAAAGTCCTTGAAAAAATCCTTTTGTTCAAAAAGATCATTAAATGTTTTTTCTCTTTTCATAGATCTAATACCCGAATCAATATCTACAAGCCACCAGTTAATAAAAAGTTTCCCATCGTCAGTCATTTTTATTGGATCTATAATTCCAAGTTTACCTCCTTGTAAAAACAGGAGCTGTCCCTGATAACATTTCGATGCTCTTGTTCCGAAAGTTATAGTATAAACTTCATCCTTAATTCCCTCATAACTGAAAGCTCCTTCAGCGATTGGAGAAATTACTCCATTGTAAACTCCCCAAGTTACATTAGACATATTTCCATTTTGAGTTATATACCCTTGATATCCGTTATGGTTACTTCCGCAAAGACCTTCACCTCCATCAACGACGTAACCATACTTAATATCTGGATTTGCATAATTACTTTGAGTACTGTAGAAATAACCAATCTCATCCTTTATTGAACCAACAGAAAACAAATTTGCAAATTTTTCTTGTCCTATATAAAAACGTTCATTTTCAGATATCAATAGTCTTCCCCATTGGAGGCCATCAACATCCCCCATGATCTTTTCTTTACCTAAATCTTCTAGCCATATGTCATCCATAGCTAAAAAAGTATCTCTTGTCATTGAAATATTAGAATTAAGTATATTTTGATTTGTATTTCTTATTTTCTCATCATTAGAAGGGATTTTAGGTTTTGGAGTAGGAGTTGGAGTAGGAGTAGGAGTTGGAGTTGGATTAAAAGCTAAATCTAATATATTCTCTAAAGTTTTTTCAGCTACAGATATTGTGTTTTCTGTAGTCTCGTAAACAATCCTTCTAGGTTCATTTTTTTGTATTATATTTATTACAGGCCAAATTCTTCCAGTCGGAGTAGGTGTTGGATTAAATATACTTAATTTTCTTATAGGCTTAGGTTTTTCTCTTAAAACTTCTACAGTAGTTTCTACATTTTTCTTAATTATCTCAGGAGCAACAGAAATCTCTTTAGGAATTTTAGGCAAATCTATTCTTTCAACGACCTCATCAACAGTCTTTTCTCCTCTACACCCGAATAAAATAAGTAATAATAAAGTTGGAAATAAAATCTTTTTTTTCATAAATTTGTAATTTATTGGCCATTACCTAATAAATTATACTTTCCAACCAGTTTTACTTCCACATCTTATACATCTTCTAACATTAAAGATTTCATCCCAATCTCCATCTGTCGCAACATAGTCTAAAATACATCTTAGTGCCTTGTCTTTAGAGGCTAAATCATATTTATCTTTTAGATGATCTAGCATATTAACAAGGTCTGCTTGTATTTCAAAAATCACTTCTTTTTTTTCTCCTGCCATTTTGACTCCATTTTTTATTTAATTTTTTTTTATAGTACATCTTTTTGAAAAATATTTTTCAATTAATATAAATTATGCTTCTTAAAAAATAAATTAATATTTTATTAACAAATTAATAGATTTTTTTATGATATTTTCTTTTGGAAAATGATATCTTTTCTTTATCAAAATAAAATTTCAACTATTTAAGGATTTAGGGATGAAGATATTTATAAATTTATTATTAGTTTCAATATTAAGCATTTCATTATTTGCATGTGGTACTTCAGAAGATGAAGAGACTGTAACTCAAGAAGAAGTGGCGCAAGACTCAGATGAAGGTAAAGACCATGAAGGACATGGTCATGATGAAATGGAACCATTTAAGTTTGGTGTGATTTTAGTCGGCCCAAGAGATGATAAAGGTTGGTCTCAAGCTCATTTTGAAGGTGGAGAATACATAGAAGAAATCTCTGGTGGAGAAATGATAGTTGCTGATATGATAAATCCAGCTGATAGTCCTAACTTAACAGTTGATCAAGTAGTTTCAGATATGATTGACGAAGGTGCTCAGCTAGTATTTGCAACATCAGATGATATGAAAGACGGTATACTTGCTGCTGCTGAAAAATTCCCAGATGTTCCTATGGTCTGGGCTTCAGGAGATAGTGCTTGGAATGACGGAAAAGCATATAGAGGAGACCTAGAAAACTTGGGAAATATAATGGGAAAGATGGAATATGGAAAGATGATTGCAGGATGTGCAGCAGCTCTAAAGACAAAAACAGGAAAAATAAGCTTTTTGGGTCCATTAATTAATGATGAAACCAGAAGGCTAGCTAATGCTGCATATTTAGGAGCAAGCCATTGTTACGATGGAGATGATTTAAGTTTTGAAGTTGTTTGGATTGGTTTCTGGTTCCATATACCAGGTGTAACTTCGGATCCAACTCAAGTTGCCAATGAGTTTTTCGATGGTGGTTCAGATGTGATAATATCTCATATCGATACACCTGAGGCATTAGTAGTGACTGGCCAAAGAGCAGCAGAAGGAGAGGATGTTTTTGTAGTGGGATATGATTATGAAAATTCATGTGACACTGCTCCTGAAGTTTGTTTAGGTGTACCATACTTCAACTGGGGTCCTGATTACTTAAATGCAGCAATGAATGCAGCTCATGGAGAATTTAATGCAGAATTTTTATGGTCTGAGCCTAACTGGGAAGATATGAATGATAAAGATTCATCTCCTATAGGCTGGAAAACTGGAGACGGTTTAAATGATTCAGAAAAAGGAAAGCTTGATTCTTTTATAGGTACGCTTTCTTCAGGTAACTTAAATCTTTTTACAGGACCTTTGAATTTTCAAGATGGATCTGAATATCTTTCAGATGGCCAAGAAGCTTCAGATTCTGAAATTTGGTATACCCCTCAATTACTAGAAGGTATGACTGGAGATAGTCAATAAAAATTATAGGGCTTCTCATTTGAGAAGCCCGTTTTTTTCATGAAGATAGAGATAAAAAACATATCTAAAACATTTGGTGATCTAATAGCAAATTCAGAAATTAATATTTCTATCGATGATGGTATTCATGCTCTTTTAGGCGAGAATGGCGCTGGTAAATCTACTCTTGTGAAAATTATTTCAGGTCAAATATCTCCTGATAAAGGAAAGATATTAATTGATGGAAAAAATCTTGTTTTAGGTTCACCAGTTGAATCAATTAATAATGGAGTTGGACTATTAAATCAAGACCCTTTAGATTTTGGAAATCTATCAGTATTAGAGACATTTTTAGTTGGAATAAAGGATAAAAATCCTTATAGAAATCTTAGTCAAACCAAAGAGAAAATTTTGAGTCTTTTTGATAAATACAAAATTGATATTGATTTTTCTCATAAAACGAATAGCCTCTCAATTGGTGAAAGGCAACAAATTGAACTACTCAGGCTTCTTTATAATGGAGCAAAGCTCATAATCTTAGATGAGCCTACAAGCGCATTTTCATTAGAACAAAAGAAAATGATGTTTGATACTTTACGTAGCTTAACAGAAGAAGGAATAATTATAATTTTTGTTTCTCATAAGCTTGATGANNTTATAGAANTATGTGATTCAGGAACAATATTAAAATCAGGANCTGTNATTCATTCAATTACTAAGCCATTTGANTCTCAAGATATNNTCGANAANATGTTTGAAAATTCTANNTCNAAAATAATAAATGATCAAGANTTNANNAATNANAGGAATTTTAATATTTTAGTTTCNNNTNCNGATTTTTTNGNAANAANTAANAATNATNTAGAAAACAAATTNCCNTNTGGATCAGTNATNGGNGTTGCTGGNTTACAAGGATCTTCAAATGATNCATATATTAAAAATTTTTTTACNAATGAATTTTCAGANACNAAACTNATTTTNGATTCTAATNCCTCAATATCAAAAAAAACTTATTATTATATGCCGTCAGATAGGATAGAAAAAGGCTTATTTAGTGACCTTAATGTACTTGAGCATTTTGGATTGTTCAAATCTTCAGATTCAAAGTTTTTGAGCTGGAATAAAATAAAAGAAATTGCATCAAATAAAATAAATCAGTTTAATATTAGAGCAAAATTCTCAAATGAAGTAAGTGAATTATCAGGAGGCAATCAACAAAGATTAATGCTTTCTCTTATGCCTGAAAATCAATCTATACTTTTATTGGAACAGCCAACAAGAGGATTAGATTTTAATTCTGCTCAAAATATATGGGAAATGATTTTATCTAGAAAATCAAAAGATATAGCAATTCTTTTTTCTTCAACAGATATTGATGAAATTTGGGATTACTCAGATATAGTTATATCTGTTTCTGGTAAATTCATCGTAAATATAGATTACAAGAAAAAATTATCTAAGGAAAAGATTATTAATTATGTTTCCGGAATATTATAAAAATGAATAAAAATTTTCAATTAATTCAAATAAATTTATTAAGACTGATTTTAACTTTGGTCATTATTTTTTTCGTTCTAACTCTTTTTGGAACATCTCCTATAAGTGTTTTTGATTCAATAATCTATGGATCAATGGGGAGTTATTCTAAGCTTATTAGAACATTGATAGTTTGGGCGCCTATATCNATGGCTTCAATAGCATTGATTTATACTTTTTCTGCTGGAATGTGGAATATAGGTATAGAAGGGCAGATAATTATGGGTGCTGTAGGAGCAACTTTAATAGCTAGATCTTTTTTNGGNGATACNTTTATTTCACCATACATTCAAATTCTTTTCGCGTTGGGTTTTGGAGGTTTTTGGGGACTTCTTTGTGGTTTTTTAAAAGTCAAAGGGAATGTTCATGAAATTTTTAGTGGATTAGGTTTAGACTTTGTTGCATCAGGGATAGTAATTTACTTAATTATTGGACCATGGAAAAGAGAAGGTATAGCTTCGACAAGTGGTACGGATGTTTTTGATAAAGCTTCATGGATACCAACTATTGGTCAAAATGAATTTCCATTATTATTAATTTTTATCATTTTTATTTTATATATATTTAGCTTTTTTGTACTAAAATATACATCTTTTGGTCTGCGTCTTAAGGCTACAGGTATAAATGAAGAAGCTACTGAAAGATTTTATTTTAGCTCTAGTAAATACATTCTATTATCTTTTTTTATAGCTGGGGCAATTGCTGGACTTGCAGGNTTTTCTCAAGCCTCAGGAGCTTATCATAAATTAGTTCCATCTATATCAGGAGGATTTGGATTCTTATCTATTTTGATTGTTCTTATTTGTTCACGGAATATATTTTTTACTTTAGTCATTAGTTTTTTATTTTCTGCATTAATAGTTGGAGGAAGCCAACTTCAAATTAAGTTGGGACTAGATCACAGTTTAATAGGTATTATTCAGGCTACATTTGTGCTGAGTTGGCTAATACTAGAAAAATTAAAATTAGAAAAATTGTTGCTAAAAAAAATCATTAGGAGCAATGAATAATGCTTTTTGAGAATACTATCATTACAGTTATATCATTAAGTACGCCATTGATTATTGCCGTCATTGGAGAAACAATTTCAGAAAAAAGTGGTGTCATAAATCTTTCAGCTGAGGGAACAATAATGATTTCAGCTTTAGCGGGTTTTGCTTTTGGTTATATTACAGATATTGCTTTTATTGGATTTCTAGCTGGAATGTTAAGTGGAGCTCTTATTGCTAGTTTTATATCTTACTGCGATATTAAATTACGAATGGATCAAATTGCAGTTGGTTTTGTTTTGACTATTCTATGCATAGACTTAAGCAATTATTTGGGTCAAGATTATGTAAGGATTAATGGGCCAATGGTTACAAAGTTTTCTATACCTTTGCTTTCGAATATACCAATAATAGGTNAAATTTTATTTAATCACTCTTTTATAACTTATTTTTCTATTTTACTCATACCTACTTCTTGGTTTTTCTTGAATAAAACAAATATAGGGTTATCAATCAGAGCATCTGGAGAAAATCCTTTGGCAGCAAGTTCTAGAGGAATTAATGTCAAAAAAATGAGAATGCTTGGAACAATTATAGGNGGCTCTTTATTAGGTTTAGCAGGAGCTAGTTTTTCTTTGTATACCAAATATGGTTGGTCTGAAAGTCATACAGCAAACTATGGTTGGATAATACTTGCAATTGTTATTTTTGGAGGTTGGAATCCATTTAGAGCTGCAGCGGGGGCATATGGGTTTGGATTATTGCAAGTTCTAGCAATTAAGGCTCAGAGTGTTACACTTGCACTTTCTCAGATATTACCATTATTGCCGTTTCCAATAATGATATTTATACTAATTTTTATACAATACATTAATAGAAGTGAAAGAAAGAAATTTCCTAAATTTTTAATTTCAATACTTGGAGGGAACCAACCTGAAGCAATAGGAAAAAAGCTTCCAGAGGATGTGAATTAATATGAAAGATATAAAAATTTCAGACATTGAAGTTTTATGGGACAGAGATGAAATAGATTCTGAAGTTAAAAAATTGGCAAAAAAAATAAGCAATGAATTTAAAAGCTATGATTCTATAAATCTNATACCTATTTTAACTGGCGGATTAGTTTTTGCTTCAAAATTATTAATTGAATTAGACTCTTTGAAGCCGGGATCATCTAGAATGTTTCCATTAATTGCAAAGACATATGGTAACTCCTTGGAGTCTCAAGGAACAAAGATATATGGGTATGACTTTCTTGCAGATAGCTTAGAAAGAAATTCTCCAAGTATAATAATTGATGATCTTATGGATACAGGAGAAACGCTATTAAAAGTCAGAGAAAGCGTTTTAGGTATTTCAAATGAAAAAGTATATACTTCAGTGTTAGTTGATAAGTTAGGAAATAGAAATAATATTTTTCATCCTGATTTTACTTGCTTTGTACTAGATGATGATAAATGGATTGTTGGTTATGGAATGGATTATATCGGAAAATTTCGAGGATTAGATTATGTTGGATCTATTATTACTTAAAAATGAAAATAAATAAGATTCAAATAGATGTTATTGAAAGAGACCCTGGCCCATTAAATGTAAAAGATGAAAGATCTAACATTGGAGGGAAAACTACTCAAGGTGTTTTGAGATTGATTACTGATGAAGGAATAGAGGGTAATGCATTTATTGGAGACCAAGCTTCTTCATCTGAAGATAGAATAAAAATAATCAATGATGTCTTAAAACCTAAAATTTTAGGTATGAACTCAGATGATAGAGAATGGTTGTGGTCAGAAGTTGATAACTTATCTGGGCATGGCTTGCCTATTTACTCCTCTTGGGCTCCAATAGATGTAGCTTTATGGGATATTGCGGGTAAAGAACTTGGGAAGCCAATTTTCTCATTACTAGGAGGAAAAGATAAAGAAATAAAGCTTTATGCTACATATCCTCCTCGACATAATAATCCTGAAGGATTTATAGAAGAGTCCGAAGAATTACTTGATGAAGGCTATTCAGCATATAAAATTCATCCAGGGAACCTAACCGTCAAGGATACAATTTCAGTTGTAGAGGGTGTAAGAAAAGCAGTTGGTAACAAAATGGAGCTGATGTTAGATAGAAATCATGGCTATTCCTTGAATGAAGCACTGAAAGTTGGAAAAGCCTTAGATTCAAATAATTACTATTGGTTTGAAGATCCTGTGATTACGTCAAATATAAGAGGAATAAAGCGTTTACATGAAACCTTAGATACTCCAATTAATATGAGTGATTCAGCTACTTTTCTAATTAAAGAAGCAGCAAATTTTTTAGGGAATAATCTTGTTGGAATGATACGTGGAACTACTAGAAAACTAGGAATTACTGGCTTAATTAAATTGTCAGCAATGGCTGATGCATTTAATATAAATTGTGAAATAGGATTGGCAGGGAACTCTATAATGAACATCGCTAATTTGCATGTTATTTCTTCAGTTTCAAATAACTCTTTTTATGAATACTGGAGACCAGAACATATACATCAGTGGGGAATTGATAAAGAAATTCAAATTAATCCAAACGGAAAATTGAATTTACCCCAGAATCCAGGGTTAGGAATTAATTTAGATGAAGATTGGATAGATTTTCATAAAGTACATAGTATTGATTAGTCTATTTTTTAATTAAAAGATTGGATAAATATGAGTTTTAAAAATAATGCTGCTGAAGTAATAATTATTGGACTAGGTGCAATGGGAAGTGCTAGTTCTTATTATCTTTCTAAGCAAGGTGTTAAGGTTTTAGGCTTTGATACTTATCACCCTCCTCATAATTTAGGTTCTTCTCATGGTCATACTAGGGTGATAAGGGAAGCATATCATGAAGGAATATCATATGTTCCAATTGTACAAAGGGCATATGAACTTTGGCATGAAATTCAAAATTCTTCAACAAAAAAAATTATTATGGAGTATGGAGGTCTTTATTTAGGAAGCGATGGGAATTATTTAAAAGATGCAAAATTATCTGCAGAAAAATATAACATCCCAATATCAGAACTAAATAATAAAGAAATACTTGATAGGTATAAAGTACTAAATCCTCCAGAAAATTTCCAAGGGTTGCTAGAAAATAGAAGCGGGGCTGTATTTCCTGAAAATTCAATAGAATATTTTCTTAAAAACTCCAAATCTAATGGTTCGATACATAAATTTAATGAAAGGGTTCTTTCTTGGGAAAAATTATCTGATTCATATAAAGTTGTAACAGATAAAGGTGATTATTTTTCAGAAAAACTTATTTTCAGTTCTGGTGCTTGGATTAAGAATTTATTGCCAATTATAAATATTCCAGTAAAAACTGAAAGGCAAGTTCTTCTTTGGTTTGAGCCAAAAAAAGATAAAGAATTATTCTTAAATAAAAATCTTCCAAACACTGGATGGGATTTAGAAAATGGATTGGAATTTTATACTCAACCAATAATTGAAAGCAAAGGATTTAAAGTTGCTATGCATCATAATGGGAAATTTATTTCTCCTGATAATTTGCTAAGAGAATCTAATAAAGATGACATAGATATAATTAGAGGATTTTTAGAAGAGTATATCCCTTCTGCAAATGGAGAATTGATTGATACCAGAGTATGTATTTATACTGATACTCCTGACTATGATTTTATTTTGGATCGTCACCCTGAAGACGATAATATAATTATTTGCTCGCCTTGTTCAGGGCATGGATTCAAATTCACTCCAGCTATTGGTGAAATTTGCTCAAATATGATTGTTGGCCAAAATATTCAATATGATTTATCTGAATTTTCTCTGAGTAGATTTTAGGAAATATAGTAGACATTATTTTCTGTTTACTGATATATAAGACATTAAGTTAGATTCTCTTAAAAAAGGTAGTAGTATGTAACCAAACATAGATCTAATTTCGGTGAATCCCGGACTAAAGTTGCTGGTGTCACTCCTGAATATATGGAAATGAAAGGAGAGATTATGTTTTATTTACGCAATAAGTTAGTGGCAATGATAGTGCTGCTAATGGCAATCTTCATTTTTGCCGCGTGTAGCAGTGAAGAGGATTCTTCATCTAGTTCTTCTAGTGGAAGTACTCTTACAACTATTCTTGAAAGAGGAGAGTTGGTTTGTGGAGTCAATGATAACTTGACAGGTTTTGGAGTTGTTAATTCTTCAGGACAATTTGAAGGTTTTGATATTGATTTCTGTAAAGCTGTAGCCGCAGCAATTTTAGGAGACTCTAGTAAGGTTGAATATGTTCCTTTGACAGCTTCTGCACGTTTTGAAGCATTGGCAGCAAATGAAATTGACATGCTTATTAGAAATACAACTTGGACAGCAAGTAGAGATAGAGACTTGGGTAACGATTTTACAGTCCCTACATTCTATGATGGACAAGGCATGATGGTGAAAGCAAGTAGCGGATATGATTCAATTGAATCAATGTCAGGTACAACAGTTTGTGTTCTTCAAGGAACAACTACAGAGTTAAATCTAGATGATAGATTTTCTACTGCAGGTATTCCTTACACACCTTTGACATTTGAAACAAATGATCCTTTACAAGCAGCTTATGAAGAAGGAAGATGTGATGGTTGGACTACTGATAAGTCAGGTCTAGCATCAAAAAGAGCTGGTTTCTCTAACCCTAATGATCATGTAGTTTTGGCTGAAACTTTATCTAAAGAACCACTAGGTCCTCTTACAAGAGACAACGATAGTGAATTCTATGATGTTGTTCAGTGGGTGGTATTTGGAATGATGCAGGCTGAAGAAAGTGGAATTAACAGTTCTAATGTTGCATCAATGGCAGGAAGCCCAACAGATCCTGGAATGGCAAGATTACTTGGTGTAGGATTTGACGGTGGTGAGCCGCCAGATTTTTCTTTTGGAATCCCAGTAGACTTTATGCAAAACGTTATATCTCAAGTAGGTAACTACGGTGAGGTATACGATAGGCATTTAGTTCCACTAGGACTAACAAGAGAAGGTAGTTTAAATGCTCAGTGGACAGATGGTGGATTGATTTACGCTCCTCCATTTAGATAGGAATTCCCTAACTAAGCAAATTTTTAACCTACAGGGTAGAAATACCCTGTAGGTTAAATTAATCATATGTTTTCAAACTTATTTCAACAATTAAAAACTCAAGAATCAACGAAAAAAAAGCTTGAAGTTCTTTTATACGATAGAACTTTTAGAAAGCTTTTGATTCAGTTGGTTTTTTCTGGTTTTATGATTCTTTTTCTTTTCTACTTAATTACGAGAGCATTTAGCTTAGAACTTGGTTTTGGTCACCTAGGAAGTAGGGCAGGATTTGGTATTAGTCATGCTTTCTTAATTGACTATACTAGTAATGCTTCTAGATGGCAGGCTTATTTTGTAGGAATAATTAATACTATTAGAGTAAGTTTTATTGGTATATTATTAGCAACTACTCTAGGGGTTTTAATGGGCCTTGCTAGATTATCAAAAAACTTTTTAATAAGTAGGATTTCTGCAGGATATGTTGAATTTATTAGAAATACACCTTTATTAATCCAAATAATATTTTGGCAATTAGTTTTATTGCAATTACCACAAATTTCAGAAGCATTAACTTTTGGAGGGATTTCGGTGTGGTCAAATAGAGGAATACTTCTTCCTTTCATTAATTCAGTTGAAAATGGATCTTTGTGGTTTTTAATACTTTTGGTAAGTTTGATAGTAACTTTATTTGTTAGATCTTACTTAAATAAATTTCGAGAAGAAAATGTAAATTTCTTTTCTCCTAATTTGATATCGTTGGGATTTTTTCTATCGATTGCTATAATTTCTTATTTCATTCTAGGTATAGATTTATACTCAGATATTCCTTCATTAGAAGTCAATGAATATGGTACTTATATTCAATCAGGTGGATTTTTACTTTCTCCTGAGTTTTCTGCTATTTTATTTGCTTTGGTTTTATATACAGGAACTTTTATTACTGAAATTGTAAGAGGTAGTATACAAAGCCTTCCAAAAGGTCAAACTGAAGCAGCTCAAGCACTCGGATTAAGCTCTTATCAGAGAATTACTTTAATTATTTTACCTCAAGCATTGAGATCAATAATTCCTCCCTTAACAAATCAGTATTTAAATTTAACAAAAAATTCAAGTTTATCTGTTGCTATAGCATATCCAGATGTATTTATGGTTTCTAGAACAATAATGAACAATGCAGGTCATGCTTTGCCTATGCTATTTCTAATACTTATTACATTTTTAGGATTAAGTCTTTTTATATCAATTTTTATGAACTTTTTAAATAGAAGAGTCACAAGGATAGGTGCATGACAAAAGCAATTAGTTGGGTAAAAGAAAATTTATTAGCCACTAAGGTTGATATATTTTTGACTATAATAGGAGCCTATTTTATTTATTTTATATTATCTTTATTCTTAAATTTTGTTTTTTCTTCTGACTGGACTCTTATAGAAGTAAATAGAAAAATTTTACTAGTTGGTTTATTCCCTGAAGAAGATTTATGGCGTATATGGTCTGTATTTTATGTTTTTTCACTTTTGTTAACTTCAACTATTTCTCTTGTTTATGGATTGCAAATAAGAACTTCTATTTTCTATGTTTTTATTCTTTTGATACCTTTCCTGATATTTACAACAATTAATATGATTTTTCATATTTTGATACTTATAATTCTATCTTTGTTGTCTTATGTTTTTGTCTATTATCTAAAGAGAAGATCATATAGAGTAATACTCTCAAGAATAATTGTTATTTCTTGGATTATTTTTATACCATTTTTATTTTTTGTCTTAGTCTTAGGAGATGGTCCTAAAGTAACACTTTGGGGAGGCTTTTTTGTTAACTTAATACTTGCTGTAATAGCAATATTAGCTGGTTTTCCTTTGGGAGTTATATTTGCATTAGGAAGAGCAAGTTCCTATAAAACCATAAAATTAGTTTCAGTTGTTTTTATTGAAACTTTTAGAGGAGCCCCATTGATAGCTTGGCTATTTTTTGCTTGGTTTGTTCTTCCAAACTTTTTACCTGATTTATTTTCTCTAAACGATATAAATCTAGTTATTAGAGCTATGATTGTTTTATCTTTATTTTCTAGTGCATATGTAGCAGAAGTAGTTAGAGGTGGACTTCAATCTATCCCAAAAGGCCAGAAAGAAGCAGCTACCGCATTAGGATTAAATACATTTTTAGAATTATTATTTATTACTATGCCTCAGGCAATAAGAATCGTAATTCCTGCTATAGTTAGTACCTTTATAGCTATCTTCAAAGATACATCTCTGGTGTTTATTTTAGGAATTACAGATTTATTGAGAATTGGGAGATTGATTCCTGAACAACAACAAGAATTTTACGGTAAATCTATAGAAGTATTATTAATTGTAGCTTTGTTATTTTGGGTAGTTTCAATAATACTTTCACAAATAAGCAGATCAATTGAAAAAAGGCTAAATGTTAGTCAATAAGGAGAGAAATTATGGATAAAAAAATATCTGTTGAAACCAAGGATGTAACAAAATTTTTTGGATCATTTCAAGCATTGAAAGGAATTACAGCTGATATATATGAAGGAGAAGTAGTCGTTGTGTTAGGTCCCTCTGGTTCTGGTAAATCAACTTATATTAGAACTATAAACGGTCTTGAAGAGCATGATTCAGGATTAATAAAAGTAAATGGTACTGAGCTTAACAATAATATTAAAAATATAGAAAAGATTAGATCAGAAGTTGGAATGGTTTTTCAACAATTTAATCTTTTTCCTCATTTATCTGTATTAAGAAACATAACTTTAGCTCCACAGAAAGTAAAAAAATTACCTAAATCAGAAGCAGAAGATTTAGGGATGAGTTTGTTAGAAAGAGTAGGAATTCCAGAACAGGCTTTGAAATATCCTTCTCAATTATCTGGAGGTCAACAACAGAGAGTTGCTATAGCTAGAGCGTTAGCAATGCAACCAAAAATAATGTTATTCGATGAACCTACGTCAGCTTTAGATCCAGAAATGATAAAAGAAGTTTTAGATGTAATGACTGAGCTTGCACAAAGTGGAATGACAATGATTTGTGTTACACATGAAATGGGATTCGCTAAAGAAGTAGCTGACCGCTTTTTATTTTTTGATGAAGGACTGATTGTAGAATCTGGAACTCCAGAACACTTTTTTGAAAATCCCCAAGAAGATAGAACTAAGCTATTCTTAAGTCAAATTCTATAAATTTTCTATTGTTATTTTTTAATTAGTTATATTATTATCAAAGAAATTTAATTTTATAACTAAGGATACAAAATGTACGATAAGAAAAGGATTGGAGTTTTTGGAGCTGGAGCAATCGGAGGTATTACGGGCGGCTTACTTTCTAGAGCAGGTCATGATGTTACCTTTATAGATACTTGGTATGAACATATAGAAAAAATCAATTCTAATGGTCTTATTGTTAAAAACCAAGTTTCAGAATATTTATGTAAACCCAATGCTGTTCATATTAATAATCTTCAAGGAATTAAAGAAAAATTTGACATAGGAATTATTGCAGTAAAATCATATGATACAGAATGGGTAACTCATGCATTGAAAAGTTATGTAAAAGATGATGGATATTTTGTTGGCTTCCAAAATGGAATAAATGATTATACTATTTCAGAAATTGTAGGGGAGGAAAAAACTCTTGGATGTGTAATAACAATAGCTGCTATGGCATCAGAGCCAGGATTTGCTTGGAGGACTGATTCTAGAGGGAATGGTACTGCATATAAAGTAGGAGAGATGAGTGGAGGTATTACAGAAAGACTAAAAGATTTTGTTGCAATGATGCAGGCCGTAGGACAAACAGAAGCGACAGATAATTTAATGAGAGACAGGTGGACGAAACTGATGGTAAATTGTATGGATAATACTCTATCAGGTTTGACAGGATGGGGAACTTCAGAAGTCAGATCAGAACCTATTGCTCAAGATGTAGCAATAAAAATTGCAGCTGAAGTTATTCATGTTTCAAAATCTGAAGGATTTGAAATTACAGATATAAATGGTATATCTGCTGATGAATATTTAGATGCAGCATCTGGAAACAAAATTGAAGAATTGAAAAATAAAATGTTAGAGGCAGCTAAAATGGCAGGGTCAGCAAGTAGGCCATCATTTGGTCAGGACGTTTTGAAAAAAAGAAGAACAGAAGTAAATTTTCTTACAGGGTATATAAGTAAAATTGGAAAGAAAAATAATGTAGATACTCCTGTATGCGATAAGATAACTGAAATAGTAAATGAGCTAGGTGTTGGATTTGATCCTTCTCCTAAGCATCTTGATGAAATTGAAGAAATGATTAGCTGATAGTTTAGTGAGAGATAAATGTACGATAAAAAAAGAATTGGTGTTTTTGGAGCTGGAGCAATAGGAGGAGTAGTAGGAGGGTTACTTTCTAGAGCAGGTCATGATGTGACACTTATAGATACTTGGCATGAGCATATAGAAAAAATTAAATCCAATGGTCTAATTGTTATAAATCAAGAGTCCGAATATAGATGTAAGCCAAAAGTTGTTCACGTAAACGAACTACAGAGTATAAAGGAAAAGTTTGATATAGGAATAATTTCAGTTAAGTCATATGACACAGAATGGGCTACTCA
Source organism: Chloroflexota bacterium (assembly GCA_002711965.1). The sequence continues at coordinate 11,748 of PASM01000028.1, read as the reverse complement.
TGCTTTAAAAAATTATGTAAAAGATAATGGTTTTTTTGTAGATTTCCAAAATGGAATAAATGATTTAAGAATTTCAGAAATTGTAGGTAAGGAAAATACTTTAGGATGCATTATAACTATTAGTGCAGTTGCTTCTATGCCTGGGTATGCATGGAGGACAGATGATAGAAAAGATATTTGCTTTAAAGTTGGTGAAGTATCTGGAGGGATTACGGAAAGATTAAAAGATTTTGTTTTAATGATGCAAGCTGTAGGATTATCAGATTATACTGATGATTTACTAGGGGAGAGGTGGTCAAAATTAATGGTAAATTGTATGGCAAATCCACTCGCTGGATTAACAGGTTGGGGAACTTCAAAAGTTAGATCAGAATCAATAACTCAAAATATTGCTATTCAAATTGCTTCAGAAGTTGTTAAAGTTGCAAAATCTGAAGGCTATAAAATGGGTACTATAATGGGAATGGAACCTGATGATTTTGTAGATGCTGCTAATGGTGAGAAGATTGAAGAAATAAAGAATCAATTTTTAGATGCTGCTAAACAAGCTGGTTCAGCTAGTCGTCCGTCATTTGGTCAGGATGTTCTAAAAAAAAGAAGAACAGAAATCGATTACCTAACTGGATATGTAAGTGAAGTAGGTAAAAAAAATAAAATTTCTACTCCATTTTGCGATAAGATAACATTTATAGTAAATGAACTTGGTGTAGGATTTAATCCTTCTCCTGATCATCTTGAAGACTTAGAAAAAATGTTAGATTAAATCATGATAAAAATAACCTAAGGCTTGTAATTAATTCCCTTTAGATTACCAGATTTAAATATTTCATTCCATTTATCTAAAAAGGTTGCATTCCATTCATCAGTAAATTTAGATTTTATCATTTCTTCAAAAACTGGCCAAAAAATTATGATTCCATCTGCTCCATCTAAAATTGCTTTATGTGCTGTTGTAACAGATCTAACAAGAGCAGCTGTGATAAAAGGTCTATTCTTCCATCCGTCAAATGTAGATTTTATTTCCCTAATTAGTTCTGTCGAATCTTTATTTACATCTAAAAAAGGCTCGCAGAAAGGCAAAACATGAGTTACTCCAGCATTTGCAGCTAATACAGCCTGATTTAATGTAAAAATAGTAGTACAAAAAGTTTCAACATTAGCTTTTTTTAACTCCCCAAATGCCCCTAATGCATGTTCACTCATTGGGATTTTTAGAATTATTTGATCTGACAATTTTGTAAAAGCTTCTCCTACATCTAATAGTTCATTTGTAGAATGTCCATCTATCTCAATGGCAACTTTTTTATCTGTTATGTCTAAATATCTTTTTGTTAAATCTATTAATGAACCATATTTGTCTGTCATATCTTTAAGTACAACAGTATTTGTAACAATTCCTTTGACTCCCTTATCCATCCATTTTTTTAAGTCTTCTGGATCTCCTGCTAACCATACATCAGGTCCTATAGAATTATTCATATTTTCATTTGCATTTGTGATTTTCATAAAATTCTCCTATTTTATCTCTACAATATCTTCTTTCTCTATTTTTTCTTTATCTAATTCCATTCCAAGACCTACTTCGTCTGTCTCTTCAAAAAAGCCCTGATTTGGTTTTTCAGGAGTTTTTAGAAAATGTTGGTGAACTTTATTCCACTTTATCAGATACTCTTGAAATGGAGTATTTATAGGTACTTGTGATAATGAAAAGTGCAGAGTTGCATTAGATGAATGCCCATGTGGTATTGTAATTAGATCATGAGTGCTTGCTAAGTGAGATATTTTTATTACTTCTGATAACCCTCCTGCCCAATAAATATCAGGTTGATAAATATCTAGTGCATTTTTTTCAATAAATCTTAACATTCCCCATCTTGTATAGTCATGTTCAGCACCTGATAAAGGAATGCTTATTTTATCCTTAATCTTTTTATAAATTTCTATCCTGTCAGGCATTACAGTTTCTTCTAACCAATATGGCCTGTATTCTTCGATTCTTTTTGCTAATTCAACAACATATTTATAGTCCATTGATTGCCAGCAGTCGAGCATTATTTCATAGTCGTCACCAACTGATTCTCTAATTGTCTTAACCATTTGAACATTCTTTTTTAGTCCTTCACGTCCAGCCATAGGACCAAATCTAAAAAACCATTTTTGAGCTGTAAATCCTTTTTCTTTATATGATTTTGCTCTTTCTGAAACTAATTTCATGTCAGTTACATTGAAACCAAGCATGGAGGCATAAGCAGGAATATTTTTTCTAGTAGGTCCTCCTAAAATTTTGTATACAGGGGAGTTGTAATATTTCCCTTTTAAGTCCCATAAAGCGCAATCTATAGCACTAATTGCCATCATTGTAATACCCTGTCTCCCATGCACACTCAATCTATGCATTTGGTCCCAAATTAATTCAATAGCTAGTGCGTCCATACCAATAATTATTTTAGATAAAGATTTTTCTACAATATCAGCATGAGATGAATCTATTGGTCCTGCAGTTCCGTATAATCCTTCATCTGTATGAATTTCTATAAATATAGAGGAAGTTTTTACTATGTCTCCTTTTTGAAATGCATCATTTTCATGACCTTCTTCAGCATATTCAGGATATATATCTATTGGCCTAACAAGTCGGTCTTCCCAAAACATACCTTCTGATTTAAAGCTTCCTTGTAATTTTCTTATTTTAACCTTTGTTATTTTCATGATTTTTTAATATTTCCTTTCCTTTTGATGGCCAATCTATTGTTGTTCCCGTACTTTCGGAATTATAAGCTGTTATTAGATCTTCTTTATTTGAGACCCCCCAATTCCTTACTAAAATATTTTTTTCTTTTGCTTTATTAACAGAATCTATATTTGAAAATTTAGCTCTAGGACAAATAAGGTTTATTTCTTGGTCTACACAGATTTCTAAATCGTATGTTGTTATTTTTTCTAATAGCCAGGCTGTTCTCTCCTTTTGATCTAATTTACGGAATCTTATTATTTGCTCAAGAAAAAAACTGCTTATTGTTATTCCACCGGGTTCATATATACCTTTTTTTGAATCTAACCAGCTATTTTTTCTTAAGGATTCTAATACTATTTCTGGAAGTTCTTGGTCTCTAGATTTTAGTTCTAAATGTAAATTAGATACCCTTGAATATTTTTTTAAAAGATCGTCTAGTTTTGGAATCAAATAATGATCATCTTTTACTTTAAAGCTATTTTTTGCTTGCAGGTTTTGTATTTCATTATAATTTTTTTCTGAAATAAGCCCTTTTACTCCTGTAGTTCTATATAAATCAAAGTCATGTATTACTACTGGAATATGATCTTTAGTAAGTTGAACATCAAATTCAAAATTATGGAAGCCTGAGCTTATAGCTAAATCGAAAGCAGGGAAAGTATTTTCAGGTGATAATTCTGAAAATCCTCTATGAGCAATGATATTAAATTCTTTTTTCATTAAATTATCTTTCATTTGGAGCAATCATATATTTCATTCCTTCTCCATTTGAAGTAGATTCTATTGCTTCATTTATTTCTTCTAATTTATAAGTCTTGCTAACTAATTTTTCAAGATTAAACTCATTGATTTTTTCAGGAGTTTGGTCAAAATAATTCCCTCTTCCAAATGAACCAAAAAGTTTTATTTCTCTATAGTGAAAATCGTATAAGTCACTCATTAAATTTGACTCTTCTGGATGAACTCCAATCATTAATGCTTGACCTCTTGGTCTCAAGTTTGAAATTCCTTCAGCTAGTAACTTTGGATTTCCTACAGCTTCAATTAAAACATCAAATCCCACTTTTTCAGTGATTTCATTTAGCTCTTCTTTATAATTATCACTAAAAGGATCCAAAACAAAATTGGCGCCTAATGATTTTGCTATATCTCTTCTGATTTTGTTAGGCTCAGAAACGACTAAACAATCAATGTTTTTTTTCATGACAAAAAGTTGACAAAAAATACCCATTATTCCAGAACCTAAGATAAGAACTTTTGAATTATCTTTATAATCAATCATTTCAGTCCCTGAAAAACAACATGCTGCAGGTTCTGTCATAGCTGCGACTTCAAATGTCATTTCTTTAGGTATTTCTACTGCACATGAAATATTCATTATTGAAAATTCAGCAAAAGCACCTGTGCTTTTTTCAGAATTTAAGCATCTAGATATTTGCCAGTTCAAACAATTAATACAATTTCCACAACTAGAAGTTGTGTTACAAGCTACCCTTTTACCAATTTTTTCTATAGGAACCTTTGAACCTACATCAACTATAACTCCACTAAATTCATGTCCTAATATTTTTGGAGGATTTGAAGGGAAAAGACCTTGTGTAATGTGGACATCTGTACCGCATAATCCAACCCTTTCTATTTTAACTAGCACTTGCTCATCTTTCAATTTAGGAAGATTTATTTCCTGAATTTCAAATTTATTTTCTCCTAGCCAAACTGATGCTTTCATTTAATTGAGTTTTGTATTTATTAAGAACACTATATATTAAAATTAATAAATAACTATAAAATATTTGTAATAAAATCTTTAAAGCAAGATTTAATTGATAAGATAAATTTAATCAACAATATATTAAGAATTTATTATGTTTAGTGAATATAAATTAAATAATGTGGAATCGTTTGAAACTCCAGAACATCTAATTTTTGAAGAAAAAGTTTTGCATAACATTGATTCAATAGTAGATCTAGTAGGGGATAAGGATCGATTAATCCCTCATGCCAAAACCCATAAATCTAAAGATACTTTGAGTCTCCTTATAGATAATGGGATCAAAAAACATAAAACATCAACATTAAATGAATTAGAAGTTTTAGCAGAGTGTAATCCTGATACCTTAATATTGGCATACCCTGTAACATCAATCACTAAAGCAAAAAGACTAGAAAATATAGTGGAAAATTTTCCTAATACTAAGTTTTATACTATTATTTCAAATAATTTTCATTTTGATCTAATTAAGAATGTTAAAAATTTAGCTGGAATTTATATTGATTTAGATACCGGTATGAATAGAACGGGTATATTGAAAGAAAATGTTTCAGATTTATTAGATTATATTTCTTCAAATAATTACAAAAATTTAAAAGGTATACATGCCTATGATGGACAAACATATGGAGTAGTTAGTGTTGAAGACAGGGTAATAGATACCCAAAACTCATTAAAAGATATTAGAGAAGTTGAAAAATTAGTTAAAGAAAAGTTTTCTATAAATGATTTTGAAATTATTGTTGGAGGGTCTTGGTCTTTTCACTTTTATATAAAAGAAAAAGATATAAAACTATCACCAGGGACTTGGATTTATTGGGACATCAGTAATATCAAACAAAAAGAGTTGTCATTTAAAATTGCTGGAGTTATATTAGGTCAGGTTATTGATGAAAACAAATCAAATGACACGGTTACTATTGATATAGGAGCAAAAGCTGTATCAAGTGATCCTCTTACTGAAAATAGGCTAAAACTTATAGATAAACCGAACTCTAAATTGATTTTCCAAAATGAAGAACATGGAATCATAAAACTTAATGGAGATTCTTTAGGTTTGGGAGATTATGTATTAGCTCAACCTGGACATGCATGCACGGTTACTCCTAAATATAATAGAGCTGTAAAGATAGACAAAAATGGAGATGTATCTGGAGTAATTACTCCACATGCAAGGGATAGGGTCTGATATTAATGAATACAAAATGCAAAAAACCAGATGTGATTATTATAGGATCTGGTTTTGCAGGTTTGTATATGCTTTACAAGCTTAGAGAGATTAACCTTGAAGCAATTATTATTGAAAAAGCTTCAGGAGTGGGAGGGACTTGGTTTTGGAATAGATACCCTGGAGCTAGGTGTGATATTGAAAGCATTGAATACAGCTATTCGTTTTCCGAAGATTTACAGCAGGAATGGAATTGGTCAAATAGATATTCTGATCAATCTGAAATTTTGGAATATCTAAATCATGTAGCTGATAAATTTGATTTGAGAAAACATATTGTATTTAATACTACGGTTAAATCAGCTACTTATAAAGAATCAAGTAATGAATGGGAAATAAATACTGAATCTAGTTCTTATATTTCTAAATTTTGTGTCATGGCAACAGGTACATTATCATCAATTAAGGAACCTACCTTTGAGGGTTTAGAAGATTTTCAAGGTGAATCATATATTACAGGTAGATGGCCTCATGAAAAAGTAGATTTTACTAATAAAAAAGTTGGAATTATAGGTACTGGATCATCTGCAGTTCAATCAATACCTGTTATAGCAAATGAAGCTAAAAATTTAACTGTATTTCAAAGAAGTCCTAATTATTCTATTCCTGCTAAAAATAGGCCTTTATCAAATAAAGAAATTTTAAATGCTAAATCTAATTATTCTGAAATTAGAAATAAAGCTAAATATACAAGAGCAGGAATAGGTTATAACCAGTTTGAAGAAAGAAAGATTTTAGATTTTTCAAAAGACTACATAAATACAGAATTAAATAAACGATGGGATATTGGAGGTCAAGAAATTTTTACAGCTGGTTTTACAGATGTAGGAATTGAACCTGAAGCAAATAAAATAGCAGCTGAATTTGTAAAATCAAAAATTAAAGAAATTGTTAATGATCCAATTACTGCAGACTTACTTTCTCCGAAAGATTCTATTGGTTGTAAAAGATTATGTGCTGATACCAATTATTTTGAAACTTTTAACAAAAAAAATGTTGAATTGATTGATATAAATAGTACTCCTATAAAATCTATTACTAAAAAAGGATTATCAACTAATAAAAGAGACTTTGATTTTGATATTTTGATTTTTGCAACCGGTTTTGACGCAATGACTGGAGCTCTGTTGTCTATAGATATAACAGGAAAAAATAATAAAAAACTTAAGGATAAATGGAAAGATGGCCCAAGGTCTTATTTAGGCATTTCAATATCAGATTTCCCAAATCTATTTACAGTAACAGGGCCTGGAAGCCCTTCAGTTTTAACAAATATGATAGTAGCAATTGAACAGCATGTTGAGTGGATTTTTGACTGTATAAAATTTCTTTATAAATCAAATAAAAATAATATTGAAGCAAATGTTGAATTTGAAAATAGCTGGATGGAACATATTGAAGATATAGCTAGCAACACTTTAAGGTATACATGTAACTCTTGGTATGTAGGTGCAAATGTTCCTGGTAAAAAAAGAGTATTTATGCCTTATGCAGGTGGATTCGGAAACTATAGAGAAAAATGTGATGAGATAGCTAGTAATAGTTATAATGGATTTATTATTAATTAAGAATTTAAAAACCTTGAAACTTTATCAAGGCATTTTTTTGAATCACTTATACTTCCAATGTTTGTATTAAAACCATGCAATGCACCTTCATATATTTCTAGTTTAGAATCTACTTTTCCTTTTATATTTTTATGATAATCTTCAGACTCAGTTTTTAAGACATCACATTCAGCTGCAATGATATATGTTTTAGGTAAATTATCGTTAATTTCATCTTTGATAATAGCTGAAAATTTATTAGCTTTAGATACATCTCCTTCAATATAATTGTTCCAAAACCAAATCATAGATTCTTTTTCTAGGCCATAACCTTCAGAAAATTCATTATAAGAACTTGTTTCAAAGTCGTTATTTAGTACTGGAGTGAAAAGAATTTGGTTTTTTATCATATCATTTTTTATATCTCGAAATAACATTGAAACAGCTGCTGCTAAATTACCTCCTGCAGAAGTTCCACATATAGAAATTTTATCTGGGTTAATATTAAAATCTTTATAATTTTCATGTATGTATGAAACAGCTTTATAGCAATCTTGTAAAGGAGTTGGAAACTTATATTCTGGAGCTAATCTGTAATCTACTGAAACCACTTTATGTTTAGATTTTTTAGCAAGGTATCGACACATTTTGTCATCTGCATCAAGGTCTCCCAGAACCCATCCGCCTCCGTGAAAATTTACAAGTAAAGGAAGATTGTCATCATTTGAGTCTGAAAATATTCTAATATTTATATCTGCTCCATTTATAAATATTTCTTTATTTTCTACGCTCAGAATTTCTATTTCAGGTAATGGGAAAGCGTCTTTATTTTTATTAAACTGATCCCTTGCTTCTACAGGTGATAGTGATTGAATTGGTTTGCCTTTTAATACTTTTCTTTCTTCTAAGTATTTTTTTGATTCTTGATTTAACATATGGTTCTACTTTATTTATATTTATTTTATTAATATCATTATTATTATAAGTTTTGACAATCTCTTTGACGGGTTTTTTGGGAAATAATAATATTTAGTTAATCCTCAAGATTTGCCCCTCAGATTCGAACCTTGAGGATTTTCTTTTTATGAACTCTTTATTCAAAAATAAAAATTTAAATGCGTTAGTTTTATCTAAAAACCTCGTTCAATATGCTCTTCAAATGAGAGTTTTATTTTTTAGCTGGTTAGCTTATGAAATTACTCAAAAAGATTTATGGGTAGGTATAGTACTTGGAGTAGGCTCTACACCAATATTATTGTCTTCTTTTTTAGGTTCCTACCTGTCTGAGAGATATAACATAAACAAAATAATGTTTTACTCATATATAGTGATTTTATTAATGTTTGGTTTATTTTTTATAATTGATTATGAAAATATCTACAATCTATTAATTCTAAGCTTTTTATTTGGAATTATAATGGGTGTTCCATCTCCGCCTTTCTGGACTATTGTTATTAATACCTTTGGTAAAAATAATTTAAGTTGGATCAATTCTTATTTCTACTCATTTCAATTTTTTGGTGAAATGATAATTCCTCTTATTTTTGCATTTTTTATTGCTAATTTTAGTTCAAATTACTTCATATCTTTTGCATGCTTCATAATTATAATTGCAATTTTTCTAATCAACTATTTTCCAGAAGACAAGCAATTGAAAAATCAAAAAGATAAAAATATTTATGATTCTTACTCAAAAATATTAAAACAAAACCCGGTTATATTTTGGATGTCTATAATCGTATCAATTCAGTCTATTTTTGGAGTTACTATTTTTATAGTATTGCCTCAATATGCTAATGATTTCGGGGTTGGTGCTACAGGTTTCGGGATTTTTTTTGCAGTTAATGGAGCAGGTATATTTTTGGGAACGATTCTATCTTTTTATACGGGAGTTTTTAGAAGTAAAATACTTGTTTTAATTCTCTCTACAATTGGCTGGGATATTGGACAAATTATTTTTGCATTTTCTGCAAATTATTACTTATCTATAGTACTTTTATTTTTAATGGGCTTTAGTGCTGCATATTGGGTAGTAGCTGCGAACCTTATTTTTCAAAATGAGACAAATGATAAAGATCGGAATAAAATTATGGCCTTATATCAGTTTGTTACTCAGTTATTTTTTATAGGTTGGTTAGTTGGGGGGGTAATTTCAGATATTACAAATGCACAAATAGCTCTTATAATAAGTGGAATATCTAGTTATCCGATTTTTATTATTGCTATAATTTCTTCTAAGAAATTGCGTATTGTATAAATAAAAAATTCTTGTAAACTCGTATTAGAAAAGAGGATATTATGCTATCTATTGAAGAATTAAAAAATAAATCATCTGAAAACCTAAATACAAAAAAAGATATTGCGATAAAACTATCTAAAGATATACTTTCAGAGCCAGAGACAGGCTATAAGGAATTTAAGACTAATAAAAAAATTTTTGAAGTATTAAAATCTTTAAATATGGAAGTAGTAAATAATCTTGCTATAACAGGATTAATGACGACAATTAAAGGTGCAAAACCTGGCCCCCATATAGCTGTTATAGGCGAATTAGATGGACTTCCTGTACCTGGGCATCCTTTTTCTGATAAAGTAACCAATGCAGCTCATGCATGTGGCCATCATATTCAAGTTGGAAATATGTTAGCAACTTTATTTGCATTAAATTCTAAAGAAGTATTGAGCAACCTTTCTGGTTCAATTTCTTTTATAGCAGTCCCATCAGAAGAATATGTAGAGATAGAATGGCGAAATGAACAAAGATCTAAAGGTGAATTTGAATTTTTAGGAGGAAAGCAAGAATTAGTTAAATTAGGGATTTTTGATGATATAGATATTTCTATGATGACTCATGCTAGAGGGAATTTTTCTGGGTTTGGTTATGGAGGGACTGGTAACGGATTAGTTGCAAAGTTTATTGAATTTCATGGAAAATCTTCTCATGCAGGAGGCGATCCTCATCTTGGCATAAATGCTTTAAATGCTGCTAATCTATCTATGGCAAACATTCATGCTAATAGAGAAACTTTTTTTGACGATCATCATATCAGAGTTCATCCGATAATTACTCTTGGAGGATCAGTTGTAAACCAAGTCCCTGAAATAGTCACACTAGAAACTTTTGTAAGAGGGGCTTCTTTAGATGCTATAAAAAATGCGAATCTAAAAGTTGATAATTGTTTAAGAGCTGGAGCTATGGCTGTTGGGGCAGAAGTTGAAATAAATACTTTACCTGGTTATTTCCCGCTATTTCATGATAGCAATTTGCAAGAAATTTATAAGAAAAATCTTAATTATACAAAAAACAAATCAGAAGAGCTTGATCATGGTGGCGGTTCTACAGATATGGGTGATCTTGCACATCTTATGCCTGTAATTCATCCCTATGTAGGAGGAGCAACAGATGCCTCAGCTCATACAGCTGGATTTATAGTAGAAGATTATGAATTAGCAGTAGTAGAAGCGGGAAAAATGATGGCATACACTATTATAGATTTATTATATGATGAAGCTTCTACTGGTAAAGAAGTTATTTCAAAACATAATCCAAGATTAACTAAAAATGAATATTTGAAAACAATGAGAGAATTTAGCAATGTAGAGATTGCAAATTATAATATTAAATAGAATGAAGAAAATTTCAAAAAAAATTCTATATCGAGAACATTCTCCTCATAATAAAGTTACAGATAAAGTTGATCAAAATATTTGGTTTGAAGTAGAAACTCAAATGAATAGAGGTCCAGATTCAAAGGATGTAGATAAAGATTTAGTCGAAATATTTAATAGATATCGCGATGATTCTATGCCTGATAATAGAGGGAATCCATCATCTGGTTGTATTTGGGTAAATGATTCTAAAAAAGGTGAAATATTAAATGTTGAAATTGGAGAGATAGAAACTCATGATATCGGATATACAAAATATAGAGGATCAACAGGAGCTTTTCCTTCTTACTTAGCACCTTCAGCTATAGGAGAGGTTTTTAAGGTAGTAAGAATAATTGAAAAAAAAATAATATGGAATCAACAATTATCAATTCCTATTAAGCCTATGATAGGAGTTGTTGGATTGGCTCCAGAATTTGAAGCTAGGGGGAATGCTTGGGCTGGAGAATGGGGAGGTAATTTTGATATTCAAGAAATAACTACAGGAGCAAAAGTTCAAATTCCAATTAACCATGATGGATCTTTATTACACATAGGTGACATGCATGCAATCCAGGGAGACGGAGAAATTTCTGGAGGTGGAGGAATTGAAACTGGAGGAACGGTTAAGTTGAAATGTTATTCTGAATCTAAACCCCAAGGTATGACTTGGCCAAGAATAATTAATGATGACTATATAATGACTACTGCTCAAGCAAGACCTGCAGAAGATGCATTTAGAGTAGCTTTATCTGAAATGATTTTATGGTTAGAGAATGATTATAAAATAGATAAAAAAGAAGCATTTATGCTTCTGGCT
>PASM01000027.1:25481-28489 GCA_002711965.1 Chloroflexota bacterium | reverse complement strand
GTAAAAGTTGGAGATCATGTTATTTGTTCATGGAATCCAAACTGTGGTATATGTTTCTATTGTGATAATGGGCAACCAATATTATGTGAAGTTCAAAAAAAAGCAAACTCAAAAGGTGTACTTTTTGATGGGACTACAAGAGCATCAATTAATGGTGAAAATATTCATTACTACAGCCTAGTTTCTTCTCACGCAGAGTACACTATTATTCCAAAGCAAGCCGCTGTTAAAATAAGAGAAGATTTTCCTTTAGATAGAGCTGCATTATTAGGATGTGCCGTAATGACAGGATATGGAGGAGCTGTTTACGCTGGAGATATTAAGCCAGAAACTTCTGTTGTTGTTATAGGATGTGGAGCCGTAGGACTTAGCGCTATCCAAGGGGCCAGAATAGCAGGTGCATCTAAAATCATTGCAGTCGATATTTTTGATAATAAATTAGAGTTTGCAAGAAGAGTTGGAGCTACACATACAGTTAATTCAAAAAATATAAACCCTGTTGAATTCTGTGCTGAATTGACTGATGGAAGAGGAGTTGACTACGCAATAGAATCTGCTGGTCAGAATGAAACAATTAGACAGACTTTAGAATGCTCAAGGCCTGGTGCAAGAATCGTTATTTTAGGAAAAACACCTTATGGAGTAGAAATAAATCTCCCTTTTTATACTATGATGGGAGAAAGAGAAATTATAAGAACATCTTACGGTAAAAGCAGACCTAGAATAGACTTTCCAAGACTTGCAAATTTATACATGAGTGGAGAACTATTTTTGGATGAAATGATTAGTAAAACTTATAAAATTGAGGAAATAAATGAAGGTTTTGAATCTCTAGAAAAAGGAGAGTTAGCTAGAGGTTTAATTATATTTTAAGAGAGGTTAAGAAATGGGTAAATTATTAAAATTTTCAGGAAATAATATAGATAGACTTGAAGTTGAAAGAAGAGACGGCAAATGGATTGAAGATAAATTAAATGATCCTAATTCTAAAGTTTTAGTTTATTACAGATCAAAAGTACTAGTTAAAAAAATATTTACAAACATAAGCTTAAAATTTCTAAATTTAGGAGATATTAAATCTAAAGGAATTGATCCTGAACTTATATTACTTGGATCTATATCAGGAGATATCTATCTAGCTACTGATTTAGCAAATTTAGATGAAGAATTCGTTAAGGAAAATCTTCTAACTAAGAGTGATGAATTTATTGATTGCAGAACAGCTGGAGATCAATTAGCTCAGAGTCAGGGTGGAATTATAAGCCAAAGCAAAAGCCAATTAGAATGGAATAGAAAAAATTTATATTGCGGTATTGATGGAGGAGAAACATTAGGGCTCCGGGGAGGTCAATCAAGGAAGTGTTCAAAATGCGACATAGAACTTTTTCCACGGACGGACCCTGTAATAATAACCCTCGTTAGTAACGGTGATTATTGTTTATTAGGACAATCTAAAGGAAGGCTATCGAACTTAAATATATATTCATGCCTAGCAGGTTTTGTAGATCAAGGGGAATCTATTGAAGAAGCTGTTGCTAGAGAAATTATGGAAGAATCAGGAATCAAAGTCAAAGATGTTACATATTATGCCTCTCAGCCATGGCCATTTCCTTGGTCTTTAATGATTGGATGCCATGCAAAAGCAGATTCTGAAGAAATAAACTTTGATGAGCATGAAATGCATTCAGTAAAATGGTTTCACAGGGACGAAGTTATTTCCGCTCTAGAAGAAAAAAATAAGAACTTAAATGTACCAGGGAATATTGCTATTGCCCATCACTTAATAAAAGCTTGGGCAAATAAAGAAGTATGATCTAATTAGTCTGAAGATCTTCTTTCATCAGCTATATCCAAGGTGTCACTAAATTCTCCAGGAATTATACCTAAGAATTGTCCTCCCAATAGATTTTTTACATCTATTACTACACCTACCATAATACTTTCTCTAATAATCTTATCTGCTGCTTCTCTCGATGTATCCTTAATACTATTTTCGAACATTTTGGCAATAGCTTCTTCAGAAATTTCAAGTCTTCCATCTTCTTCTTCGTCAGGAGTATAAGTCCATCTAGCAGTTATATTTACTAATATTGTTGTAACTAAAAATCCCAGTACTAGTCCAGAAGCTAAACCTCCAATTGAATTTACTTTATTACCAATTCCAAATGTAAGTTTATTTATTATTAACTCGATTGTTCCACTGAAAAGTTGAACAGACAAAAAGCCCGCAATTAATAATATTCCATAACCTATTACTGTTACTAAACCATCACTCTCTAGTTCTAGTCCGATAGCATCTACAATCATCTGAGATAATAAACCACCAATGACCATAGTAATTGCAACTAAAATTATGTATAAGATATTTTTTATCAAACCCATTCTGTAGCCTAAAATTACTCCTAAAACTATAGGTGCTAGAAGTATCCAATCGTACCAAACCATATCTTAACCCTCTCTCGCTATCTAAAATTTAGATTTTATATACATTTTTACTATTACTTGCTAATAGTAACAAAATTGTTATTTCTGTATTCATAAATTATTAGTTTATGTTAATATATAATAAAAATTGTTGCTTGTAGAAATAATAACAGAAAATTATAAATAGAACAGCGAAGTAAANTATGNCTAAANTAANCCTCTNTAAGAAACTNTCAAANGTTTCTTTANTTTCNATTGATNCTNNTAACCCTTTTTAGCTTTGGNATTTCNGATTCNGAAGAAATNTCAGCTCAAATGCCNGGNATGCCTGGTGGTATGATGGGTNNNATGATGGGNGCGATGGGNATGGAANCNGTTCCTTCNGAATGTAGNAGNAATCCNGGNACNGGTGAAGTNTTTTGNGAAGTAAAAATGGATATNAGTATGATGTCNATGACAACNACNTNNGCNCCNTTNGAATNTTATGAAGGGCAAGGNGTATGGTTNCAAGGNTGTATGCTNCCNGGGCANCAATATGAAAANTACGAAGCTGCNTGGATNGAAAGNCAATATGTNGGNCCATC
>PASM01000027.1:0-25476 GCA_002711965.1 Chloroflexota bacterium | reverse complement strand
CANATCCNNNTNANCAAGGNACANANNTTTTNATAAGAGGNAATATGCCNACNGAACCTGGNNNTCAATCNGCNAAATGTAAATATCAATTTTTCCTTAAATGATTCTCCNTTAGTNCANCCAGGAGGNCCATANCANAACCCNCAATGGGAAGCNGATNNNGAAACNCAANNNATGTANGAAGAAGCAGATAANATNNGAAGAGANGCNGAAAGAAAANGAGCNGAAGAAGAANTNNTAAGAGCNAANCANCAAGCTGAACTNGANCTTCAAATGCAAGAAGAAATGAGAAAGCAGCAAGNANNNCANAATCAAGGNAACAACCAAGGAATAGGTAATATTTTTGGNCAAGGTCCTGTAGGTAATATTTTNGGNAATCAATTCCAAGCTCCAACNGATGAAGAAGTTCCTNNTGGTCCNTTCATAAACCTAACANTTATTAANNCTGAAGANAGATGGAAAGTTATGGAATGTATTGCNNANNNNATNNAGNCTGNCTATCGGAATGNCATATGANCANGCNTATATGGANTTNNCNTTNCCTATNGGNGTNAGNTCNCTNGAAGAACCTGATTTTTATTATGATGCAGTNACAAATTGTATGCAGTTGAGTTTCAGTAAATTACTNAGTGGAGGTTGGGGANTTAATAANCAAGAATCTNCTTCTACTGGAACAGCACCAAGGGCTGATCTAAATGCNATGATGGAAGCNTGTATNGTTCCNCANCTTTCAGANAATATGAATATNCCNAGAAATGTNATCATGGATGATATGGTAACAATTGAAACAGGNAAAAGNTCAATGTCNAGNCAAGAAATGCTAGCNGCTTATGATTGTTGGTATCACTGGGACGAAAATATAAGNCCTAATCCAAATAATTCTCNAGGATATTTCCCTCTNNNAAGTGANTTATTNGTNNCNTTTATATTTGGAGANCAAGAAATTATGGGACAAGCTTGTATGATTGATTCTGTNCAAGATGCTCAAGGAATGAACAGGCAGCAATCCGAAAGAATAGTAAGTGACTTAGTAAACTTTGCNGTTGGAAGAAGCGATAAATGGGGATTCTTNGAGAGNGATGCTAATCCNCANCATGAAAAATGAAGTNGTAGNACAGNGTAATTGGATGTAATCAGGAATTAGNCTGGCTAAGAGATTATCTANANTCNGTTAATCAAAATCCTGCTGCANANGCTTTTTCATTAAACTTTGATGTATTANNAGAAGATTGGATGATCNAGTGTAATATTNAAAGATTTGAAGAATTTCATACTGGTCCTGATGCTGTAAGACTNGTTGAACAAATTATTCAAGGTATCCAAGACTATGAAGATCCTACTGAAGTAATCAATAGACCACTTGGGGAACAACAATACGACTCACTNAGAGATTGTGCTGAAAATATGAATGGNTCTGAACTACCTATGGATGCATGGNNNGGCTTCTTAGNACAATACACAGTTAACCTAGATANANTAGAAATAGGATTAATGGAATATGCAGATNAAAGAGATNCCAATAATAAGCACGCTAGANTACATNNNTGCATAGTANATGCATGGCAGAACTCAGGCAGTGGAATGCCTCANAGAATGATGGAAGCTGGTGCAGACCACATTATCGATAATATTTTCTATTGGGGTGGAGACGTTTCAATGGAGCCATCAGGAGGTCAATATCCTTTCCANGCATTAGAAGATGTTCATATGTGTTTAGAATATAAATCTGAATTTGATTGGGTAGCTAATGCTCTAGAACCTGATTATGATTATGAGCCAATGTTTGTAAGCGATATATTCACTAGAAGCTCTGATAACTCTAATAAATCTGCAACAGATTTTAGACAGACTATAAAAAGTAATGATTCTAATAAAGGAAATAATCCTGGGAATATGGTTCAAGGAAGCCTTCAAGGTGGAGGAGCTTTGGAAAACATGAGAATGGATCTAGTAAATATGGCAAGGAACAGTGCAGCTGAAGACTGTATGGTTGCTAATTTGGCTAGAGCTAAAGGAGAAACTGAAAATTATATAAAAACTTCATATATCTCAAATATAGTATGGGACCCTCAAGCTAGGCCTACTAATAAAGAAAAAACTGCTTTATCAAATTGTGAATCTCAAATCAGATCAGCTACACAAGGTAGAGGAGGATTAGACGCTCTACTTAAACTTGGAAGATCTGGAGACCCNGATTATTTGGATCAACCAGATGATAGCCAAAGAGCTTGTATGATCACAGAATATGTAAAAACATTTGGATACATGCTTGAAAGCTCAGGAGCAAATCCTGAAGAAAGCGCAGCTAAGGCTGTATCTGAATTCTCAATGCCAGGAGCTTTCAATGGATTTCATCCTCTAGTTGGTGAAAAGGCTCCAAACCTAAGGCCTCCTTCAGCAATAGAGCTTGATGCTATATCAAATTGTAAACTAGTAGATTTGTATGTTTACGAAGGATCAAGGTTAAGGAAACTAATACCAGGAGTTGATACTTCTGACCTACCTGTAGGAGAATTAGCTTCTCCAACAGGATTAGCTATCATGGGTATTATGATAACTTTATTCTTCTCAGTACTACAAATGATAAGAGGTAAATAATGACAACAGCAAGAACACCATACGGATTTAGACTAATTGTAAGATTATTAGTTAGAATGTTTATAGCTCTAATAGTATCTATACCAATAATTGCACTAGGTGGAATTTTACTAGTTTATTCTCAAACAGATGGAACCGTTCCAGCATGGTCTGGAATAGCAGCAATAGTTACAGGAGTAGCTCTGCTTATTTTAGGTTTTTATATGACTGCAGTAGGTTCTTTCCCTTACCCAACCCTAGGGGAAGGAGAAGATGTGAAGATTGAAAGACATCCTACTATGAAACCTGCTTATACAAGAATTTTTATTAGTCTGCCATTATTCTTTATCACAGCTGTTTTATACATAGCAACAGAATTTGCTCTTATGTTTCCTTTCATAACCTTTTTGATAGGGTTATGGTTTTTCTTTAAAGGAGTAATGAGGTATTTTAGAAATCTACATATCACATACATTGTTACGGATAGAAGAGCTATATATATGTATAAATTCCTTTACCTTCATACAAATGAAATTCCTGTAGGTAGAATTGTACAAATTTCTGAAAANAGAACTTTGATTGAAGCATTATCAGGAAGAGGTACCGTTGTTGTATCATCAGGTATAGGAAGTAGAATGACTATAAATATGGAAGAAATTGATAACCCAGGAGCAGTTGCAGAAGCGTTAAGAAGTATGCTTCCATCAACTGCAAATTAATAGGAGGAAATAATTATGGATATAGGATTAGTAACTAGTATCGTATCTATACCATTGGTTGGTGCTTTAGGAACTGTTGCTTGGAGGATTCAAGCTACTATNACAGCAAGAAAACAAGGTGAAATAGATTCCCTAAAAACAGAAATAGAATCTATAAGAAATATCCATTCAGAACAGATGACTTTGATGAAAGAGAAGAATGATCTTTCTGTAGACCAAATTGAAACCATTGTTAATACTAGGGCTAAAGAAATTTCAACTAGCATTGAAACTACTTATTCTGGAACAATTAGTAAATGGAAATCCTACGCTACGGTAGGAATTACTTCTGCAATAGGAATGGGGATTTTTGTATTAGGTTTACTTTTCTCTATGTTCCCTAGAACAGCCTCTGAAAATACAGTAATGACACTAAAAAATTCAGAAAATGTTAGTAAAGAAATAACTAAATTTGGATTACATAACCATTCAGATGCAGGCTCAATTTTATTTGCACATGGACCAACTTTTATGTGGGGAACAATTATAGGTTCAGTAATCCTAGCAGTAGCTTTAGGATTAATTTTCGTAAATTCATTTTTTAAACAAAATACATCTGCAACGAGTGTAACAGAACCTGAAACAGAAAAAGAAGCTGAAGAAGAGTAATATCNAACCAGTCATAAAAAATAAAAATGATTATAAAGGTCACCCAATTCTTGGATCAAAAGATGGAGTCCCAACAGTAGTTTCCTTGTACCATGACCATCAACCTGGAGAAACAAGTACGCATCATACTCATCCTTGGGAACATCAGGCTTACATAACTAGAGGCGAAGGTATAATTTTTGTTGATGGAGAAAAGCATCCTATCAAAGAAGGTGATTTCGTATTAATCCCACCTAATGCAGATCATTATTTTGAAAATACAGGTACATCTGTGCTCAGTAGAGTTACTTTCAATCCTTTAGCAAGTGAAGACCATTTAGGATAGAAATTATTTATATATTTTCCAAATAAAAGCCGGTGGAACATTAAATGGAGTAAATCCATTTAATTTCTTTGAAAGATTATATTTCTTGATTACTTCCTTTGAAAATGAACATCTTATAAAATATGTGATTTGAAAAAACTTACCAGATTCTGAAAGATTTNCTACAGAAATTTCACAAAGTTTATCTCTAGTTTTTTTATTCAAAGAAACTAATGGTATTCCCGAAATTATCAAATCAATTTTCCTATTAAATCTCTTTTGAAATTTTTCTAGAAAAGATATTACATCCTCNGAGTATATTTGTGCTTTAGGAAATTTTTCTTTTAAAATTTTTGAAAATTCTTTGTTTATTTCTACTAAAATCAAATCTTCTTCTTTGATTCCTTTATTTAGTATTGATTGAGTAATTTGACCTGTGCCAGCACCTAATTCAACTACAGTACCTAATTCTGAATTTACATCAGATGCCATTAAATCTGAAGCAAATTTTTGGGTTGGCAAAACAGCTCCTAAAACTAAAGGATATTTTAACCAATTTTTCAACCAAACGAATATTAATTTCATCTCATTAATTATTTCTAAAATTAATTTAGTTCCAATTCATTGCTTATCTTTTTATGATGATAATCTGAATCTCCAAAAGCCAATTTTTGATGTTGCATTTTTCTAGTAAACACTTGGAGATCATAATCCCAAGTATATCCAATTGCACCATGAAGTTGGTGTGAAATTTGGCAAATATCATGAAATGATTTAGAAACATAAGCCTTTGATCTATTTATATCAAGATTAGAATCATCGGAGTTAGATAATTTCCAAGCTGCTTTCCTTGCAAATTGAGTTGATACTTTGGTTAATATAGCCATATCAGCTGCATGATGCTGTACCGCTTGAAAAGATCCAATTGGTCTATCAAACTGTTTTCTATCTTTTATATAATCTAGAGTCATGTCCATAACTTTAGATGAAGCACCCGACATTTCTGAAGACTTTCCTGAAGCTCCGTAACTAAATAATTGAGAGAGTGTTTCCCATCCTTGATTTTCTTCACCTAATAATTGAGTGTCATCGAGTTTTATTTCATTAAATTTTACTTTGAAAATTTTATCCCCACCTATACTTTCCATTTTTTCAATNTCTATNCCTTCAGTATTTGAAGGGACTAAAAATAAGGAAATNCCTNCGTTATTTTCGGATTTAGATGCAACTATAAAATAATCTGATCCAATTGCATCATTAACAAATAATTTTTCTCCATTAAGTGTCCAGCCATTNTGGTTTTTTGTAGNTACGGTATTAGAAATTTCAGATTCATCGAAACTACCNGTTGATTCATTAAAAGCTAAGGATAGCTTTATTTGACCAGAAGAAATTTTAGGTAAAAGTTCTTTTTTTTGAGATTCATTTCCCGAAATAAGTAAAGATTGAACACCTACTACAGCAGTGCTAAAAAATGGTCCCGATAAAGCAACCCGTCCCATTTCTTCCAACAATATAGACATATCTTCAAATTTAAAACCTGAACCACTATATTCTTCGGGTATCATTAATCCCAACCAACCCATTTCAGACATATTTTTCCAGATTTCTTCAGTTATTCCTATATCATCCGATTCCATTGCTCGGATAAAACTCATAGTACAATTTTCTTCAAGATAACTTCTCGAAGATTCTTGTAACATTTTTTGTATTTCAGATAATCCTAAGTCCATAATTTACTTCGCTTTCAATTTATCTTCTCTTGGTAAACCAAGACCTCTTGTTGCAATTATATTTTTCTGAATTTCAGTTGTTCCCGCAAAAATAGTATATGCAGTAACCGTTAATTGTTGTTTTAGATATTTACCATCAAAAGGTGCAGATGAATCAGATAATTGTCCATATAATCCTGCAAAATCAGTCCCTATTTTAGCAACATTTTGAGCTAACTTTGTTCCTAAAATTTTTGCAACAGAACCTTCAATACTTGGGACTTCTCCTTGTGATTGCAAATAAGCAACCTCATAAGCAACCAATCTTGCTGCTTCAATTTCAAGGTCTAAATCTACCAAAGTTTTATTTATATAAGGATCATTAATTAATGGGATACCTGAAGAATTTTTATTATTTTTCACAAATTCTACAATTTCTTCAAAATTTCTCCTTGCAGCAGCAGGATATTCTACACCTGATCGTTCAAAATCTAGAAGAGTCGCAGCAATATACCAACCCTTGTTTAATTCACCAATTAAAGCATCTTTTGGAATCTTAACATTTTCAAAAATCACTTGGTTAAAATGATGATTCCCAGCCATATTAATTATTGGCTTTACCTGAATATTTGAATCTTTTATATTAGCTACAAAAAAGCTAATACCTTTGTGTTTTGGAGCATTTGGGTCTGTTCGACCAAGAAAAAATATCCATGTAGCCTTATGAGCCATGGATGTCCAAACTTTGCTACCATTAACCAACCAATGATCACCTTTATCTTCAACTTTTAGTTTTAAGGACGCTAAATCAGATCCTGAATCAGGTTCAGAATATCCTTGGCACCACTGAACATCTCCGTTCGCTATTGGAGGTAAGAATCTCTTTTTTTGCTCTTCAGTTCCATGAACCATCAAAGTAGGCCCAAGCATTTTGGCTCCGAAACCGTCTCTACCAGGCATTCTATGATATGACATTTCTTCGTTAAAAATTACTTGTTTCATGTATGAAGCTCCCTGCCCTCCATACTCTTTTGGCCAAGCCATGGTCANCCAACCTTTATTAGCTAATTTTTTTCTGACTTCTAAAGAGTATTCAAAGTCATCACCAGCTTCATCAACGCCTTGCCATTTATCAAAATCTTCTGGAAGTTCGTTTCTAATCCATTCCCTTAATTCATTTCTAAAAAGCTCATCTTCATTAGTAAATTCGTACCTCATATAAAAAAACCTTAGTTGAATATATTTTTTATAAGTCTATTACTTTATTAACATTTATCAATTTATAATTGATGAATTAATATCTTATTTTTCTNTAGAACCAATTTATAAGTAAAAATGGGAAGAATATTAACGTATAAAGCTTCTTTATTCCAATTGAAGGGGTAGATCTACCTTTCCATTTTATATCGCCGTCAAAAGAAGAAAGAAAGGATCTGTAGCCGCTAAATAATAAAACCAACATTGCTATTGGGTATAAAAAAGAAGAAAAAATACTNAATGAAAAAGCTTTTGATGAAATAAGAATAGAGAAAAAAATAAATAAAATAGATAAAAATGATATAAAAATATGATGTGCGCTTAATTCAATTTGAAAAAAATATGAAATAAGATTCAACCAAGGAACATAAAAAAGTAATATCAAACCAAAAAAAGCAAAAATAAAAATTAAAATATTATATCTAAACGTAGCAAATATAGATTTTGCATGACCATCAACTGCAGCTATCGAAGAAGTATATCCTTTAGTTTCAATAATATGAGTTCCATCTAACATATCTGAATTAAAACCTTGAGATTTAATAGACCTTGCAAGTTCAAAATCATCTAAAACAAGATTAGATATTTTTTTATGTCCCCCAATTTTTAGGTAAGCTTCTTTGTTGAATAATAAAAATTGTCCAAAACCAGCAGCAAATAAACTGAAAGGTAATTTTTTAGCCAAGTAAAAAGGGATCCATGAAAATATAAACCATGACACCATTATCCAAATAAAATAATCTGAAATATTAAATATTTTTCTTTTTGGCACAAGTGTAATAAATTCTAGATTATTATCATTCATATGTTTAACTGTTGAAGAAACTGAGAATTTAGCTAAATTTGTGTCAGCATCAATGAATAAAAAGTATTCTCCTTTAGCTTTTTGTGAAAGTTGATGGCAAGCCCAATTTTTCCCAGCCCAATTTTCAGGAAGAGGTCTTCCTTTAAAAGCACTAACTTGAGAAAATTTATCTGCTAAAGTTCTTAATTGCCCCAAAGTATTGTCAGTAGAATTATCATCTATTAATAAAATTTCTAAATTTTCATAATCTTGTAGAGCTAAAGATTCCACACATTCAATAATGTTATCTTCTTCATTTCTACAAGGAATTAAAATAGACACTTTAGGTTTATTTTTTGGAGATAAAGGCTTTGGCCTATGAAATGAAAATAAGTTAAGTATAGATATTAGTAAAGAATATGCAGAGACAAACAGAATAATTATGATTAATGTATCAAAAATGTCACTCAAATTTTACCCCTGTTANGCTTCTAAAGTTTCTGAACTGAGGGGCATTTCTTAATTCTTTTCTATGGTTATATATCATCAAAATAGTAGCTAAAATCCATAATAAAATAAATTGATTATTTGAAATATAAGATTTGGAAATAGAAGTTATAATTCCATAAATAAAGAAACAAAAGTGAACGATATTTACAGTCCATGCATCATTTTTTTGTAATGCAAAAAATATTGCTAGTAATCCAAAGATTACAGCTGCAGCCTCAAATTGAAAAATAGCCAACCACATAGCTGCCGTTACTGCTAATGCTTTTCCTCCTTTGAACTTAAGAAATGGAGAAAAAGAATGACCTAATATTGGCATAATGCTAACTATAACAAGATCAAATCCCTCTATTCCAAAGAATCTTATGGCTATAGCTATAGGAAGAATAGCTTTTAAGAATTCAATAAACATAACTATTATTCCAATGTATGATCCCCCTGATTTCCATGCATTCACAGCACCAGGATTATTATCCCCTACTTCTCTTACATCTTTTCCTGACAATAATTTAGTCAATATCACTGGAAAAGGAATAGATCCACTAATAAAAGAAATGATTGAAAATATTAAAGTTAACACTATAGAAATTTAGTTATATATAATTTTGTATTTTTATATTACTAAATTACAGATTATAAAATACAAATAATAGATGAATTTATTGTCTATTATTCATACTTTGAAATAATAGAAAGACTTTCTTCATAATTAGATTCTGGAAGACCAACATATCCTCCTTCAATAGCAAGCATTTCTCCATTTTCTAGATAAAACTTTACAAACTCATATACTTCAGGTTTTAATAATTCTTCATTATTCACATAAATAAGTAATGGTCTTGAAAGGGGAGAATATGAAGAATTATTAATAGTTTCGTCTGTTGGTTCAATGCAACCATTTCCACCATCAACAGAAATTACTTTCATATTCTTTGAATTTTCTATGAAATAAGCGTATCCAAAATAACCTAATGCTCCCTTATCACCAGAAACCCCCAAAACTAATACGTTATCGTCTTCTGAAGGGGTATAATCTGATCTTGTCCTACCCTCTTCACCATTTATAACTTCCGTAAAATAATCAAATGTACCCGAATCAGTCCCTGGACCATAAAGGTTCATTTCCATATCTGGGAAAGAAGATCGAATTTGGTTCCAGTTATTAACCTCTGAACCTATATCCCAAATTTTTTTTAATTCATCAGTAGTGAGGCAATCTACCCAATCATTANTCTTATTNACAACTACAGAAAGTCCATCAAATGCAACCTCAAGCTCTGTAAACTTTATTCCATTTTCTGAAGCAGTAGATAATTCATTATCTTTTATTAGTCTAGATGCATTAGTAATAGCAGTTTCTCCAACTATAAATCTTTTCATCCCTCCACCTGTTCCTGATATCCCAACAGGAATTTGGACGTTTGGGTTATCTTCTCTAAAAATTTCTGCAGCAGCTACTGAAATAGGAAAAACNGTTGAAGATCCATCAATTTCAATAGTTCCACTTAATCCTGAATCTGAAGAAGTTTGATTACTTGAACATCCAAAAAATATCAGCAATGAAATAAAAATAGAAAATATTGAAAACAGTTTACAAAACCTAAGCATTTTAACTCCTTAATTTCTATTGATAATTATATTTATTTACATTAGAAAGTNTATAAATTAATTAAGAAATAAAAATTAAGAAAATATTAAATTTAAATAAAAAAACACATTTACTTGAATATCGAAAAAAATTGATCTTGATACTCATCAAATAAATCCCAATCATTTAATTCTTTATGAAGATCTTGAGCCCTTACTTTACCTGAATAAGCCTGCTTAAATAATTCATCTATTCTTTTCCTTGCCGCTACAGGGATACCATTTTTCACATCTAGTAATCCTGAATTGCTTAAGTCTTGGAAATTACTTTTAGCAGACGTTTTAGTATATTCAAAAATAAATTTAAAAAGAGATACATCCCATAAATTGTTAATACCTCTTATTACTGCATGATTAGTTTGAC
Organism: Chloroflexota bacterium; assembly: GCA_002711965.1. The sequence continues at coordinate 14,957 of PASM01000027.1, read as the reverse complement.
TATTAATCAATCTAGATTTTATTCTTTCAGAAACTTCTTGAGGATTTCCTGAAACAATTTCTAGATCTGTGGATTCGTTTTTATAGTTATATAGTAAAGCTGGTTCATTTTTACCAAAGACTCTATTTAATTCCTTAAGAAATTCTTTTGCATCATCGCCAAACCCAGACATTTTATAAAGAAAATCATTAGTAACTACTTGAGGTGTTTGTGCTGTAACTAATCCATGACGAATTACAGACTCTTCTGATTTATACTCAGAAACTTCCTTATACAATGGCTCAGTTACTATATGNTATCTAACCTTTGTCTGATTGTATGTTGAAAGTGTATTCTTAGGAGTAAGAATAACTTTGGTATTTTTCATCACTAAATTAAATAAATTCAATTAACTAAATTTCCATAAAATAATTCGATAACTTAATTATAACTAATACGAATTAATTACCCAATTGCCTTAATCTAGGATCGAATCTATCTCTAAACCAATCACCAAGGAAATTTAGAGACATAACTACTAAGAATATTCCTACACTTGGAAACATTGATACCCACCAAGCACTGTTCAAATAATCTCTACCTTCAGCAACTAATGCTCCCCAAACTGGGGTGGGAGGAGGCACTCCAGCTCCTAGGAAGCTTAATGATGCTTCGGCTAAAATCAATTGACCAATTCTCAATGTAGCAATTACAATAACTGTGTTTATTACTCCTGGTAGTAAATGGGTAAGCAATAATCTTACTTTAGACGCTCCTGCCACACGAGCATACATAATATAATCNCGTTCTTTTAACGTTAGNACCTCTGCTCTAACATTTCTAACGAAAGCAGGCCATGCCAAAAACGCCAGAAGAATAATAACAACAAGCAATGAAGGATCAAAAACAACTGCAGCAACTAATGCTAGCAATAAGAAGGGAATAGAATAAACTAAGTCTAATATTCTCATTAAAATATCATCAACAATTCCTCCAAAAAATCCAGCAACAAGTCCATAAGTTGTTCCAATAATAGTTCCACTAACGGCTGAGATAACAAGAACATAAAGAGTTATTCTGGCTCCATGCATTATTCTTGTTAAAGTATCTCTACCAAACTGATCAGCTCCTAACCAATGTCGAGTTAAGTCTTTAGTTAATGGATCAACTGGTTCAGAAAATAAAGGAAGCGTTCTATCTCTCAAAGCGGGTAATTCAGGATCATATCCAGTTATATCAGCAAAAACAGCTAACAAAACTAAAATAGATAACATAAATATTGGAATAACAGGCCATCTTTGAAAAAAACGAACTATGCTATTTAATTGCTTATAAAGAGGAAGANTTCTTTCTAAGAAAGAAGGTTTATCTGCACCGATTTTTGTTGATAAAGTCATATAAATCCCCTATGAGTATCTTATTCTAGGATCAACTAATCCATAGGTTAAGTCTGAAATAAAAATAACAATTGCATAAAAAACTGCAAACAATAATACTGAACCTGTCATTACAGGGAAATCATTTTCTGAAACTGCTGTTGTGGCAAGTAAACCTAATCCTGGCCAAACAAATACTGTTTCTACGATAATAGTTCCTGTAAGGAAACCTACAAAAATAAGGGCCGCTAAAGTTAATGGTGGGATAAGAGCATTTTTCAAAGCATGTTTCCATATTACTACACGCTCAGGAACTCCTTTTGCTCTTGCTAATTTGATATATTCTGAGTCTAAGATCTCTAACATAGAAGATCTAGTTAATCTTAAATAACTTGCAGATGCTGCAAGTCCTAAAGTTCCAACAGGTAACACATAATGCTTCCATCCTCCAGTAAAGAAATCAGGTATAAGAGAAAAATCTCCCGAAGAAATCCCTCTGAAAACTCCTTTTATTAAATAAGACTCTCCACTTCCAGCTGGCAACCATCCTAACTTTACAGCAAAAATTAAAATTCCTACTATAGCTATAACAAACGGCGGTGCTGCCTGACCTATAAGAGCCAAAAATCTTCCTGCCCAATCCCATATCGATCCCCGCTTAATAGCGGATATTACCCCTAAGGGNATTCCAATAAGAGTGGATAAAATCCAAGAAAAAATAGTTAGCTCAAGAGTATTTAGAACTTTTTCACCTATTAAGTCAGATACATCTTTTTGTCCTAGTAGAGACCTACCTAAATCTCCTCGAACTGTTTTTCCTAACCAAATAAAATATTGCATATAGAGAGGCTTATCTAGGTTTAGCATCTTAGTTAGATGCTCATAAGTTTCTTCTGTTACACCATATCCACCTTCCTGAGCAAATAAATCTCTAGGATCTCCTACAGCTCTTGAAAGACCAAAAACTATAGCCGTTGCTCCAATCAAAGTGAAGAAACTGAATAAAAATCTTCTTAATATATATTTTCCCATTTTTCCTTTTTTTAGATCGCTCCCCAAAAAAGAGGAGCGATCGTAAATTTTTAAGTTTTACCTAAGTATTACTTAAGAACTAATGATTCAACGTTGTTAATACCGTTTAGGTTACCATTAGCATTTGGTAGTGGTTCCCAATTAGCTACAACATCTGGACTGTACATTACTGTTACAGGCTCTAGTACTATACCAACACATAGAGCTTGTCTGTAAGCTTCATCAGCGAAAGCATTGTTTAAACCAATTCTTTCATCTTTATCAACTGATTTAGCTACTTTTGCATAGTTCTCAGCTGCAAAAGGTACTTCCATTCCTACACCATAACCACCGTCTGACCATGAACTCATAACGAATCCTCTAGCCCAGTCCCATGGGAATGCGTAGTTTGAGTCATCACCACAACCTACAAAAGGCTCTGATGTNCTTCTAGCTACCAAACCAGGTCGGTATGTAGAATATACTGCATTGTTTAGAGTAACATCTACTCCAAGAGTAGCTTTCCATCCACCAGCAATAGCTGTCATTAGCTCTGTTGGTGCACCAGGAGGTCCTGTCCAAACATTTTCCATTGCGAATCCACCTGAGTGACCTGCTTGATCTAATAAAGACTTAGCGTAGTCAACATCATATGGGATTACCCAACCACCTATGTCACAACCAGGTGTGTCACAGTCAGTATAGTCTCCTTGCTTGAAGTTTGGATTTTCTGTACTTGGAGAATAAGCTTGGTAAATTGGTCCACCAAATCCATCCATTACAGATGCAACTAGACCTTCTCTATCAATAGAGTGAGCAAGAGCTTGTCTTACTAATCTAGCATTCTCCATACTTGTTGCGTCACCTGGACATCCAACCCATGCTTTATCATGACATTCTCTTTCAAGAACTTTATCATCATAATATCTGTTAGATTCCCAGTAGTTACCAGTAAGACCAATGTTTCTTTGGATAACGTTACCTGTTCCTGTACTTCTTACAAAACCTTTAGATTCTAATTCTTTCCAGTCTTTCAAAGCAGGAAGAACGATAACAGCTTCTCCTGTTTCCAACATTGCTCTTCTTGTTGATGCTTCAGCAACTTGTTGCCATGTTACTGTATCAACACTAGCATCCACTCTGTGGTGCCCTTCAACTTTGTGAGTAACAGCTTTATCTGAGTCAACCCATGATTCAACCTCATAAGGACCAGTTCCAGCTAGTACATCTCTCATACCATCTGCACCTAACTCATCAAATGCTTTACTGGAAACAATTCCAGCAGTTTGCCAGAATGTACTAAATCGATGTCGAATACCTCTAGAATCATAGTTTGCATAATTCATTCTTACAGTATAATCATCAATCTTTTCCAAATTAGCTATAAGTGGAGCAAAGTCTCCAGCTTGTCCATGCACAGATTCTGGGTTTGTTGCAGCGTTAGCGTTGTTAAATGAGAACACAACGTCATCAGCTGTCATTTCTCCCCAATCACCGTGGAAAGGAACNCCTTNTTTTAGAGTAAATTCTAGGTATGAAGTATCATCTGCAAGAGTCCAGCCAGTAGCTAGAACACCTGCTTCAGGTTTCATTCCCATATTATCCCCAAATTCAGGTCTAAATAGAGTTTCTTGAACACTTGCTAGATATAAGTTCTCAGCACAACCTGCAGTACAGAATTGTGGAGTACCAATACCTGGGTGCAATCTAGAAACTGCTATTTTTACTTCTCCTCCACCAGAACCTCCACTTGGAGCNGCTGATGCTGAAGAAGAAGATGAACTTGCAGCAGAAGTAGTTGAAGATGAAGAAGAGTCACTTGATGACTCGTCATCTCCTCCACAACCAATTGCAAATAACATCATAGAGATAACCATCATTGAGATGATTAATTTCATGGATTTAACCATATATCCCCCTATTACTTGTTTAAAATNAATTTCAATTTTTAACTAAAAAACAAACATATCAAATAGTTAAAATCTGAACTCAATTTTTTATATTTCNACTACCCTAAACGATAAANTGCCTTTTTGCAACTTTTTTGTTACAACTTTGTAANNTTTTAACTTTATTAGATTAATTTACTGAATTCGTAATAAGTTTATTTTTATTAGATACTTTTAGTAAAAAAATGTCCATTGATATCTCATTTAGACATGAATGTAAATTATTAGCGGGTAGAAGTAAAAAATCTACTTTTTAGAAATATTTTGATTTTTAGCCCATTCAGGATAATAATCATTTACATCTATATTAGGGCTTGGTTTACCAAGGGGTTGAGGGGGAACAGCAAATTCTTTTGTCCCAGTCATATCAACTCCTACATATTTCATGCCAGAATTTATCTGAGTTCTTGTAGATGGTATATTAAACGGGCCGACTGAACTAAATGGGATCATTCCATTTTGAAATGCCCATCTCCCTGCAGCTGAGTAAACAGTACTTCCTAAACCTGACAATTGTGAATCAGGATGTGTATCAACTCCAATTTCTACAAAACTATTACCTACATCAGTAAGTGTAGCTGAAGCTAAGATTTTTTCTTTTTCAACAACAACAAATGCTTTAAGNCAATTGAAATCATTATGCCAAAAAATATTTTTATCAACAATTTTATTAAAACTATCACTAGATAAAATTTCAACATTGTGTTTTTTTATATCAATCCAATCATTTTCTTCTGCAAACAAAACCCATGAAGGACCCCATACATAGTATCCAAATTTGTGAGTTATTCTTGATAGCTCATAAGTTCCATAAGTAGAAAAAATCATATCCTTATGTGTTTTTGACAAAAANTCTTGAATTTCTTCTCTAGCATCTTTTTCAACTCCTAGATAAATATTTTGATCATATTCAAAAATCCAAATAGAGTCTTTAAAGCCATGTCCAGCTAATGGTTCATGTGAGGTAACACTGGAAGAGTCAGATGATTTTTTACTTAATTCTCCAACAAAAATATTGGTGTCGAACTGCTCANAATCAGATATATTATTTCTTATCCATAATTTTACAGTTTTATCTAAATTTTTTGATATTTTTTTCATATTATTCCCAATCGAAAAGTACACCNAACATTTTCTTATCTCTTTTTGTCATCAGATCGTATGCTTCTGGAATTTTTTCATAACTCATTCGATGTGTATTCAAAATGCTAGGATTTAATTGCTTTTTATTCATAAATGACAAAACGCTAGAACATCTGTTTTTCCAAGAGAANCTATCATCATTNGGATATTTGTATCCAAAATTACCACTAACAGCAATAATGCTTATTCCTTTATTATAAAAATATTCCATTGGAAAAGGATTAAAGGCTCTGTCTTCTTCTCCTCTTCCAGATAAAGCAACAATTGAAATTCTTCCGTCAGGCCTAACAGATCTTAAGCTTGAAACATAAGCGTCCCAAGGATTGGCAGTTAAAATAACAAGATCAACACCTTCATTATTAGTCAATTCATTTAATTCTTCTTCTAAAGTTTCAGAGTTACTAAGGACAGCATGATCTGCTCCCATTTTCTTTGCCATTTCATTTCTTACTTCACTATTTCCTATAGCTATAGTATTTTTAGCTCCATAAAGAGGACCTAAGCCTATAGCTCCTAGCCCTAAAATTCCTAATCCTACAACAGCAACATTTTCTCCAGGTATAAAATCAGCCTTTGTATAACAAAATCCGCTCAGAGTATACAAAGTAGACCAGACAGCATCTTCATTTTTTACCCCATCGGGTACTACACATATATTTGTACTTTCTTTAGCTATCCATTCAGATTGATGAGGGTTTTGAGATACCACTCTATCGCCTACTTTAAACTCTTTTACATCAGATCCAACTTCTTCAACAACAGCAATATTTGAGTCCCCTACCCAACGAGGGTATGTTGGTGCACCAGGAACATCTTCAGCTCCTTCATAGTTTCCTCTATCTGTTCCAAGTTTTAAAGCACTAACTATAGTTTTAGCTCTAATTTCATCACTNTTTAAATTATTTTTTAAATTTTGATCTTCAATTTCAATACAATANGGTTTCTTTAATATTGCGATTTTCATTTTTGAACCTTACCTTAAAATTAATATATAAAAAAAAAGTTACTCTAATGAAAAAACATAACATAAACAACTCACTAAATCTTTATAAAAAGGCTGAGAAAATAATACCTGGTAAAACTCAATTGATAAGTAGAAGGTCAAGTCAATTTGCGCATGGAATAAATCCTATCTATGCAAAAGAATCTAAGGGAGGATACTTCATTGATGTAGATGATAATAGATATCTTGACTGGATGAATGCAGTTTCAGCTATTATACTAGGACATTCTCATGATTACNTAGATAATGCTGTAAAGGAACAAATAGATAAAGGAAGTATACACACAGTAAATAGTGCATTAGAGCTAGATTTAGCAGATTTGCTTATAGAACAAATCCCTAGTGCGGAAATGGTTAGATACACAAAAGGAGGAGGAGATTCTTGTGCTTTAGCAGTTAGAATAGCTAGAGGAACCACAGGAAGAGATAAAATTTTATTTAGTGGTTACCACGGATGGCATGATTGGTATCAATCAGCTAATTATTTAGTTAATCCTGAAGACGGAGAGTTCCCTTTTGCAGGTATCGAGCCTATAGGAGTCCCAAAAGCATTGGCAGGTACTGCTATACCTTTCATATATGAAGATTTAGATAATCTTAAAAGTTTAATTAAAGAGCATGGAGATGAAGTTGCTGCAATAATGCTAGAACCAATGAGGTCTGAATTCCCAAAAGAGGGCTATTTAGAAGAAGTAAAAAAAATAGCTCATGAAAATGGGTCTTTATTGATTTTTGATGAAGTAAGCTGCGGATGGAGAATGTCAGTNGGNGGGGCTCAAAAAAAATTAGGTGTAATTCCTGATATAACAGCCTTCGCAAAAGCAATGTCAAATGGATATCCAATGGGAGCAGTTGTTGGCTCTGTAGAAGCAATGGAACAAGCAGACAGAATGTTTGTTTCTAGCTCATACTGGAGCGATAACATTGGCTTATCTGCTTCAAAAGCAACAATTGAATATCTAGTAAAAAATAACTCTGAAAAATGGTTTGAGGATTATGGTAATAATCTAAAGAAAAAAATAAATGAAGTTATGAGTAGTTCTGATGTTGATGTAAAAATTTCAGGGATTCCTTCAGGACCTATTATTCAGTTTATGAGTTCTGAATCTTCTGAAATTCCCTTGATGAGAACTTTATTTGTACAAGAAATGGCAAAGCAAGGTATTCACATGAGTACTGTCTTTCATCCAACAATGTCTCATACAGAAAAAGATATTGATATCACAGTGATTGCAATAGAACAAAGCTTAAAAACTATTTCTAAAGCGCAAAATTCTAACTTTGAGGATTACCTAGAAGCACCAATATTAAACGAACCTTTTAGAAGACTAGTCAAGTAATTTATGTACTCTTCCTCTATGAATAATAGAGTTTATATTTCTTAAGTCTTTTATATTTTTTTCAGGCTCTCCATCTACAGAGATAATATTTGCTATTTTGCCTACCTCTAATGAGCCAACTTGATCTTCAACCCAACAAGACTGAGCAGAAAAAATAGTCCCTGATTGTATTGCTTGCATAGGTGTCATTCCAATAGAAACGTGTGCATGTATTTCATCTTGGAAACTAGTTCCTCCAAGCTTATAGTATTGCCAAGATGCATCGGANCCTGCAACTAATTGAATGCCTTTATTCAATACCTTTTCCCATACTTTTTTTGCTTCNTCCCAATTTGCATTAAATGTCTCAATTTCATTTTTTTCTAAGTCATTTAAATCTGAATCTTCTCTAGCTAATAATTGCCAAATTCTATCTCGTCCTTGGTGCAAGGTTGCATTTACAAAAACACCNTTTTCAGCCATTTTATCTGCTAATTTTTCGTCAAATTCTAAAACACCTTTTGTATTTACAAATCTACCATGAATTATAGTATCAACACCTGCATCAACAGCAGTTCTGATTCCCTCAGTATTTACACAATGAGCCGCTGTATGAATCCCAAATTTATGAGCTTCATCTACAATGGCTTTCATTTCGTCATAATTAAATGAAGGGACTCTAGTATTTGATGTCCCTGTACTTCCTCCTGTAGCTGTTATTTTTATCATATCGCTACCATCCCTGATTAATCTTCTTACTGATGCTACACATTCATTTACACCCGTAGCAACTTCTCCAAACCAGTTTAAATGTCCGCCGATAATAGTTATTGGTCTACCAGAAATAATCAAATCAGGAGTTTGTATTATCCCTCTTTTTGCTGCTTCCTTTATCATATATCCAGACATATTCTTAGCACCTAAATCTCTTAAAGTAGTTACACCTGAATCCAAATGTTTAATTGCATTTTGAGCACCATTTATTGCTAATAAATTATCATCAGTTTTTACTAAAACATCACCTGGTGTTCCATCTCCAAAACCAATCAAATGAACATGAGAATCTACTAATCCTGGCAAAATAGTTCCTTTTAAACTTATTTTTTCTGAATTTNCAAAACCAGGATGATTAGATATTTTTTCAGAAGAGTCTATAGCCGTTATAATTTCATTTTCAACAAGAATTGATATTTCTTTATCAATTACTTTACCTTTGACGGTATCTATCATTCTGTTTCCTGAAAAAACTTTCGTACTCATTTTTTACACCCCTTAAATATGGTCTCGGTTAACCTTGTAGGTACAATATACCATACATCTTTTTTTTCTAATCTCATAGGTTCACTTGCAAAAGCAACTGTCCATTCGAGGGTATTTGAGTCAATTAGATTAAATGAATCTTGTTCTAACCCTACTGACCCTTCGGGACCAAGGATATGNATAATTTCTGAAGGTAGCGGAAAAAGTTCAAAAGGGTCGTCAGTTGGAGAAGAAGTTTGAATCAATAATTCTACAGAGTTTAACTGCGAGCGAATTGTTTTCTTAAATAATTCATCATCACATGTTTGATCAACATAATTAGACGCTAAATGATTTTTAATCCAAACGTAAAAATCCATTGTCTCATTCACAAAAATTTCGGATTTTACAATTGGATCATTAGATAAATTTACATTTCTTCTAGATTCTAATATTTCAGTTCTCAACTCAGATCTCCAGTTTTGAAGTTGAGAATAATCGATAGAAGGGATATCTTTTTGATTAGAAGTTTCTACTGACTGAGAAAGGTTATCTTCACTAGAACAGGAAATTAGTAGGAATATAAAAANAGCAATTAAATAAAACTTTATTTTCATAATCAATCTAAAATTTACACTGCTTCATTTCTTGGGTACCAAGCACATTTATATTCATCATAACAACAAGAACAATATAAAACATTATGACCTGGAGATTCTTCTACTAACAAAGGAGTTGAAGTTTNACATTCTTCTTTTGGTTCTGAGCAATTTGATAGAAAATTACATCCTGCTGCAGTTGCTGTAGGATTAGGAGTTTCTCCTAAAATAGGTTTTCTTTCNTTTTTCATATCTGGATCAGGATTTGGAATAGCTGAAATCAAAGTTTCTGTATACGGATGCTTTGGNGCATTAAAAATCTCATCAGGAGTACCAGATTCAACCTGTCTTCCAAAATACATAACATTAATTTGATCACTAATTTGTCTAACAATACTTANATCATGAGATACAAAAAGATAAGATAATCCTAATTCATCCTGTAAATCCATAAGTANATTAATAACTTGAGCTTGAACGGATACATCTAATCCTGAAACGGGTTCATCACAAACAATTAGAGAAGGATTTAGAGCTAATGCTCTTGCAATCCCGATCCTTTGTCTTTGACCTCCACTAAATGCATGNGGGAATCTAATCATATATTCTGACCTTAACCCAACTTTGACTAGCAGTTCTTCTACTCTATCTTGACGTTCAGTTCTATTTTTTACACCATTTAGAAGGAGTGGTTCNCTCACTATNTCAAAAAGATTCATTCTAGGATTAAGAGAAGAAAAAGGATCTTGAAAAATCATTTGCATTTCTTTTCTTAATGGTCTTAATTCTCCCTCTGATAATTTAGCTAGGTTATGAGTCCCATTGTCATTATGAAGTAATATATCTCCTTCAGTAGGATCAATAGCTCTTAATATACATTTTGATATAGTAGTTTTTCCACAGCCACTTTCTCCAACCAATCCTATTGTTTTACCTCTAGGTATATTGAAGGAGACATCATCAACAGCTCTGACTTNACCTGTTACTTTTTTAAGTATGCCAGAAGTTAATTGATAATATTTTTTTAAATTCTTTATTTCAATTATATTGTCATTTTTGACTTTTGATTTTGTTGTCATATTAATTCCTTAAATTCCTCTTGGGTACCATGCACATTTATGATCCTCATAACAAACTCCACAGTATAGCGCAAAATGCCCTGANGATTCTTCAATAATAATAGGTATAGCATCTAAGCATTCTTCTTTTTGGCCTTCACAATTGGGCTGAAAATTACATCCAGAAGGTCTAGCAACTGGATGAGGAATAGTTCCCTGTAAAATAGGTAATCTTTCTCTATGTTTTGTAGCTAAAGAAGGTATAGAGCTTAGCAGTGATTTTGTATACGGATGAACTGGGCTCTTGTAAACCTGTTCTAGTGTCCCACTTTCTACAACCTTTCCTAAGTACATTACATTTACATCATCAGCTAACTCAGCAATAACTCCTAAATCGTGAGTTATCATTATAATAGACATTCCGTTTTTCTCTTGTAATTCATTTAATAAATCAAGTGTTTGAGCCTGAGTTGTTACATCGAGAGCTGTTGTAGGCTCGTCAGCAATTAATATATCAGGATTTGTACAAAGTGCCATGGCAATCATTGCTCTTTGTCTTTGCCCTCCACTTAATTCAAAAGCATATTGCTTTAATCTTTGTTGAGGGTTATTCATCCCTACTCTAATTAACCAATCTTCAGCAAGTTCCATCGCCTCTTCTTTTGTATGATTGAGATGAAGCATAATNGNTTCNGTNATTTGNTTNCCNATNGTATGAATAGGNCTAAAAGAAGTCATAGGTTCTTGAAAAATCATAGAAATCCTACCTCCTCTTACTTTTTTCAANTCNTNAGTATTTAAGGTTGCTATATCTTGAGGATTTTTATGATCTTTATCATATAAATTCATTGTGCCATCAATAATTTTTCCAGGATTATCNATTAANCNNAGAATNGANTTTGTCGTAATACTTTTACCACATCCACTTTCACCAACAATTCCTAATGTTTTTCCAGGATATACATTAAGATCAACGCTATCTACGGCTTTAACTATTCCATCAGCAGTATAAAAATATGTTTTTAAATCTCTAACTTCTAATANTGGTGAATTTGTATTTTCTTGCTTTTTCTTTGTAACCAAATTATACCTCCTGATATGGGTCTGCAGCATCTCTGATACCATCTCCCATGAAATTTAACGCCAGTATTACTACGATTACNAAAATAGCAGGAATAAACAACCACGGCATATTCGCAACAGATTGTACATTCTGAGCATCTTTTAATAAAACTCCATAACTTACAGCAGGAGGTCTCAATCCAAGCCCTAAGAAACTTAAAGAAGTTTCAGTAACGATCATCAAAGGCAATGACAATGATGCTTGAGCAATTATATGACTATAAAAAGAAGGAAGCATATGNACAAATATCACTCTCATTGTTTTTGCACCATTTAATCTTGCAGCTGTAACAAAGTCTTCATCTTTTAGTGCTAAAAATCTTCCTCTAATTACACGGGCTAGATCTGTCCAAGCAAAAAGAGAAATTATCACAGTAATCATGAAATACACTTGATTTATGGTCCAATCATCAGGGAAAGCAGACGAAAGTCCCATATATAAAGGAATTGTAGGTACTGAACGAATTATTTCTATAAATCTTTGAATCAATGAATCAATCAAACCACCATAGTAACCTGATATGGATCCTAAGAAAATNCCAAAAACTATACTTAAAGCAACACCAACAAGACCAATAGTTAAAGATACTCTTGTGGCATGCATTGTTCTAGAAAAAACATCTCTTCCTTGCTTATCTGTTCCAAAAAGATGAATCCATGCATTAGGGTCCTTTGTTTCATCTTTCATTCCTAAAATATGCCTATTAGTCTTAAAAACTCCCCATAATTTATATTCATACCCTTTTCCGAATAATGAAATACCTTCAGGATTGTCACAATTTGCTTCAAATTCCATTAGAAAAGATTCCATATTTCTTTCTCCGGTTACTTCACATGTACTCATAAAGTGACCATCCTTGAAAAATTGAATTCCTTGAGGAGGCATATAACCTCTGGCAGCAGCATAATCAACCGGTGGAGCTGTAGCTAAAAAGTCAGCAAAAAGAACTATAAGATAGAAAAGTGCAACAATAATTGATGCAGTAAATCCTAATCTATGTCTTTTAAATCTTCGCCAAATAAGCTGTCTCTGAGTTGCAAGTTCTATAGAGTCATCTCTTTCATTTGACTCTTTTTNATTTCCTAGATTTAATATATTCATTATTTTACTTACCATTATGAGTCTCCTAATCTTATTCTAGGATCAACAATAAGAAGTAATATGTCTGAAATGAATGTACCTATTACTGTCATGAAACCAATTAGCAAAATTATACCTCCAGCTAGAAACATATCTTGAGCAACTAATGCTCTTACTAACATAGGCCCAACTGTTGGCAAAGATAAAACAACACCAACAATAATACTTCCAGAAATTAGGTAAGGTAAGATATAAGCAGTAAGACTTATTGCAGGGTTCAATGCAAGTCTTACAGGATATTTAAGTATCAATCTCCATTCAGATAAACCTTTAGCTCGTGCAGTTATGACATATGGCTTACTTAATTCATCTAATAAATTAGCTCTAGTAATTCTCATCAGAGAAGCTGTACCCGCCGTACCTAAAACCACCATAGGAATCCATATATGATCTATAAGATCTCTGACTCTACCCCAACTCCATGGAACTCCAACATATTCAGGCGAGAATAAACCTCCTGGGCTAAAATCAAACCACACAAAGAAAAGATACATTGCGATAAGCGCAATCATAAAATCAGGAATTGCTAAACCAACAAAACCTAGAAAAGTGAAAAGATAATCCCAAAAAGAATATTGTTTTACCGCAGAGATTATTCCAAAAGGAATTGCTATAACCCATATAAAAATAACACAGGCTATAGCCAATATTATTGTTAATAAAAGTCTTTCAGAAATAACATTAGTTACAGGCTGATTATATTCAAAAGAAAATCCTAANTTTTGCTGAAGAAAAATTTGATTCATCCATTTTAGATATTGNACATACAGAGGCTTATCTAATCCATAAAATATTCTAAGATTAGNAGCTTCTTCGGCATCTACCATACTTCCTGTAGCCTGTAATTGAGCAATATAAGCCGTTACATAATCTCCCTCAGGAAGATTGATTATAAAAAAAGATATTAGAGTTACTGCCCATAAGGCAACAAACATAAAAACAACTCGNCTTGCAATAAAATTTAGCATTTAAATTAGTTTTCCTGAATTTCCTTTGAATTNATTATCTAACAAAAAACAAAAAAAGAGGGCACCAAAAGTGCCCTCTTTTCTAAAATAATCAAATTAAGATTATTGGTTACCGCCTTCTAACCACCAAGTTTCAGGGAAACCGTTTCCTGAAGTTTGTGCGTGGTATGAGAAAGGAAGTGGGTTTGGAACGTTTCTAACGTTCTTCTTGATTATAGCTGTGTAAGTAGGCTTGTTCATCACAGTTGTGATAGGGTTAGCGTTTTCACAGTTAAGCTCAACAACCTTTTGTAGGTTTGGAGCATATGCAGAAGCATCACTTACAGCTTCGTCGTAAAGACTCTGCCATTCACCAATCCATCCTGGTGCGATTTTTCCGTCCATATGTTCGTCAGCCCATTTAGGAGCGATGAATCCTCCACCACCAACTATTCCTAGATGGTTAGGAGTAATAATTGCTCCAGCTCTTCCTGATGATTCCCAGCTATTAAGCATAGTTTCGTTATCATCTCTCTTAGAAGACCAAAGACTTCTTTCTTGAGCATCAAGTTTTCCGTCAACTCCTAGATGCTTTTTCCACATTTCGATTACCATAGAGTCAATACCTTCGTAATCTTCGAAAGCTGCAACAGCCACTGAGTGAACTACTACAATTTTCTCTCCTGTGCCAGGCATTAATCTCATGCCATCAGAGTCTTTTTTATCAAGTCCAATTGCATCTAACATTGCGTTAGCTTCATCTGGATTGAATTCAATCAAGTGTTCTCCAATGTAGTGACCTGGATCATTAGGGTCGTCCCATCCGGCACATAGACCACCAGTTTCACCTAGTCCTAGGAAGAATACTTCGTTAATTTCATCTCTTTCAATACCCATTGATANAGCNNCTCTGAAANCATNTNTTNTTTANNNATTNAGNNGTTTCNNTATCANCAGNNCCNCCNTCNCCTTCCCAAGATTNNTTAATNTATAGGTTAGCTATACCAGATTCAGGTTGTCTCCAGAATTGAATTCTGTAGTTACCTTTATCAGAGTTCTCTTTGAAAACAG
>PASM01000026.1 GCA_002711965.1 Chloroflexota bacterium | reverse complement strand
CAGCTGAAGAACCTGCTGTAGAAGCAGAAGCACCGGCTGAAGAACCTGCTGTAGAAGCAGAAGCACCAGCTGAAGAACCTGCTGTAGAAGCAGAAGCACCAGCTGAAGAACCTGCTGTAGAAGCACCGGCTGAAGAAGATAATAAAAAATAAATAAAAAAAAGCAAATAAAAAAAAGGAGAAAAATATGGCATTATCTAAGGATGAATTAATTGAAGAAATTAAGCAAATGTCAGTACTTGATTTAGCTGAAGTTGTAAAAGCTCTTGAAGAAGAGTTTGGAGTAAGTGCGGCAGCACCTGTTGCTGTAGCAGCACCTGCAGCTGGCGGAGATGCTGGCGGAGATGCTGGTGGAGGAGAAGAAAAAACTGAATTCACAGTTACTCTTAAAGAGGTTGGAGCAAATAAGATAGCTGTTATTAAAGCAGTAAGAGAAGTAACTGCTTTAGGCTTGAAAGAAGCTAAAGATTTAGTTGAATCTGCACCTAAGCCAATTAAAGAAGGTGTTTCTAAAGATGAATCTGGTGAAATCAAAACTAAGGTTGAAGCATCAGGTGCAAGCGTAGAAATTTCTTAGAAAATTATTTTGTATTTTTTGGTGGATAATTAGAACAAACTATTTGATTGTCCACCATCTACATTAAGGCATGTGCCTAAAATCATTTCTGAATTTTTTGATGCAAGGAAAGCTACCGTATCACCTACTGCTTCAGGATATCCAAATTTTCCCATAGGTAGGTTTTGATCGATAAATTTTTCAACTACTTCTTCAGTATTGTTGTCTACAAACTTTTCCCAGCTTCCTTTTTCATGTTTTATTGAGCCAGGAGCTATGCAATTAGCTGTAACACCAGTTTTAGCCAGATCAATTGCTGTATGTTTTGTAGCGGCAATAAGAGCAGCTTTTGCTGCCATATATGGAGCAGATCCACCATGCTCTCTACCATAAATAGATGCAATGTTTATAATTCTACCCCAGCCATTACTTATCATATCTTCTACAAATATTTTTGAAAGACTGATTGCAACCCAAGTATTGATATCCATAACTTTTTGAAAATCTTTAAGTTTAGATTTAACTAAAGAAGAAGTGCCTAGACTTCCTCCTACATTGTTGACAAGTATATCTATTTGAGAGTCGTTTGATTTTACTTTATTATAAAATTCAGTAACAGATTTTTCATCAGATAATTCTTGAACCAAAGAAGTTACATTTACACCATATTGTTGTAAAGTTTTTTCAGCATTCAGTAGATCTTCCTTAGAACGAGCACATATAACTAAATTAACTCCCTCTTTAGCTAAAGAAATAGCGGATGCTAAACCCAAACCTCTAGATCCTCCAGTGATAAGGGCGGTTTTATTTTTTATGCCAAGATCCATATTTATTTAGATTTATCTTTAGATTTATCTTTAGATTTACCAGATTTTTTCTTATCATCAAAGTCTGATTTTGAACCGTACCAAGAAGAGAATTCTACAGAATTCTTAAATTCTTTGGATTCTCCACATTTTTTACATTTTCCTGATGAAACAGGTCCATTTGGAGGGTCAATCACCCAGTGACATGCTGATCCATCTTTAGATGCTGGACAAGGTTCTATAACATTTTCTTCAGAAGAATCGTTCTTTTTAGATTTTTTTTGAACCATAGATTTTTATTATTTATAAATTGATTTTAACATTTTTTCGTCTAAGTATCTTTAGTTTAGATGGTCAGTGTAATTTATTTTACTAAGAATAGGTTCTTTATTCTCATATTTAATTACTTCAGTTATAGAACAATTTTCAAACTGAAAATTTAGTAAGTTTTTTCTTGGAAGACCTAAAATAGAACAAAGAAGTACTCTCATATACCCTCCATGAGAAACAATGAGGGTTTCATCTTGATTTTCCATATTTATGCTTTTTAAAAAACCAACGGAACGATCATGCATATCCTTAAAAGATTCACCTTCAGGGGCTCTAAATGAATCACTGGCATTGGCATATTCATTAACCAGCTTTGGATATTCAGAAATAATATTTTTAAATAAGTGGTTTTCCCATTTCCCAAAAGACATTTCTCTCAATAGTTTTGAAGTCTTAAAATTATTAATAATTTGATTTGCAGTTTGAACGGTTCTTTTTAAGTCACTTGACCAAGCTTCTTTTATATCATAATTCTTTCTTATGTATTCCCCAGCTTTTTTTGCTTGGCCCAATCCAATATCATTTAAATCTGTATCAATTTGACCCTGTGTTTTTCCTTCAGAATTCGCATTTGTTTGCCCGTGTCTGACAATTATTATTTTTTTCATAGTTTGAAGTATATATATATCATTATTATTTACTCTTATAATTAGCAACTTTTTTTTATAGAATTACTATAAAGCAACAATTTACAATTTTTCTTTTAATATCAATAGATAAGATAATATAAAGTTAATTGATATACAAACTTTAGGAATAAAATGTCTGAAATAGTAATCTCCACGAATAATCTTCATAAATATTATGGTCTTAAAGACCAACAAGTTCACGCATTACGAGGAGTAGATATTTCCATAGAAGAAGGTGAAATAGTAGGAGTAATGGGACCAAGTGGGTGTGGTAAAACGACATTGCTTAATTGCTTATCAGGTTTAGATTCTTTTGATGAAGGTAATATTCTCATACAAGGGAAATCATTAAGTGAACAATCTGATGATCAGCTAAGCGAATTTAGAGCAAAAAAAATGGGGTTTGTTTTTCAAACTTATAATTTACTTCCAGTTCTTACAGCTGTAGAAAATGTAGAACTTCCATTGCTTGTATCTGGTTTTTCAGGAAAGGATGCTAGGTCTAAAGCAATTGAAAAACTTGCTGAAGTAGACCTAGAAAATCAACAACATCAATTACCAGGTCAACTTTCAGGAGGTCAAAGACAAAGAGTTACATTGGCTAGAGCTTTAGTAAATGATCCTGCTATAGTATGGGCTGATGAACCTACAGGAAATTTAGACAGTGAAAATGAACAAGTTATTATGGATTTATTAATCCAATTAAATAAAGATAATAATCAAACATTTGTAATCGTTACTCACTCCGATTATGTCGGAGGAAGAGCACATAGAATAATCAATATGAAAGATGGAGAAATTTCTAAATAATGGATAAAATTTTCGGAATACCCGCAAACAATCTTGCTATTGTAATGGCTGCTTTATTAATTGTGATTTTTGCATTAGTATCTTTTGGTTCGATTAGAAGATTTATTTTATTTAAAATGGGAACTAGAAATATACCTAGAAGAAAAGGGCAAAGCTTATTAATTGTTATTGGTCTAATGCTTAGTTCCATCATAATAGCTACATCTTTAGGAATTGGTGACACTGTTCGATATTCTATTAGATCTGTTGCTGTTGACAGTTTGGGTCCAGTTGATGAAGTTATCAAAGGTCCAGGAAAGCAGCTTTTTGGGGATGAATATTTTGATTACTCTGAATTTGTTTATGTTCAAAATTTATCTAAAGAAAATCAAAACATAGAGCAGTTAATTCCCTATATTCAAACAACTTTACCTTCCTCAAATGATGAAAAAGATATTGCTGAAAGTAGCATGAATGTTAGAGGTATTGACTTTACTTTTTCTTTGCAGAAAACTTTTGAAAATTTAGATGGAGAAAAAGTTTCAGCCGATTTACTAGGACCTGACAAGGTTTTCATAAATTATGATGCAGGTAGAATCCTAAAACTTGAAAAAGGAGACAATATCCAAATTTACACAAAAGAAGGTCCAAATCAATTTATTGTAGCGGATGTTTTGAAAGCCGGAGGGCTAACTGGAGGGAGTACTTATCCATACGTCACATTTAAGCTTAGTACATTGCAAAATCTTCTGGATAAAAAAAATAAATTAACTAATATTGCTGTTTCAAATATTGGAGAAGGAGATAAATCATTAGAATATTCTGAAGATGTTACTAAATTTCTACGATCTAATTTGACCAATCAAGATGTTGCTTTAGGATTGTTTGATTTACTTAGAACAAATAATATTCCTTCTATTTTAGTTAAAGAAGCAAATGAGATAAAAGAGACAGATAAAGATACGTTCGATACTCTAAATGAATTATCAGTGAAACTTGATAATAATACATATGATGATGATTTTATTACTACTATCACAGACTATCCTACTCAGTTAGTTTTATTGGGTATTTTGCAAAAATCTGCCCTAGAAAAAGAAGCTGGGATGGTATTAAAAATGTCTCAAGAATTAACTCGATTAAGAGTGGATAATGTAAAAAGTGATGGAGTTAAGTTAGCTGAAGCAGTATCGACTGGAGTAACCACAATTTTTTCTATTTTTGGTTCATTTTCTATAATGGTTGGCATGCTTTTGATTTTTCTTGTGTTTGTATTACTTGCAGCTGCAAGATCAACAGAATTAGGCATGGCTAGAGCTGTTGGATTAAAAAGAAGAGATTTGATTCAACTTTTTACTTATGAAGGAACCTTGTATTCATTTTTAGCTGCTATAGTAGGGACATTGCTTGGAGTTGGGTTAAGTTTCGGTTTAGTTTATATTCTTCAAGATCTTATAGGTACAGATAATTTTCAAATACTTCCATATTATTCTCCTATATCTTTATTAATCGCTTTTGCTAGTGGATTGATTTTGACTTTTATAACGGTAGTTTTTTCAGCTTATAGAGCTAGTAACTTAAATATTGTTGTTGCAATTAGAGGCCTAAAAGATGAATTTGTGAAAAAAGCTCCTGATCCTTTTAAAACTAATCTTTTTCAACTTTTATGGAATTTAATTTATCCAGTAAAGCAATTGTACTTAATGGTATCTGGAAAAGCTCCAAGATTTAATTCTTTATTATTATTAATAATTTTTCCGGTTTCTTGGCCATTTAGTATAACCAGATCTTTATTTGTTTTGTTTGGGAAGCACTCATATGTTTTACTAGGTGTTATTTCTCTATTACTTTTAGCAACAGGGATTCTAAACGATGCATATATCAACATTTGGTTTGGTTCTACAGGAGGAGTTTTAGCAATAGCTTTGTTAATTAGATTCTTGGCATCAAAATATATAAATGACCCAGAAACAGTAAATCAAATAGGAGGAACATTAGAAGGTGGATTAGTACTTTTATTAAATTCTTTACCTTTAAGTTTCTTTGAAAGATTTACCGGAGAATTATCTCAACCTGGACCATGGGCGTGGCCAATAGGAGGAGCTATATCCACTGCAGCTGCGGTTTGGCTTCTTATGAGCAATACTAGATTTCTAATATTTGTTTTAAATTTGATCTTATCAAGATTCTCTGGATTAAGGGCTGTAACGAAAACTGCAATAAGTTATCCTATGGCATCTAAATTTAGAACTGGATTAACGGTTGCTATGTTTGGACTAATAATTTTTACTTTGATGATTTTTTCTGTTTTGAATGGTATTGGAGATATTGCATCTGAGCAACCAGAAAGAGTTACTGGTGGATTTGATATAAAGGCAAGTGTAAGCACTGAATTACCAATTCAAGGTCAAATTGAGGACTCATTAAATATGAATGATTATAGTTCAGTTTTTGGATCTTCTAGTTTAGATATTGAAGTAAGTGAATCAGATGGTGAAAATAAATCATTTAAAACTTCTAAATTAATCTCATACGAGCAAGAATTTATGGATACAACAAAATGGAGAATGGCACATTTTGATCCAAATTATGGTTCTACTGATAAAGAAATATGGGAATCATTACGAAATAATCCAAATTTGATAGTTGCAAGTGGATCAATCATCGCTTCTGGAGATCCTTTTGGGCCACCTGATAGAAGCTTTAAGACATCTTATATTGAGCCTGGTGATGAAAAAGAAATAGAAGCATTTGATGTAAATATTAGAAAAAGAAATTCTACTGAAGAGGCTAATAAATTTACTGTTATAGGTTTAGTTGAAAGACTAGCAGAAGAAACAGGATTTGGTGGAGGAGGAGCAAAATTTTATACTACTTATTTGAATGGAAATAGCATAGCTAAAGAAAATCTCCCTTTAGAAACTTACTATTTTTCATTATCAGGAGATCAATCACCTACAGATTTTGCTCAAAAACTTGAAAGGACATTTTTAGCGAATGGTATGAATGCATATGGCCTTTTAAATCGACTTGAAGAAGAGCAAGCAACAAGTAATGCATTTAATAAATTATTTCAAGGCTTTAGCGGTCTGGGCTTGGTTGTAGGAGTAGCTGCTATTGGTGTTCTTTCTGTTAGAGCAGTAGTTGAAAGAAGGCAGTCTATAGGTGTTTTAAGAGCAATAGGATTTAGATCTAGTATGATAAGAACTCAATTTCTTATTGAGTCTTCTTTTATTACTCTACTTGGAATTGTCGTTGGAATATTTTTGGGTATTTTACAATCTTGGCTAATTTATAATGAAATTTCAAAAGAACTTGAAGGTGCAAAATTTGTTATACCTTTTGGAGAAGTAGGATTCTTAATAGGAATTACGATTATTGCTTCTATTCTAGCTAGTGTAATACCTGCAAATGAAGCTAGTAAAACTTATCCTGCAGAAGCATTAAGGTACGAGTAATACTTTTATACTCCTTCAGGCCGAATATCAGGTCTTATGGTCTGATTTTTTGAATAAATGATCTTTCTTGCTTTTTTTAAATCTTCTAATGTATCTATATCAATTAAACTTTCCTTAAAAGTTTTATCAAATTTTTCAAAATCTAGTAATTCACAATTTTTTTTATTATGATTTTCATCAATTATTTTTCTAGTAGAAAATTTTTTATTTTGAATATTTTTATATAATTTTTCTTCCCAAGTCTTTTTTATGTAAATTCCATGTAATGGATTAATGATATTTTTATTTTTTACAAATACAGATTTATCCTTATTTGATTTGTTGGTCATATTAATAATTAAGTCCTTTGATAAAAAAGGATAATCTCCACCAATTACAAAAACCTTTTCATTTATGGATTCATTTAATCCTGTGTAAATTCCAGAAATAGGACCAATATCTGGGTATATATCTTCAACTATATGCATACCCATTGCCATTCCTAAATCAGGAATATCATCATTTTGATCCTTTCTAATCACTAAAATTATTTCTGAAAATATTTCTTTTAGAATTTCATTAATTCTTACTATAATTTGTTTACCACCTAAGTTTATAAGTGGTTTAATCATATTTATTCTTTTATTTTTGCCACCTGCTATTATGACTGAAGAGTATTTATTCATATAATTTGTAATATCATATTTAAATTATATTTATTTTTGTTAATGATTACAGAGGAATTTTATGAAAGAAATAATATTTGATTTTGGAGAATTAAAAATGACTGCAGAGTTAAACGATTCTCCAACATCTAATGCATTATATGATCAGCTACCTATTGAAGGAATTTCTCAAGTTTGGGGAGATGAAATTTATTTTTCAACTAATATGGCTATTGAGAATGATGAATGGGCAAAAGAAACTGTAGATTTAGGAGATATAGCATTTTGGCCTCCTGGAAACGCTGTATGTTTGTTTTTTGGGCCAACTCCAATGAGTTCACCTGGAGAAATAAGGCCTGCATCTCCTACAAATATTATGGGTAAATTATCTGGAGATCTAAATTTATTAAAAAGTATTTCTGGAGGAGCAGAAGTTAAGGTTATAAAAAAATAAAATGTCTTTTGCTGAATCTCTTAAAAAAAATAATTTATCTCTTTGGAATAAAGCTCATGTTAATCATCCTTTTATTGAAGGAATTCAAGATGGGAGTTTAGAATTTGAAAAATTCAAACATTACATGATTCAAGATTATAAGTTTTTGATCGAATATTGCAGAGTTATTTCTGTAGCTATTTCAAAATCTTTTGATCATAAAATAATGTCTTTTTGGTCTAAGCTTCTTGATGAGACACTAAATTCTGAAATGACTCTTCATGAGTCATTTTGTTTAGATTTTGGAATATCAAAAGAAGAACTATATAATTCAGAAACAACTTTGGGAACCAAATCTTACTGTAATTATTTATTATCCACAGCTTATAAGTATGATATTGAATATATATCTTGTTCTCTTCTTCCTTGTCAGTGGGGGTATGACGAGATAGGAAGAAGGTTAGCTAAAAAAAATAAAACTTTAGAAAATAGTTTCCATTCTAGGTGGATACAAGCTTACAATGATGTTGAGTATCAAGAAATAACTAACTGGCTTATTAATTATGTTGATTCTATACAACAAAAAGTAGATAATAAAGTAGCAAATGAAATTTTCCAAGAAGCATTAGAATTTGAATATTTATTTTGGGAAAGTTCTTGGAATCTAAAATAATCGATAAGGGTTAAATTATGACAATTAATAAAAGAAATGAACAAACTTCATCGATTCCTTTCAAAGGAGCAACTTCTTTACTTCTAACTGGTAAAGAAACAGGGTCAGATATGCTTTCTGTTAATGAGATAAATTTAGAAGAAGGAAGTAAGTCAGATTATTATGTTATTTCAAATGTTGAAGAAACTTTATTCGTAGCTGAAGGAACTGTTACTTTCAGGCTTGAAAATAATATATTTATTGCATATCAAGGAGATTGTATACTTGCAAAAAAATCTCAAGCACATGGGTTCGAAAATACAGGTAAATCTANTGCAAGGATTATCACTATGTCTCCTTCAATAAATATTGATAAAGAAGTAGTTGATGAACCTAGTTTCACCAATACAAAACCTGAAAANGGTTTTTTTGATAGATCTAAAAATGAACCATATGAATTTGAGCCTGGAATTATGAGATATGATATGGTGGGAGACTTTTTGGGTGCTGAATCAACTTATTTTGCAGAATTGATATTAGATCCAGGGGCAGCTGCTCCAAATCACTATCATCCTGAACATGAAGAATCAATGTATTGTTTAGAAAGTAAGCTAAATTGTGTTTATGCTGATGATGATCATATTTCTCTAAATCAGGGAGATATGTTTACATGCGAAGTAGCAGTAAGGCATGGGATTTTTAACGATCATAAGTCAGTAGGAAAATTACTAGCTATTCACTGCGTATTGAATCCTCCTCCAAGAGTTGACGTCGACTAGCATCATAAAAAATATATACAGAGCAAATAATTCCTAAAATACTCGTTATTGCTGCTGAATAATAAACTATTTTTAATCCTTTCATAAGATTTTGTCTGGAAAGATTTAGGTCTTCTTCAAAAAAATCTAGCTGCTTTGAAACAATATATTTTTGTTTTATCTCTTCAATTTTTTCTGTAGAAGTTATATTATCAGGATCATATATTTCACTTCTAGGTTTTTCAAAATTATAGTCAGTCATGCTAATTATGAGTATTCCTCCCAGTATTGATCCAGATAAAGAAATGCCAAAAACCCTAGCAAATTGAAGACTAGAAGTTACAATTTCAATTTTTTCTTGGGGAAGATTATTTTGTATACAAACCATAAAAACCTGAAATGCGCCTGGTATAGCAAAGCCTTGAATAGATACCAAAACTAAAAGACTGATAAAGTTTATGTTTAAGTCTGTAAATCCAAATAGAAAAGTACAAAAACCATTAACTGAGAATCCAAATAAAGCGATCCAAAGTTGTAGNTTAACTTTTGAAATNAAGTATCCAAATACGTTTGCACCAATAGCGACTGTTATTGCATTNATTATTAATATTATGGAAGTTTTTGCAGGTGAAAAACCATATACACCGATGAGTGATAAAGGGACAAAAATACTATATACAACAAATTGCATAGGTATAATCAAATTTCCAATCATCCCCCCGGAAAAATATTTATGTTTAAATAAAGTTATATCTATAAAGCCTTCTTCTTTAGCTTTAATTTCAATATTTAAAAAAATAGCAAATGAAATAAATGAAATTAAAAATAAAATACTAATATACAAATATATATTTGTAATTTCTAAACTTATTATTGATAAAGCAAAAAGAAACGAACTTGCAAATATTGTAAAAAAAATAGCACCAAGATAATCAAATTTAGTAGATATATTTCTCTCTATATTAGGGAGAACTTTTGATATTAATATTATTGAAAATATAATCACAGGAATAATAGCAAAAAAAGCAAACCTCCATCCAAATATCTGAGTAATATATGCTCCTAAAAAAGGTCCAATTAATCCTGCAAGTGTGAATCCTGCAGCTGTAGCCCCTANCCATTTTCCTCTTTCAATTGGGCTCCAAAGTAAAGCAATCATTATCCAAACTACACCAAGTACTCCAGCAAGCCCNAATCCTTGAATAGATCTAAAAAAAATAAGTAAAAACATTGAATTACTTAGACCGCATAATATTGTAGAAAATAAAAAAATAATCAAAGCAGGAATCATTATTTTTTTTGGACCATAAATTTTTGTTAATTTACCCACAAAAGGAGCACACACAGCAGAAGTTAATGAAAATCCTGAAAATAACCAGGCGTAATATTCAAACCCTCCTAGATCAGCAATTATAGATGGTCCAGCTATAGAAACTATCGATTGATATATTGTTGTTGCAAACATACAAACAAACAATGTTAGCATGATTCTGATTTTTAATTTTTTTTCTAATGATGAAAGTGGCATTATCAAATTCCTATAGAAGAGTAGAATTTTTTATCGACATCGCTTATCATTCTAATATAGTGATAAGCTAAGAAGTAAGTAGATTTTCAAACGATGTTGATAAATATTCTATTAGTTTCTTTGGGTGGTGCTTTAGGTGCAACTCTTAGATTTACTATAAGTCCTCAAATAGATAAATTGTTTAATTCAAATTTTCCTTTTGGAATTTTTGTAGTAAATATTATTGGATGTTTTTTTATAGGCTTACTAATAAGCTTATTTGAAAATAAACTTATGCTCTCTGAGAATTTAAAGATTTTTTTAATAATTGGATTTTTAGGATCTTTAACTACTTTTTCAACATTTGCATTAGATAATTTTAACCTAGTAAATCAAAGAAATTTCTATTTTTTATTTTTGAATCTTATTCTTACAAATTTTGTTGGTTTAGTNATGGTTTTTCTTGGAATACGAGCAATAAAAATTTTTAATTAATTAAAGGATATTGGCTATGGGAAGTATTAGATTATTGGGAATAAATGTTGGAAAACAAAAACCTATGAAATATGAAAAAAAAATCAAAATTATTAAGAACTTTGGAATTGATGGAGACAGATTTTCAAAAATTAATGATACTAGGCAAATTATGATAGTTGACGGAAAACTTTACGATAATTATGATTTAAAAAGAGGTGTATTGAGAGAAAATATTTTAGTTGATAATATCGATCTTAATTCGTGTAAAGAAGGTCAATTATTATCTATAAATGATTCTTTGCAAATGAAAATAACTCTCGTAAAAGATGCTTGTGCTAGCGCTAGTTATAATGATCCNGATGTGATTATGAAATTGCAGGGTAATTTATACGCATTTGCAACTCCTTTACAAACTGGATACATTTCACAAAAAGATAAAATAGAATTGTTATGAAACTTGTATATTTATTTATTTTAGTCGGATTGATTGCTNCAGTTTTAGGTGTAATAACTGCTTTTATAATTNATTTTTTTATTAGTTAGATTGCTTCCGTAGTTGCAACAAAGTTACAAAAGTTAATAGAATCAAAGCAAAAAATATTGAATATTTTAACGCTGTTGCTGACCCNTATTCTCTTGAAAAATATCCTAGCAGAAACGCACCAATAGGCTGGGTTCCTATTGTTATTGCTAGTATTCCCAATACTCTGCCTCTGATTTTTTGATCTGCTGAACTAATAATTAATATTGATTGCAAAGTTCCAAAACCTGCCATTCCAAATCCGCCTAGTATCATTAGAATTATGCTTAGTGTAATGGATTGAGAAAAAGCAAATGCCATTATGCAAAAACCAAAAAGAAAAGATCCTGAAAGAAAAATCATTATTCCTCTTTTAAAAGGAAANTTTGCAATTAATAAAGTGCCAAATGTAGCCCCTAAACCTTCTAAAGCTGCTAAAACTCCAAGAATAATAGGTAAATCTGTAAGATTATTTTGCACTATAACTGATAATTGGCTTTGATAGGTAAAAACTAATGAATTCATAATTATAGTTACAACTAATACTGTTATCAATGTTCTGCTTTGAAAAATATATTTTATTCCTTCTAATAAGTCTTTTGATAAAAACTTAATAGAGCTAGAGTGTTTATTTTTCAATAATGGCCTGTCTGATACTTTAGAACAGGCAATAAAAGCCATAAAAAACAGTAATGTTCCAAAAAGATATATGGGTAAAAGCGTTACTTGTTGTAAAACTATTCCCGCGAAAATTGGGCCTATGACTCTAGCTATATTACTAGATGTCATATCTACTCCAATAGCACTAGGGTACAACCTTCTATCAACTATTTCACTTAATAAAGATCTCCTTATNGGAAAATCAAAAGACCATGCAAGACCTGCAGCAAAAGCTCCAAAGCAAATTTGAAAATAATTTAATTGTCCGAGCAAGGAACTTATTGTCAAACAAAAGTAAACTATGGTTGTCATAATCAAAGTTGCTTTTAAGATGTTCTTTTTATTAAATTCGTCTGATAAAACTCCTATAAAAGCTCCAAAGATAAGCATAGGAATGTTTCGAAAAAAGAAAACTAATCCTACTAGGAATTCGTCTTGAGTTATTTTATAAACATAAAACCCAAGAGCTATTTGTTCTATCCATCGCATACTCATTCCTGTTGTTCCAATAAACCAGAGTTTTTTGAAATCTTTAGTCTGTAGAACTTCAATAATAGGATTCATAAATGATAAGAAAATACTTTTAAAATATTCTAATTATAAACTTTATTTTTTATTTTCGTTTGACAAAGTTTATTTTTTCGTAATATACTACTTTTTATGGAATTATTTAGATTTACAATGAACATGAACATGATGATGATGACTTTCTCGGAGGGGGAAGCCTAGTTTTGTGATGTAGTATTTAGATCTAAAAAAAAAATTAGCAAACCCCCAAAAGGGGGTTTTTTTGTTTAAAAGGAGAAAAAAATGACAGACAACTATAAAAGAGAAACACTTGCATTGCATGCAGGATATGATCCCGACCCTACTACTAATTCTAGGGCGGTACCTATATATCCCACAACATCATATACATTTAATGATTCTGAACACGCAGCAAATTTATTTGGATTAGCAGAATTTGGAAATATTTATTCCAGATTGATGAATCCAACTAATGATGTGCTTGAGAAAAGAATTGCAGCTTTGGATGGAGGAATTTATGCTCTTTCTTTTTCATCAGGGCAAGCTGCTATAAATGCAGCAATATTAACTATTGCTCATAGTGGTCAAAATATAATTTCCTCAACAAGTTTATACGGAGGCACATGGACTCTGTTTACACAAACTTTCGAAAAACTTGGAATAGAGGTAAGATTCTTTGATCCATCAGAACCAGAAAAGATAAATGAACTAGTTGATGAAAATTCTAGATGTGTTTATTTTGAATCTTTAGGNAATCCAAAAAATGATGTTCCAGATTTTGAAAATATTTCAAAAATAAGTCATGAAAATGGATTACCTGTTATTTGTGATAATACCGTAATGACTCCGTTTTTACTAAGACCATTTGAACATGGTGTAGATATAGTTATTCATTCAACTACTAAATTTATTGGAGGACATGGAGCACATATAGGAGGAGTTATAGTTGATAGTGGAAATTTCAAGTGGGCAGATAACCCTGAAAAATGGCCAGAATTTTGTTCACCTTCACCTTCATATCATGGAGCGGTTTTAGAAGAAGCTTTAAGGCCTTTAGGTAATTTAGTTTATTTAGTTCACATAAGGACACACTGGCTAAGAGATACAGGAGCTTCTATGAGTCCATTTGCAGCTTGGGTCACAATTCAAGGACTAGAAACTCTACATCTGAGGATGGAAAGACATTGTGAAAATGCTCAAGCAATAGCAGAATATCTAGAGAGCCATGATAATGTTGATTGGGTAAACTATCCTGGTCTAAAATCTCATAAAGATTTTGATAGTGCTAATAAATATTTACCTGATGGTAAAGGTGCTATTATTGGATTTGGGATTAAGGGAGGAAAAGAAGCTGCTGTTAAGTTTATTGATAATGTAAAATTACTTAGTCACGTTGCAAATATAGGTGATGCAAGAACATTAGTTATTCACCCAGCTTCTACTACTCATTCTCAGCTAAGCGCAGAAGAACAGGCAGAAACAGGTGTTAGCCCAGAATATATTAGACTATCAATTGGGTTAGAAAATGTTGAAGATATAAAGAATGATATAAATCAAGCTTTATCTTAAATAATATTATTCAGCCCTAGAAAAACTAGGGCTGAATAAAAGAGGAAAATTTTGGAAAAAATAAATAATTCAGATGACCAAAGAACTCATAAGTTTTCTAAATATATAAGAAAACTTGAGGTTCATGACACCCTAAAACTTGAACGAGGTGGCAGTTTAGAAAAAGTTGAAATAGCTTATGAAACATATGGTCAATTAAATTCTGATAAAAGTAATTGTATTTT
>PASM01000025.1:8572-21768 GCA_002711965.1 Chloroflexota bacterium | reverse complement strand
AAACTGAGCCAAGCATTGACCGACTTAGCCAAGAAGGACAACAAGGAAGTCAAGGTTTACATCAAGAAGCACATGAAGAGGGATAAGATGATGCATATGATTGGATGTGCTGGACTTGCTGAAACGATCCAACTCGATACAAGCCTTAACGACTTGAGAAAGACTCTTGTTGAATATTACGAAGAAAATCTCGTATAAACCCAAAAAAATCAACCCCCCAATCCCTTTGTATGTACTAAAACCAAAAACAAATAAAAATCAAAAAAAACAAAAACCAAATAAAAATTTTTTTTTAGTTTTGTATTAAAGAACTAATACAATTATATGATTAAATGAAAATAGATAAAACTTTTTTAATAAATCTAAAACGACGCCCCGATAGACTAAAGTACTTTAATGAAAATATACTAAATAAATTAGATGTTAATAGTAATTTTGAAGTAATAGAAGCAGTTGATGGTAAAACTATTGAATATACTAAAGAAATGCTAAAAACAATAAATCCATGGAATATTATTCGTAAAAAACCAAAAAGCCCTGGAGTTATTGGTTGTTGCTTATCTCACTTAAACATATATAAAAAACTCGATTATTCAGATAATGCAATTTATCTTATTTTTGAAGATGATGTTATGTTTGCTAAAAATATAGATAATCCAATAAAGTATGTATCTAATCTCACATTCCCAAATGACTGGGGAATTATATTTCTAAATAATCGATTTTTTCGCAACAACTCGCTAAAAGATGTTGTTCCAATATTGTACAATCCACCAATTCAATTAACAACCGAATCGTATTTGATAAAAGGCTCTTGTGCTAAAGAGTTATTAGATTTTAATATAAACAATATTGGTGCAATCGACGAACACATCCGACAATATTTTTGTAATTCAAAATTTAAGCAATATGGTGTTAGTCCACCTATTTTTAAACAAAAATTATCTCTTGGCACCGATATACAAATAAATAGAATTGTAAAATAAAGTTTCCTTTATTTTTTTATTCTTTCTTTATTCTTTCTTTATTATCTTTATACATATAATACAAAATCAAAAGTGTAGAAATTGATAACAATCCAAAACAATTTTTAAACTTGACAGGATATAGTCCTTTTTGCTGAAATAAATATAAAAACATGCCTAATCCGCCACTAAACGTTATCCATAGTGATAAAACTGATAAATCCTCAACACTCTTAGTTGTATACGTTTTTATAATTTGAGGTATAAGATACAATGAATATATAAAACTGGAATACCATCCTAATATTTCGTTCATTATTTATTATAATATTAAATTGAACGAAATAGTTATTTTTGCGATATTTTTCTAATAAAGTTATTATTTTCACTATATGGAACTAAATGATGATGTATGGATATTAATAAAACAGTTCCTATTTTATAAACATTTATGGACTTTACCAGAAAATACTAACTTTTCTAATACTATGAAAGAACTATTATTTATTAATAATAATATTCATAATTCCGTATATAGACCAATTATATTTGTTCGAAATTCAATTGAACCACTAAAATTCATAAAAACATACGATATGTTAGTCTGGAAAAATAATTATACTCTTATTGTATCTTTCATGTTAACACAAGAAGATATATACAATGATTTTTTAAAATATTCACCATATTTATCATATAATCAACCAGTATTAGTGTAAGATTATTACTATAATTTATTTATTGATGTTTTAAATGTTCAAAGGTGTAAATGTATGACAATAATTAATATATTCTTAATATATAAATGAATTTATCAAATGAAGGTTTAGAAAAAACAACTGACATAATTAATATTAATAATATTATAAAAAAACATACAAACAAAGTTGAAGGAAACTGCTTATACAGACACCACAGTAACTTTATACAATTTGAAAAAGGCCATCGTTATGATAATAAATTAATATTAAGAAATAACTTTTTTAATATTGTGAAAGATGCCAAAAATATATTAGAGATAGGACTAAATGGTGGACATTCTATGGCAATTTTTTTGTTATCAAATCCTAAATTAGAAGTTTTATCATTTGATATATGTATACACAATTATGTAAAAGATATAGCTAATTATTATAAAAATAAATACAATTTTAATTTTGTTGAAGGTGATTCTTTAATTACGGTTAAAGAATATAATAATGATAAAAAATATGATATTATACATATTGACGGTGGTCACTATGAAAAATGTATTATAAATGATTTAATTAATTGTAAAAAATTTGCTCATAAAGATAGCTTAATGATTTTTGATGATACAAATGCCCCTCATATTTCAAAAATTATAAACAAATATTGTAAAAACAACTTCATAAAAGAAATAGATTATTCCGATAATTTAAAAAAATGTTTTTTCCATAGAATATTTAAATATAATATATAAAGTCGGCGTTTTAAATGTTCAAAGGTGTAAAATATTCACCATATTTATCATATAATCAACCAGTATTAATATAAGAGTATTACTCTAATTTATAGTATTTATAACAATGAAGTTATTTTTTTATTTCAATTTGTGTATTATTAATGCTTTTTCAACAAAAAGATATATTCCTAAATCAAATTTAGCAATTTTTGGAGTTACTGGTAAAACCGGTCAATGTGTGTTCAATCAAGCCTTAACTATGAATAAAGGTGTATATTCTCTTGTGAGACCTAAAAATAAGTTAAACTTAGAATCAAGTGATTTTCATACTATTTATAAAGGAGATGTTTCTTCTTTTGAAGATGTAAAACAAGTATATGATGGAAATGTAATATCTGGTACAATTATTTGCTTAGGTGGAGCTACTTCAGAAGTTGGTAAATCAATGTTAACAGATGGTACAAAAAACATTATTCAATGTATTAAAGAGTCTAAATTAGCATCTAATAGAATTGCAATTGTTACATCGATCGGAGCTGGGGATAGTGTCGATGAACCTCCATTATTTTTTCAAATACTTATGAAAACAGTTCTTAAAGATGCTTTTATAGATAAAAATAATCAAGAAGCTTTATTTTTAGATGACAAAGGAATTGGTAGTGGTTTGGAATTTGTAATTGTGCGTCCAAGTGGACTTACTGATGATTATTTAAAAAAAATATGTATAATCAATAAAGGTTCTGGAACAATACCAAGAATGAGTGTTGCAGATTTTCTTATTAATGCTATTTATGATAAGACTTTCCCCTATATAAATAGTGCGGTTTGTATTACTTCACAAGAAAAGGAAACTTCTGGTGAACCATTTGTACCAAAAATTTAATTAATTATTGTGATTGTTCCATTTTATAGTATTTAAACGCGGTGTTTTAGTGTTCCGAAACTTTAGAATTATTAGCGAATTTATTGTGGCCATGCTGTGTTTAAAAATTCTGCAATTTGAGAATCGTCGGCACATTTAAAATCCCAAACGACCGATTTATATTCAAATCCGTGATTCGTAATTCCGGCGTTTTCAGCTGGAAAATTGTTTGGGTGGGAACCCAAATTAGTTCCATTTATAAATAATATATTACCCGATTCTCTCGAGCTCGGGTTTTCGTTTTGAGGAGACGTGAACAGCTTCCAATTGTTGCCGGACCACCGCCCGCCGACGTTTTGCCCAGTTACATATGCAAAGTGATTACTAGCAGTCCAAGTATGACCATCACCATAAGAGCTCTTTTTATAAACAGCTAAAGACAACCCGCTTCCGTTACCGACTTTTCCATCATTTCCACTTCTTAAAATCATACAAAACTCGTCATCTTGTTGCAATACAGAACTATTAAACCCGGTCATCGTTATATATGCATCATCTCGGTATTGCAATTGATTTTTTCGACCACCGCGACGCTTCGGTAGGCCATAACCACGGAATGTGAACGTTTGGATTGCGTTTGAGGTAAATTGACATCTCATATATGTACCCGAGTGTGAAGTTACACTATCACCGTGGGGACTGTTTCCCCAAGAATTATTATTTGGCCGGTTATGGATAACAAAGAACGTTCCGCCGGTGAATATTGGTGTTTGTTTCGTATAACCTAAATACAACATTAGTGTCCATCCATTGCGACTAGGTGACAAGTCCGCCGCAGCCGGGAAACCAGGTGGTGCATTCGGTCCAAAAGTACCACCAGTTCCCTCGTTATCAGAACGTAATACCCCCATACCATATAAGTGTTGATTTTGTAACATTACATGATTAGTATTTATATCATCCAAAGCCTCACTCGGAACAGTTAAATATGCGCGGTTCGCTGGAGTTGGGTCTTCATCCCACCATCCACTGCCAAATCCCGGATTCTCTGGTTCTGGTTCTGGTTCTGGTGCTGGTTCTGATTCTGGCTCTGGTTCAGGAGGTTTTTCTGGTTCTGGTTCTGGTGCTGGTTCTGGTTCTGGGGCAGGTTCTGGTTCAGGCTCTGGCGCAGGTTCTGGCTCTGGCTCTGGCTCATTAGACAATTCAGACATATAATCAATAATTTCATCATAAGCCAAACAACCTTTTATTACATGGAAATGGCAATATCTTGTATCTGAACTCGATGCAAAATCACCATTACTATTATTTTGCATACCGAAATACATTTTGTATATTTTGCCGTCTTTGAAAAAGTAATTTATTATGTTAGAATTACCAGTAGTTAAAACATATTCATCATAAGAAACTACATTTCCGTCAGATGGGTCTGTCGAATCTGTTTGAATCACATAATATATACCCCATGGTTTTGTGTTACTATTATCAATTACAACAGCAAACCACTTATAATTTTCATTATAATCCATACTAGAACCTCCATTAGAACCAGTGTTGTTATTGATCGCTGTATACACTTCACCACCAGTTGTCCTGCCCTCCCATCTCCATGTATTATTATTTCCATCCCTATGAAATCTTAAAAACGAATTAGTTGATTCGACAGTACTATTTTCAGCTTGTGTCCATCCAAACATATAATCTGAAGTAAAAGCAGTTGGCATGCGAACTTTCCATACAAATGTGAAATGACCTCCATCTGTAATACTACTTATATCTAAGAATTCGTTTGTAGTACTTGCGTTTACATCTGTAGAATATATATCTTTCGCTGGTCCTGGCCAATAATACCCTTGAGAATGTCCTTGTGTGAATTCAGGCCATTTGTGAGCTGGTATTGGGACAATATCTATAGAATTTATAATTCGAGGTTCAAACTCTAATTCTTCACCATACATTTTTATTTGTTCGTCACTAAAATATTCTCCAAATATATCCAGTTGTTTGTTTACGAAATTTAGTGATTCATCTGTTGAATTATATAAATTTGCTTTATTTACATAGAGAGTATAATTTGATATATCTTTTAATACTGCTGTATTTTCATAACTTTGTAATAAAGATAACTCACCATTTATCCATTCATAAATATAACATCCCCATTCTGGGTCAACATCACTTGGACCACATCTGAATACAAATAAATAATCTTTATTTCTAACCAAACTATCAATTCGTAAATCATTTGTTCGACTTACTGTTATATTATTATCTGTAGCTGTGTTTCTCGTGTAAAGGTTAAATCCAGTATCAGTATTCTGATGTCGTGCCCAATAAAAAAGTTGGTCAGCTGTGCTTTGATATGGATTTGTACGAATATCAATCCATCGGGAGAATTGACCAATTACTCCATAATCGTATGGTATTTCTGCGGTAATAAAAACAGTCAATGATTTTTCATCTGGTTCATCTCCAAGTCTATCAAAAGTTTGAGTTAATTCTTCGTTACCACCTTGNGGTAATTGTGTTCTATTTAAACTAAGTATTGGTTCAACACCTAAAGATGAGAACCATCTAAACATTTGAAACGANGACTGGCTACGAATATGACCATATAAATACCATTTATCAACAATTTTATCAAGTATTACTCTATTAATTTCATTTCCATCAATAAACATTATTATTGTTGTTGTTGAATTATCANNATCCTTTATCCANCTTATTCTACCAACANGACCAATCATTGAGTTTNGTGGTTTTGTTCCAGTTAAATGTTCCCAACCAGTTAAGCNTAAACCATTATTACTACCACTGAACAAATTATNTCGGNTAATTATACTCACAATTGTTGATTCTTGTTTAAAACCAAATGTTTCAATATTAGATGTTGATANATCATTCGCATTTGTGTAAGATTCCCAATTTCCCCAAGAATTTTCACATATTCCAAGAATAAATTCCCCACCAGATATAAATTTAAATCTAATTTCANNTTTCTTTCCCTCCTCTAATGAACCAAATGAAAAATTAGNATTGTCCCATTCTCCACCAACAGACGAAATAACATTAAATCCATCAAATGTTATATTGCTTGATAATTGACTAATAGTATTACCTTCTATTATAGTGTAATTAACATACTCCGGTTCAGGTTCTGGTTCTGGCTGTGGTTCTGATTCTGGCTCTGGTTCTGGAGGTTGTGGTCCANACACAAAATAGTCACTTAAATTATAATTTGTACCAGCAGTAAATATATACTGATTTNCGTCGATNATATCANTGCTATCNAAGNCNGTTTGAGNCANGCCNNNAANAAGACTTGTTACGTCATTAAATGCAACATTCCATACTTTGAATTTACCTATAGTACCGCGGAACCAATAANNGGNATTTTGATTTTCTATACCTCCAATTAAAAATTGTTGGGAAGTAAGNCCGGGTTCAAGAGTTGTNTTTAAGNCGNCCNCGTCCAGCTGTACAGGATCCATTTCCCANTCACCAGCCTCATCCATTTCACCCAACTTCTTAAAAATATATAGTGTATTATTACTTCCTTGATAACTACAAGCAATTGTAGTAGTTACATTAGGANCAAGAAACAGAGTACTAGAANACCATTTCGTGTTATCGTGNNNTATACCGAATGCAAATTTATTTGCATTTGCTGCTGATGGNATNGTTGTNGCNNNNAGAGCAAATTNCTTCTCCTGTGTTGATTGATATCCATAACCGCCTATANATAGAATCCAGTTACTACCGTAGTTGGCAGAACCAGGTTGTAAGTTCAGTGTTAATGCTATTGTTCTATCCGCATTACCTAATATTCCNGCATCAGTTACATCTAATTGCGNAGTTACATCAATAGCAATGTCGCTGTTAAAATTAGTTCCANTAGCATNATAATCTAAAACAAGGGATACACCNNNGACGTAGTTGCTNGAANTATATNGCAATTGAATAATTATATATAGTTCTATATTCACCCNNATTANTCGGATTTATTCTATCATTTATACCTTCACTATTAGGAATTAAANNGGCCATGNTGNGCNAATNNGANATATAACGACCACTATCCGATACATATGTACCAGAATATATATTTACTAAACTCATTCTTAAGTATGTAGTAGATTCGAGTTCATAATGATGACCAACTAACAATGTTGATTCATCATAATAACACATATATTTGATGTTTTCGTTCCCGGAAGTATCAATACCTTGATAACCAAAATCATTACTAACATTTCTTATTAATTGGTCNGNTAATAACCAGTCTGACGTATAATATTTTCTTATATGCTTTTCAATTGTATCAAAATTCATTTCATAAAGATTCATATCAAATCCTAAATACTCATAATTTGCACCAAGAGTTATTNCTCCCGAATTTGTTGTGTTAATCCCTATATAAATAGCTTCTCTTCTACTAATATAACCACTTGTATATTCATATTGATGAATTAATGTGGTTGGTTGGTATTNTNCATTTCTATCATATTCATATATTCTATAATCAAACCNATTATTAACGTCACTATTTATTATTGCAATATAATAATCTTTATTTGAACTAAATGTTGTAAAATCTGGAAAATCATTTTGTATAGTTGCGTTTGCAGATAACTCATCATTATGCACATATAGTCTTAGTATACTNGAACTATGAGGCATAGTAATTTTAATCATATCAGTATTGCTATTAGTCGGTTCAGCNACACTTGTCATATGGAATACAGTTCGAGTTCCAGTTACAGTAGAAGAATTACCNGCTTCATTTGCAGCAATTCCATCTCCACCACCACCAGGTGCATTATCATTAATTCTAAATCGCAAAACAAAAGAAAACGCNGCAGAAGTACTTGGGTGAATTGATTCATAAGTATTACGATTAAAAGCTGTTTTATAACCAGCATTTTCTTGCCCATTTGAATAAACATTTCCATTTGCATATGGTAATTCATATCCANAAAGCCTGAAATCAGACCATTCTTCTCTTTTTAATTCNGGTTCTGGTTNTGATTGTGGTTCTGATTCTGGNTCTGGTTCTGGCGCTGGTTCTGATTCTGGCTCTGGTTNNGNNTCNGGTNCAGNCTCTGGTTCTGNNTCTGGNTNTGNCTCAGGCNCTGNANGTNNTTCNGGTTCTGGTNCTGNNTNTGNTTCTGGTTCAGGCTCNGGTGGTTTCNCNTNANTTTNCCAAGTAGATTCTAAATATTCNTCAATCTGTTCATCGGTAATACATTNATAATCCCATATTACTTCNTTGTATTCAAAACCATGNTCTACAACTCCTCNANGATTACCTGNANTATAGTTAGCATGATATCCANNTATCCANAAATCATGTCCTTCATTTCTANNAATAACCATCGTTGCANCTATCTCCATTTTACTTAGAGCATTATCATAGTCACGANTTGTGTTATCCCAAGATAAATCAAAATCACTTTTTTTGTAAATTCTTAAAGATAAACCAGAAGTATTATTACCTCTANCGTGNTCACCACTTCTNANNACAAAAATAAACTCATTATCCTGATCCATATGATTTTGAAAGTNTTCGTCGNNGCCNTTATGACTAGTAGTCCATGTATTATTATCACCACTTTGAGTNAGANATGTTCTGTAGGAATGACAATTTATTTTACTTGTACCACTTGTATGCCATCTACACCANANATAATTCCAGTTATTGGTATTCTGTTNCCANANATNATGATGCATTCTAATAGTAAAAAACGAATCGTTGTTCGCTGGAATTGGTGCACTAGAATCATAATTAAAGTGTATTATAAGTGTGTATCCAGTCAAATATGGTAATTGTGAAGGTGATGGCATTTCAGCCGACTGACTATTATTACTAGCACCAGTTCCTAATACTCCAGTACCATATAAATGCTGATTTTGTAATATTACGTTATTTCCATTAATATCATTCAAAGCTGATTGGGGAACATTTAAATGCGCATCTGTAGTCCACCAAAATGGTGCTTCCGGTTCTGGTTCTGATGGCGGCATTGGTTCTGGTTCTGGTTCTGGCTCTGGTGGTCCCACTAAGTAATTACTAACTTTAAACAAAACATCATCTTCAGTAACTGCTCCCCACAATACTTCATTTATATCGTAATAATAATTAGCCGGCTCTGTACTATTTGTTAGCCCATTGAAATATATTGTATATCCTGGTAAATTACCATGATAATATTTTGNATAATCTGTTGTTCCAGAATTTGTTGATAATTCCCAACCATTTCCGTGATTGGTAGTTCTAATATTAACCACCTCAATATTGCCATTGNTGTNCTGGTATNGTTTACAACTAACTTCACCACCAACAGCTCTAAAGACAAACACAGCTGGACTTGTCGAACCGCCGNACGGATAAGGTATTTGGGTATTTGATATATCCTTTCCATTATAAAGGCCATAAGCANNATTNNNCCATCTAGTTCTATATTGAGCTATTTGCCCGACACCCTCTCCATNTATAAGCCACAAAGTATCCCAACTGACCTGCTCCCCTGATTCCAAAGCAGTAAGTTANAAATGTAAATCCATCATTAATATAACTTGGTCTAGTAAGATCAATTTGAGTCATTACATTATATGAGAATCCCTGGTTGCTNCCCCTGTCTTCTTCGTCCTCCTTTCTGAAAATATATCCAACTTCAATTGAACTGTATTCTGGTTCTGGTTCAATAGGTAATATAAAGNTTTTTGCTAAGTCTTCTATAACGNAATCTGGTGTATTTCCCCATCTAATTTCCAANAAATTATAAGAATAATCGGATTGNTNGGCACTTGTTGATGAGTATGGCCCGTTAAAATATAGTCTATATTTNGGATTATTACCTTCAAAATAACCCCCTCTCAATGTTTGTGNCTCATTTACATAATTNTTTATTTCTAATTCAGAATTTGAATCAAGTCCATATCTTGTAAAAGTGACAATACCNTGTANAGCTTTGTATACCCACATATATTTTTTATTATTGAATGGAAATGGTATTATAACTTTNTCATCTGGATNNTNANNTGAATANCCTCCTTTATGTGCGCTATAGTAGCCATATGGAGATGAATCATAACGACTTCGGACTTCACATAGAAAGTTACTTGTAGAGGTAGAATGCTCACTAAATAATTGAAAGAAAGTATCCCATTCGCCTCTACCATTATTATTCGCATTTCCCACGATAATTATTGTAATTCCGTCTGTAACATTATATCCCCATGTTGATTCCGGTCTTGTAATATCAATCTCATGTCGGTTTCCGCCTGGGGCTCTGTTTTGATATTCAATAAATGTANTTCCGTCATATGTTTCAGGTTCTGGTTCTGGTGGAGGAACATATATTTCTGGTTCATATTCACTTGACATAAAACTAATTACTTCATTAACACTCAAAGAACCATGAATGAGACTCATACTTGCAAATCGATGGTCTTTACTAACTACTAAATCTTGATTAAAATTTTTAACTCCAAAAGATACCTTGTNTANTGCATNTGTNTGTGAATNGNGAGNCNTCNAAGTNCATGCAAATGGGTGTTTGNTTGTCCGATCCTCCCAGCAAATTCATTTATTGATAATACATTACCATTTGATGGATGTGGTGAATCAGTTTGAATAACTAATAATTCCCATTCCANACCATCGNNNCCGCTCCGGGAGTTACGCATTGCAAACCATTTATAATTGTTACTTGGTTCTAAAGCATTATTATCTGTAATTTCAGTTATATTTGTAGAATATNACCTCGATTTTATATTCCATTCNCCCTCATTTTCAGTTTTTTTAATATANATTTGATATGTAAGATTTGCACGAGTGTCAAAATCATCATCTAAATNATCATTANGAGTACACACTGAAATCAAGAAANTATTAGATTCAATTGTTGGTAAAAGAGCCTTCCATACAAGAGTAAAATGAGGAGTAACATCCGTTATACTACTAATATCTAATGGGACAGTTCCTGGAAATAGTCTTTCTGCTTTTTCTGATTGTATATATGGCTCACCAGGCCAAACATGTATATATCCGTGACCATTATAATAGTCCCATTCATTCGGATTATTTAAAGCAATATCAATTGATTTAAATCTTTTCTTTTCAAGTAAAAGAGAATTACCATAACTGAAAATTTGGTCTTCATCCAAATATTCTGTAAATATATCAACATTTCTATTATACCAATTCATTGGATGATCTGAACCAGAAATAACGTTTATTTCATATTTATATGAAACACAATCATATAATATAGAATTTCCTGTAAAAGTTTGTAAATGACTTAATTTTCCATCAACCCATTCATATATAGAAGAATACAAAAATGGACCAGCATCATAATTATTGGTTGGTGCTCTACATCTTAATACGAATAAATAATCTTCTTCATAATTAAGTTCATTTATTTGTAATGCAGTATTACTCTGAGTAGTAACACTATTGGTTGTTGAACCACTTGAGGTTTGTATTCCTAAATAATTATCAGTGTTGCTATAAGACCAAAATAATTGTTTCTCTAAACCTGCGATATTAGTACCATAAAGACGNCCAAAATGGCGNTGCACCCCNCCTCGGCCCTGCAGNCTTCTAAATTCTGGTATAGAAAATGTATGTAATATTGTTATTGATTTTTTATCTGTTTCAAATCCACTTCGTGTAAATTCTTGTGTAAACGTTTCATCAATATCTGGTAAAACCATTCCTGCTACACTTAGTCTTGGAATATTAATTGCNTGACTACTATATATTTCTATTGTTGATTCGCTAAAAATATGACCATATATGTACCATTTNTCAATAACTTTTTCGACGATTGTTTCTAATATTGTTTGTCCATCAATTTGTGTAGTTACAATAGTAGTATTGTTTGTATNATTTGTATNCCAAAATATACGACCAACATGNCCAACCAATGGATCTATATGATTTTGTCCTGTCAAATATGACCATCCAGTTAAATTCAAACCTCTATTACTACCTGAATAAAAATTTCTACGATTAATCAAACTTGAAGAAGAAGCATCTTGTTTAAAACCAAAAGTTTCTATATCAGATGTTGTTAAACTTGTTACATTTCTATTTTTACCCCAATTATTCCAAGAATTTTCAGATATTCCAACAATAAATTGTCCACCAGAAACAAATCTAAATTTAATATCTCCATTCAAACTATTAATAACATTTTCACTTCCAAATGAATAGTTAGTATTTTCCCATTGTCCTCCATTAGATGTTAATATCGTTCTATTTGTTGATGTCAATTCTATTGATATGTTATTTGAATATTGTAATATTTCATCATTATATTTTAGCATTACTCCTTCTATTTCTGGTTCTTCGTCATAAGGAGCCAAATAATCAAATAATTCTGAATCGTTAAGAGCTCTCATAAATATATCTAATTGACCATAACTAACTCCCTTTAGATTTCCATAACCAGATGGGCTAAAATTAGTATTTAAATATGCTGTGTAAGAAGTTTTTACCTTTAATGTTGAGCTAGATTCGACTTTATCATATAATACTATATTTCCAGAGCCGTCATTATAATAAATATTGAATTTCCAATAATTCAGAGTTCCAATAGTAAAGTTAGCATCACGGATTGTACTAAATGAGTTTCCTGCGTAAAAATGCCACCCNNGTTCCTGGGCGTTANTGTAACTTGGCTCAACGATGTAACTTGGATTATCCCAAGACCATCTTAAGTCTTCTGCAGTTCGAGGCCAACCATAATCTTCAAGATTATTATATAAATCACTCCCAATACTACTGCTTGTGATNNGGAACGTTCTGTTAAGCGACTCGACGAATGTAAAAGTCCACGGTGCGNAGNNCAAGCNATAGGTTTTTGNACCACCTGCNCGCGCACCATTTGATGCTTCTATTAGATGCATATNTAGCTGCTCANGANCGNCCNCA
>PASM01000025.1:3620-8566 GCA_002711965.1 Chloroflexota bacterium | reverse complement strand
TNGAANNNCCCGACTATCATTTTGGTTTCAGTATAATAACACGCAAATTGAACTGTCCTAATATTATAGTTGTCATAGGGGGAGTACTCACTCATGATATTAGAGTAGGTGTACGTCGCATNGCTNNNGCCAGCGTTCACTATCCCGTCCNNCCCCCANCTTCTGAAGTGTCCAAATCCAGATGTCCAATAGTAGTAGGGANCGNNNGTATGATACTTTGCACTTAATACGTCTTCTCTACCATTAAGTGGAGTAATTGGATTTGTTCCAGTTTCTTGGTCATATCGCCCAAGTAAATTCGCATACCCACCATATGCTAATTCTGGTGGAACATTATCCGCCGATTCAGAAAATGAACGAAATACAAAATAGTAACGTTTATTAAGTTCTAATGTATTTCCAAATATTTCGGTTTGTGAATNTACTGCTTGATTATTGCTTGTTGTATTTTGATGAGTATATAAATATAAATTATTTTCACGATTTGATAATTGTCCAATTCTTATTGTAGAATAATTTTCATTTGCAGTTAAATCCAATATTGTAGCATGTCCTGAACTATTTATAGGCCATTCCGTTAAATAAAGAGCTAATATTATTGTCATTTCATTACCAACTACTCCTCTGTTNGGATCACTATTTCTATCAATAGAAAAAGACATAGTATCTGTCACCGAAGAGTCAGCATTTAACATTGGTAACTCATTCCTATAATAACGTATGAATGGACTAATATTCGGATTAGTGTATATAGGCATTTCTGGTTCTGGTACTGATTCTGATACANCTGTATATCCAAGATAAGAATATATTATATTGTTCTTTTCTTCAATTGGAATATTNCCCCAATATATTTTTAATGAATCAAACGGATAATAAGCATGAGAACCACTAATTAGGGGGTATTCATTATTAAGAATCAATGTATATTCTGGGAATTCAGAAGCCTTATACCCAATAATAGTTCCACTTTGTGTATAATTATATATGTATTCATTTATTAGTCTTCCTTCATTATTGATATGGTATCTGTTTACACTTATTGAATCGCCAATTGCTTGATATATCCATGTGTATAATGTATAATGTTCATTATAAGATGGTTTAATTATCAAATTCGTGTCGTCATGCCTAGCTATTTCGACCCCTTCATAAGCATTACTTCCATCTTTAACACGCCATCGAATCAACTGTTCATGTTCTCCTACTGATGTATTCCCCCCGATTAGGGTAAATAAAGTATCATTGGTTCCCATATTCCCTTTTGATTCAGATTGAAGAATAAGTGTAATTCCATTTTGAAAAGCACCTGGTCTATTCAAACTTATCTCTGGAGTGGGATAGGTGGTAGTAAATTCTTGATCTTCGGGCATAGAAAATCCGAGCGAATTTACATATTCCGGTTCTGGTTCTGGTTCTGGTTCTGGAGGATTATCTGGCTCTGGTTCCGGTTCCGGCTGTGACTCGGGTTCTGGTTCAGATTCTGGTTCTGGTGGTAATTCTGGTTCAGGAGGTCCAGGTGGAAAAGCATATAATAAATATTCCTCAACCTCTTCATCGCTAAAACATCTATAATCCCATATTACTTCTTTGTATTCAAAACCATGGTCTACAATTCCTTGAGGATTACTTGAATTATAGTTAGCATGATATCCATTTATCCACAAATCATGTCCTTCAGTTCTATTAATAACCATTGTATATGATTTTTCCATTTTACTTAGAGCATTATCATATTCACGCCCTGCGTTATTCTCAAAATCACTTTTTTTGTAAATTCTTAAAGATAAACCAGAAGTATTATTACCTCTACCGTGTTCACCACTTCTCAAAACAAAAA
Organism: Chloroflexota bacterium; assembly: GCA_002711965.1. The sequence goes on along the minus strand of PASM01000025.1, from coordinate 6,726 downwards.
TAAACTCATTATCCTGATCCATATGATTTTGAAAGTTTTCGTCGTTGCCGTTATGACTAGTAGTCCATGTATTATTATTATTATTTTCAGTGTTAAATGTATTGTAGGAATGACAAGCTATTTTACTTGTACCACTTGTATGCCATCTACACCAAAAATAATTCCAGTTATTGGTATTCTGGTTCCATNAATCATGATGCATTCTAATAGTAAAAAACGAATTGTTGTTCGTTGGAATTGGTGCACTAGAATCATAATCAAAGTGTATTATAAGTGTGTATCCAGTCAAATAGGGTAATTGTGACGGTGGTGGTAATTCAGCCGACTGACTATTATTTGCGGCATCAGTTCCTAATACTCCAGTACCATATAAATGCTTATTTTGTAATATTACGTTATTATTATTAATATCGTCTAAAGCTGAATCGGGAACATTTAAATGTACTTCGCTATTCCACCATAATTCGGGCTCTGGTTCNGGTTCTGGTCCTTCCGGTTCTGGCTGTGGTTCCGGTTCTGGTGGTTCTGGTTCCGGAGGATTTTCAGGTTCTGGTTCTGGTTCAGGTTCTGGTTCATAAATGGCTAATATTAAATCTTCTATTTGAGATGTTGTTCTTTCACTAAATTCCATTTCAAAACTCAAATATTCATAATTTGCACCATATTGACCCGTAGTTAGTTGAGTTGTATTAATACCTAAATGTATCGAGTTAGTTCCAGAGTTTATATAGCCTCCATAACTTGTATCTAATATTGTACCAACAATATAAGAACCAGAATCAATACCTCCATTTTTTACCTCATATATTTTTACCCACGTATTATTTTCAGGTCCACTACTCATAGCCAAATAATATTCCATATTATCTGATAAAAGTGTGTAATTGCCATGTATTGTTGCATTGCTTGGTACATCAGAACCAGACCAATTATTTGAATGTGTTTGAATCGTAAAGCACTTATCTGTTCTGCTATTTTTCAATGATACTCCAAATAATCTATCCGCCCATGTANCTGAATTTCCAACTTTTGTTAAGTCTAATANATATCTAATTTGTGAATCAATTTCCATATCTGGTTGAGTAAAATCAATTCCTCCACCAGGAGCATTCCTATTTATTCTAAAACGTAGTAAAAGAGATATTGCTTCTTCTTGTATATTTGTATATGAAGTATATTGATTCCTATTAAAACTTAATCTATAACCTTCTTTAATTCCTCCATTTTGATTATTATAATTACCATTAGCATAAGGTAATTCTGATGAATCTAGAATTAATTTGTATTCCAAATCTTTAATATCAAAATAATCTCTTAATGTGAATTGTGAACCAGGGTAAAATAATATAGTNGTATCGTTTGTATAACTTACTACATCTGGATTATTATAAAGATTTTTAAATGTATCTATATTTTCCAGTTCTAATAATACATCGTCTAAATGTTGGAATATAATTCCAGTCCCAGTTGATGTTATATCCCATCTAGCATATTTTGCCGAATTGGATATATTATTTCCATATTTATCAATTAAACACATATATATGTAACCATTNTACGTCGAATTCCAGTTTACACTAAATGTAGCTATAAGTATTTCTGTAGAATTATAATAGCCCATATACTTTATTGCATCAGTGCCACTAATGGCAGAACCACCCATTGTTCCAAATTCAAAACGGGGGTCTCTTATTACAATATCATAAATTGTTTGTATAGCTGGTTCTGGTTCTGGTTCTGGTTGTGGTAAAAGTGGGATTGCATCTCCTTTTTGTTTTAATATATTTGTATTATTTGCGAAATAATCGTATACATATATGTTTTTTACTGTATTTCCACCTCTTAAGCCGTTGTAGGGTGAGCCGTCGTCATATGTGTATGAATACGATAAATCATGGTATGATTTTCCACCAATTATTAAACGACCTCTTGAACCTATAATTGTGTNAATTGAATCACTAGGAATATTTATAGATTCCATTCTCCATTCATTTTCGTGTGGTTCCCTAATAAAGAAATTTATAGTATTATTACCATCATAACTGACACCTATTTCTGTATCAACTCCCCGTGATACATGTAAATTNTTTGTCCAATACTCACTACCAGAAGTGCCCTTTGGACCAATTCTTAAAACAATGGCACCGAATTGAATATTTTCATNTGCATCATATGTAACATGTCTACNGTATGTACTGTTTTTACCATTTGATATTCTAATTGCAAAATCTTGACCAGTCGTGTCATCACCACCATAATCTAAAACATATTGTAAGTTGTAGCTGGTTCCACTACCAGAGTCAATACCCCAATCCTCTTCTGTCCAGCCAAAATTTATAGTAGCTATAAAAGTACGAGGTACATTTCCAAGTAAAGNAGTCATATCATATGTTGAAGGTAAGACAATAGGGGTCGGTGTATAATTACCATAGCGGAAAAATGGNACTGTTTTCAATCGGTTAGTTGTATCATATGTATACAAATAGTCTTTTGGAATACTCATTCTTCCAGGGTATTCTGGCTCTGGTTCAGGTTCTGGTTCTGGTTCCGGAGGTTTTTCTGGTTCAGGTTCTGGTTCTGGTTCTGGTTCCGGAATCAGTGGAAACGCGTCTAATAAATATTCCTCAACATTTTCATCTGTAATACATCTATAATCAAATAATACNTGTTTGTATGTAAAACCGTGGTCTACAACTCCTTGAGGATTACTTGCAGTANAGNTATTATTCCTCCCATTTAGCCACAAATCAATTCCATCACTTCTATNTGTAACCATCGTAGCAGATGACGGTTGCCCNCNGACGAGCCNCACCACTTTACTATNAATGTTATCGTAGTCACGAATAGGGCTTGTTGATACAAAATCACTTTTTTTGTAAATTCTTAAAGATANACCAGAAGTATTATTACCTNGACCGTGTTCACCACTTCTNAACACAAAAACAAACTCATTATCCTGTTCCATATGATATCTCGGAGTCGGGTNGTNCGAGCTGCNNACGTAGCCGCCAAGGCCGCCGGGGNCATTANCANNANNATTCCTTNGTGAAATGNNGGNNGTGGNAGTGAGGTATGTNTNGNNACANTNTAACCATACGCTACCAGT
>PASM01000025.1:0-3614 GCA_002711965.1 Chloroflexota bacterium | reverse complement strand
GTTANNCCAANCACATNNGGCATAAGACANGNTATNGNTANTCTGATTCCAANTATNAGAATGCTGTTTAATATCAAAAAAANTACTGTNGNTANTTGGAATTGGTGCACTAGAATCATAATCAAAGTGTATTAGAAGTGTATATCCTGAAATGGCATAGGGTAATTGTGACGGTGGTGGTAATTCAGCAACTTGATCATTATTTTGTGCATCAGATCCTAATAGTCCAGTACCATATAAATGACTATTTTTTAAGATTACGTTATTATTATTAATATCATCTAAAACAGATTGGGGAACATTCAGATATACTNTGTTANGCCACTGCTCTGGCTCTGGTTCTGGTTCAGGCTCAGGTGGTTCTGGTTCTGGTTCTGGTTCCGGTTCTGGTTGTAGATCTAAATAATCCCTAGCTCTAGCTGTTATTTGTNCATGGGTCATCTTACCCCAGTGTACTTCATTAAAGTNATAAATAAAATCTGCTTGCATANTNNTTGACGNGATTNGTAGGACCGTTAAAGTATATTCTATATTNCGANAAATTACCTTGATAAGATTCATCTGTTGCTTCTTCATCATAGTAAGTAACTATATCTAATGAACCATTAACATTTCCATAACGCTTAAAACTTATTTCATTACCAACAGCGCGCAATGCCCACATATAATCAGTATGTTGGTCTGGATATGGCACTGATATATTTCCACTGCCCGGGATGCGATGCTGTATAAGACCATAGCTATTATTTCCCCATCTGCTTCTATATTGAAACAAAAAGTTACCTGTGCCGTGAGAACCGCGAAGGTCATACATTTGATCCCACGAGCCCCTACCTTGATTACTTGTATTTGCTGCGGTAAGTATTGTTATTCCGTCTGGAAAATCGGCTGATCTTGTTAAGTCAAATATTTGTCTGCTATTGTTAAATGATGTTTGCTCCCAACCTAGTACAGACGGTGGTTCAGGTTCTGGTTCCGGTTCTGGCTCTGGAGGTTCTGGTTCTGGTGGAGGCGGTGGTGGAAACGCATAATATAAAAAGTTTTCAACCTCTTCATCTGTAATACATTTATAATCCCATATTACGTCTTTGTATGAAAAACCATGATCTACAACTCCTCTAGGATTACTTGCAGTATAGCCTGCATTACGGGCATTTAGCCACAAATCATGTCCTTCATTCCTATTAGTTACAAGCGTAGTAGATGACTCATATTTACTTTGAATATTATTGTAGTCGCGGCTATCAGCATATAAATCAAAATCACTTTGTTTGTAAATTCTTAGAGATAAACCAGAAGTATTATTCCCTCTTCCGTGTTGACCACTTCTAAACACAAAAACAAAAGTTTCGTCCTGATTCATATGATTTACTATGTTTTCGTCAGTCCAAACGTTAATATCACTGGTTTGATTAAGATATGTTCTATAGCAATAGATATTTATTCCACCAGTTCCAGAATTATGCCATCTACACCACACATAACTCCAACTGTTCGTATTATTTGTCCAAGTATTATGATGCATTCTAATACAAAAAAAAGTGTCGGAGTTCGCCGGAACTGGTGCACTGGAATCATAATCAAACTTTATCATTAGTGTATATCCTGAAATGCCATTGGCTAATTCTGTTCGTGGTGGAAATTCAGCAACTTGACTATTATTTCCAGCACCATTTCCTAATACTCCAAGATCATATATATCCGAGTTTCGTAATATCTCGTTATTTGTATTTATATTTTCCAAAATATCATGTGGACAAACAAAGTATGGTGATGTGGATGGAACCAACCACCACCATTCAATTTCTGGTTCTGGTTCTGGCGCAGGTGCTGGTTCTTCTGGTTCTGGTTCTGGTTCTGGTTCTGGGGATGATTCTCTATTTGTTCGTAAAATAAATTCTTTTTGCTCTTCTTCAGAATATTTTTCTTCAAATAATAAATCAAATGATACATATTCATAGTTCATTTTTCCAAGTGTATTAGCTGCACCGGCTTGATCTCTCCGACTATTTATACCTAAATATATGTATCCAGTATCTTCCAAATATTGTGAAGTATATGTTTTTTCCCAAATGGCTTGGATATCGTCTGTATTTGAAGAGTAAATACTTCCAGCACTAAATAATCTTACAACCCATCCATTCATTTGTCCACTACTAAATGTTAAAACATAATCAATATCGGGTACAATTGTAGTAATATTTCCAAGGTTTTGTGATATAGCATTCCCATAAATTCTTTGATTCGCAGAATATAATTTAGTGTGATTTTGATTTCGATTTGAGTAAATATGAAGCATATCTGTATCTTCCTTGTCTCCATCATCATAATCAGATATTGTGGATAAATGTATAACAGTACGGTCAACATTTGTTGTTTGTATTACACTGGGATCATCAGAAGGTGCTACAAATCTCAAGAAAAAAGATAATGAACCTTTTGCGTGTTTTAATTTATTAAAATACAAATCAAAATCATTACCGGGTATGAATCTATATATATCAGTACCACCTGTTGAACTTGCACTATCGAATAATTGTGTTAACATTTTTGGAGTTGTTGGTGTTATAGATTCTACATTTGTATAATTACTCAAATTACCTATTGTACCTAATCCACCAAATCCACCTAAACTATTCGCAATAATATATCTTGCATTACCAGAATATGTTCCATCAAAATTAAGTTGTTGCATAATTAAAGTTCCATTGGAATAAGGAGTATATTTTGGTCTACCATTGTCTGGCCCAATTAATATAGCTACAATAAGTTTATTACCTCCCAAATCATCAAGACACATATAAAAGTTTACATTATCTGGTGTAGATATAACGGGATATAAGGGATAATCTTGTACGTTCAATGAATAAAAGTAACCAAAATTTTCACCACCATCAAGTTCATCATTTGTTAATAGATTATTATTATAATTATCAATAGTTCTTGGAATTGTATATAATCCTCTTTCATCATATTTTGGTAAATCTATTTCAGGTATGAAAAAATCACTTCTTTTTGGTTCTGGTGGTAATTCTGGCTCTGGTTCAACAAGTGTATCTATATATGTCAAATGTTCTATTATTTGAGAGTCAGACAAATATTCAGTATAAATATCTAAATGTGTTAAATCATAGTTAACTCCCCTACTAATAGTATTACTATCATCTGAATTATGAGGTTTATTTACCCATAATGCATATTTATCATGGTCTTTTATTATTGCATGATGCTCAAAAGATTCTATAAGGTTTGTTCCATTATAAATATATATACCCCAAGTAGAATTTTGTTGAGAATTACCACATCTGAAAACAAATGTATATTCTTCATTATCATTAATATTGTCGAATTTTAATGTTTTTAGATTTGGAAAATATGGATATGGACTGTATTCATCGCCAGCAACAAAATTTATTAATCCTATTGTATCAGCAGACTCAACATTAGGATTATCATATATATTACGAAATTTAGAGGCACTATTAATATCTTCGAACAGAATATGTAATTGATTATATTGGCGAGTACCGTTAGTATGAATACCTAATACTCTTGCACTTTCAACCATTGAACCATCTTGCGAATTCACCAAACACATATATAGATAGCCAGAG
>PASM01000024.1 GCA_002711965.1 Chloroflexota bacterium | reverse complement strand
CTTCTAATGTTTTTTGATCAGTAACACGTAATCCTTCAACAAAATTAGGTTCTATACCTTGTTTATTAATCCAGTTAGAAATTTCTTTACCTCCGCCATGGACAATTATGAACTTCCATCCTTTTTTATGCAAAGTAATAATATCTTTGAAGGTACTATCAGTTTCACCCAAAGTTGATCCACCAATTTTTATTACTGTTATATCTGATGATTTAGTCATTACAAAAAATTAAGTTGTATATGCTGAGTTGAAGACAACATATTCTTCAGTTAATTCGCTACCCCATGCTTTTGCGATTGATTTCCCAATATTTAAATTTACAGTTAAACGTATTGTAGGTTGATTCATAGCAATAACCACACTTTGATGATTATAAGGCGTAGCTATACCTTCTGCTACAATTTGGATATCATTTACAAAAATTTCTATTTTAGACTCATCTAATTCAATTTGGGAAGCTCCTACTGCCATCATAATTCTGCCCCAATTTGGATCTCTTCCATAAACAGCTGTTTTTACTAAATTAGAAGAAACTATATATTTAGTAGCTTTTCTTGCATCATCTTCAGTTTTAGCTCCCTGTACGGTAGCTTCGATAAGACGGGTATTCCCTTCACCATCTTTTGCTATTTCTTTTGCTAAAAAAATACAAACTTCATCTAGTGCTTTTATAAATTTTTCAGCAACATCAATATTTGTTATTTTTTTATTATTTGCTTTTCCATTTGTCATTATAAGAACAGTATCATTTGTAGATTGGTCACCATCTACACTTATTTGATTAAATGAATTTTTTACAGAATGACTTAGTGCATCTTTTAATATCTTTTCATCAATAGAAATATCAGAAGTAATGAATGCTAGCATAGTTGCCATATTTGGATGGATCATTCCAGATCCTTTGGCAACACCCGCTACTGTAACCTTAGAGCCTTCTAGATCAAAAGAAACAGCTATTTCTTTAGTTCTTTTATCTGTTGTAAGAATCGATCTTGCAAAACCAGGCCCATCACTATCAGAGAGTTCTATTTGAGGTATAAACTTCCTCATTAAAGCCATGGGAAGCTCCACTCCGATAATACCAGTTGATGCTACAGCAATTGAATCAACATCAATTGATAAGGATTTTGACGCTATTTCAGCTGTTTCTTTAGCATCTAAAAATCCCTGTTCACCTACTGCACAATTAGCACATCCAGAATTTACTACAATTGCTCTTAAATTATTATCTTGTAGTACTTTTTTTGTCCAAGTTACTGAGGGTGATACTACAGAATTTTGAGTAAATGTTCCTGCGCTTACACAATCAGTTTCAGAAAAAATGATTCCTATGTCTCGTTTGTCTTGGCCAGGGGACTTAATTCCTGCAAATATAGACCCAGACAAAAAACCTTTCGGAGAACAAATATTTCCATCTTTTATATTATTAATTTCATTTCCCATTACAAACTCCTAGCGACTAATAAAATTAAATATTAGCTATAAAGACAATAATATAATAATATTTCCTAAGATGACTCTATATATAAAAGCGGAATGATATGGTTTTATTTTTTTCGAGAGATTTCCAATTTAGCAAAAACAAAAAATAATTCTTCAGAATTTTTGAATTTATTTAAAAATATTTAATATAGGGATGCTAATAGTCATAATTAAAAAGATTAATCCTATAAACCAACTTATTTTATTTAACATAAATACGAATTAGCTATATAGAAGTAATTATATACTCTTGGAATCATCAAATTTAACAAAAGCCTCATTTTTTAAATGCCAACGAATAAAGTATAAAAAAGAATTGTTTCAAAAAATAAAAATTATTATTATTATTTCATATACATAAATTATCAAAGAATTATTTAATGACTCAATCAAAAAATTTAGATGTCTTAATTGCAGGACAAGGAGCAGCTGGATTTGCTGCAGGTCTTTATACCGCAAGGTATCAAATGAAAACAGCTATTGCAGGTCAAGATTTTGGTGGTGAAACTGCCATAGGGGGAATTATTGAAAATTATCCTGGAAATAACGAGATAGATGGTTTTGATCTTATGCTTGAGTTTAAGAAACAAGTAACAGACCTAGAGGTTCCAATTATAGAAGATAACCTGAAATCAATTACTAAGAATGAAAATCGTTTTTTATGCGAGTTGAACAATGGAGAAATATTAGATACAAAAACTGTAATATTAGCGATTGGTAGAGAAAGAAGAAAGCTTGGATTNAAAAATGAGGATGAGTGGACAGGAAAAGGTGTTTCATATTGTTCNACTTGCGATGCTCCACTATACAAAAATAAAGATCTTGCCGTAGTTGTAGGAGGAGGAAATGCAGCAGTTGAAGGAGCTATATTAATTGCTAAATACTCAAAAAAAGTTTTTTTAGTTTATAGAGGAGAAAAACTATGGAGACCAGAACCTATCTTACTTGAAACATTAGCCAAAACAAAAAATGTTGAAGTAATTCTGAATAATAACATCACTGAATTAATTGGTAGTGATTTAGCTGGATTGCAAAAGATCAAATTAGAACAAAAATACAAAAATGAGTCTGAATTTATCGTTGATGGTTTAATGATAGAAGCCGGAGCAGACCCAAGAGTAGAAATCCCTACTGCTTTGGGTATAAATTTAGATAAAGAAACAAATGAAGTTATAGTTGATAAAGATCAAAAAACTAATATTCCTGGTATCTATGCAGCAGGAGACTTAACTAATGGCTCAAATTTGAAACAAACTATTACAGCAGCTTCGCAAGGTGCAATATCAGCATTGAGCGCATATAATTTTTGTTTAGAAAATAAAGATTAAGGTTTTATAATTTTATATCTATCCAACAATGTTCCCCAATCAGATTTAAATGCATTCCTTATTCTATTTTTTCCTATAAATCTTAACCAAAAAGAATTATGGTAAATGTTTGAAGCAAAATATGCNAAATGTACAAGAGGAGTTCTTAATAATAATTTTTCCAAAGGTTTAAATGGACCCCAATATATCATTTTTTGAACTCTACTAGCAAAAGTATTTTTATTCTTAGAAAAATTCCAATTTTGATTAGATATTGAATCTCCAATTATTTCTATTTCTGACGTTTTTGCTATNCCTAATCCATGTTCATGAGCTGCTCTTAATTTTGGAATACTCAATGGGTCGAATCCCATTAGTTTTGCAGAAATAGAATCTATGGCAACCTGATCATAGGATGCCAAAATATAATTTTTGACCTTAAATGACATAGCTCGAGGGCCAGGACCATTTCCTGCAAAGGTTCCATCCATAACTGCAAAAACGTTATCATGTATCTCATATTGAATTTTTAGTAAATCTACAAGCGTATTATGAATATCAGCATGAGCCCAGTGTCTATTTTGATGAAGAAGTCCTCCAAATGCATTTTTCATTGCTCCTGTAATAGTTGTAAAAACATGTGTCTTAACAGTAGGAAGATGGATTATATTAGTCCCAATTAACTTTTTGGGAATATTTATTCCATCTGGATAAATCTTATCTAAAACAATCATTTTTTGCTTAGGTTTATAATGAATCCAATCTTGACCTGGATCATCTAATACAGTGCTTTTTATAGATAATTTTTTTTCGATTGATAGATATCCGTTATTTTTTTTACCTTCATGAGCATTTACAACAACNGTTCCNTTATGGGCAATTTCTATATTTTTAAATTTTAAACTTTTAAGTCCTCGTATGACCCCGTCCAACTGCCATGGTGCNGTAGAACAAGCAGGAAAATAGTGCTGCCAAGAAATATTAGCCTTTAATAAAGTATTTNTATCTAAATTAAAATTTTCATTTATCGATGATAATTCAAGTAATCGTGCATAGTCACCAATAACATATTCAGGGGATGTCTTAAGAACATAAACTTTACCAAATTTACTTTTATCAAAGCTATTTATCATAATAATTAAATTATAGAATAAAAAAATGATTATAGATTCACTTACACACATACTACCGACAGAAGTTTCATCAAATATAGAAAAATATAAAAAAATTGATCAATTATTTGATTCTTTGTTTGATGAAAAAACAAAGATTATTGAGACAGAAGATCTTATAAAAAATATGAAAAGTAACAATATAGATAAATCTGTAGTTGCTGGATTTGGATGGAATGATTACGGGTTAGCTTCCTTAGTAAATGAATATATATATGATGCAAGTAATAAATATCAAGAGAAAATTATTCCTCTTTGTTCATTNGATATAAATTCAAAGTTTTCTGAACAAGAATTATTAAAATGCATATCTAAAGGAGTAAAAGGAATTGGTGAATTGCATATNGATTATGATAACAAATTAGAAAAAAATACTATATTTAAAAATATCTTAAATATAGCCTCTGAAAATAATTTACCAATTCTGATACATGGATCAGAGCCTGTTGGACATCTATATAACGGAAAAGGCAATAATCATCCTAAAAAGCTATATGAGCTGGTAAAAAATAATCCTTCAAATAAATTTATATTTTCTCATTTTGGAGGCGGATTGGTTTTTTATGAACAAATGCCTGANGTGAAAAAAGCTTTGAGAAATGTTTATTATGACAGCTCTGCTCAGCCTTATTTGTATAACAAAAATATTTATAGAAATGCTATAAACTCTTCATCAATTGAAAAAATATTATTTGCTTCTGATTATCCTCTAATAAACATTAAGCGTTGTTTATCAGAAACTGATTACCTAGATAATGAAGAAAAAAGTCATATTTTTTCACATAACTCAATATCTGCTTATAATTTATAGTCAAAAAAAACAAGTTCAAATGTAAAATCATTAAACATGAAAGAAAATAATAAAAAATACTATCCTGAAATAGAACCTTCNGTAAATTTTTCAAAAGTCGAGGAATCTATATTAAAAAAATGGGATACAGAAAAAACATTTGACAAATCTATATCAAATAGAGAAGGTGCGAATGAATTCGTNTTTTATGATGGTCCTCCATTTGCTAATGGACTTCCGCATTATGGACATATACTTACNGGATTTGTAAAAGATATTATTCCAAGATTTCAAACCATGAAAGGATCTAAAGTTGATAGGGTTTTTGGATGGGATTGTCATGGATTACCTGCAGAAATGGAATCAGAAAAAGAACTTGGAATAACTGGCAGAAAACAGATTCAAGAATTTGGGGTTGAGAATTTTAATAATCATTGTCAAGAATCTGTTATGAAATATACAAAAGAATGGGAAGTCACAGTTGGAAGGCAAGCAAGATGGGTAGATTTTGAAAATGATTACAAAACTATGGATCTTGATTACATGGAATCAGTTATGTGGGCTTTTAAGCAACTTTGGGACAAAGGATTAGTATACGAAAAAGATAGAGTAATGCCTTATTCTTGGAAAGCTGAAACTCCTCTTTCAAACTTTGAAACAAGATTAGACGATTCATATAGAGAAAGAAAAGATCCTGCAGTAACTATAAAATTTGAAATCAATGATAGCAATATAGATTTTGAGAACAATTATAAGTCATATTTGCTAGCTTGGACAACAACTCCTTGGACACTTCCTTCTAATTTAGCTTGTGCAGTTGGAAAAGATATTGATTACTCGCTAATAACATTGAATAATGAAAATCTTATAATTGCATCATCTGTTTTAGAAAATTTTCAAGATGTTTTGGAAGGCTATAAAACTATAAAAACAATTAAAGGAAACGAAATATTAGGAACTNAATATATACCTATTTTTGATTATTTTAAAGATACAAAAAATGCATTTAAGGTCCTTGAAGCAGANTTTGTAAATACTGAAGAAGGGACAGGAATTGTTCATATGGCTCCTGGATTTGGAGAAGATGATCAGCTTGTTTGTGAGAAAAATAACATATCAATTGTATGTCCTGTAGATGATCAAGGAAAATTTACAAGTGAAGTCAAAGAATATGAAAACTTACTAGTTTTTGATGCAAATGAAAAAATTATATCTGATTTAAAACAGAGAAANATTATAGTAAAAAAACAAAATTATCTTCATAATTATCCACATTGTTGGAGAACAGACGAACCTCTTATTTATAAATCTGTTAACTCATGGTATGTAGAAGTATCTTCATTCAAAGACAGAATGGTAGAGCTAAATCAAGAAATTTCTTGGACTCCAGATCATATTAAGGATGGTACTTTTGGAAAATGGCTTGCAGGAGCAAGAGATTGGTCAATAAGCAGAAACAGATTTTGGGGAACTCCAATTCCGGTTTGGAAGTCTGATGACCCAAAATATCCTAGAGTGGATGTTTATGGAAGCCTTGATGAAATAGAAAAAGATTTTGGCACAAGGCCAAATAATTTACACCGGCCTCACATAGACAAGCTAACAAGACCAAATCCTGATGATCCTACAGGAAAAAGTAAAATGATAAGAGTAACAGAGGTATTTGACTGTTGGTTTGAATCAGGCTCTATGCCATTTGCACAAGTTCACTATCCATTTGAAAATAAAAGTTGGTTTGAATCACATTTTCCTGCTGATTTTATTGTTGAGTACATAGGTCAAACAAGAGGTTGGTTTTACACCATGATGGTGCTTAGCACTGCAATTTTTGATAGGCCTCCCTTCAAGAATTGTATTTGCCATGGAATAGTTTTAGATACAAATGGAGTAAAACTATCTAAAAAATTAAGAAATTACCCTGAACCTGAAATGATCTGGGACAAATATGGAGCTGACTCCTTAAGATGGTTTTTATCCTCTTCTCCTGTATTAAAAGGTCAAAATTTACAAATAGACATGGAGGGAAAAGGTATTTCAGATGCTCAAAGATTAATAATCACTCCATTATGGAATGCTTTCTATTTCTTCTGTTTATACGCAAATGCAGAAAATATTTCAGCAAAAGAGAATTATAGCTCAAAAAATCCANTAGACATTTACGCACTATTAAAAACAAGAGAATTAATTGAAAATATCGAAAAAAATCTAGAAGAATACGATATTTCATCTGCATGCCNAGCTGTCCCAAATTTTATTGATGCTATAAATAATTGGTATATAAGAAGAAGTAGACCAAGATTTTGGAAACATGCTGACGATACTGATTCTAAAAATGCATATGACACTTTATATACTGTTTTATTAAATGCTACAAAAGTATTATCTCCCTTAATGCCATTAATTTCTGAGGAAATTTATACCAAGCTCACTTCATCAGAAAGTGTACATCTATGTGACTGGCCCAATACTGATAGNTTTCCAAATGACGCAAAATTCTTAGAACAAATGGATTTGGTAAGAGATATTTCTTCAGCAGGCTTAGGAATACGAAAAACCAATAATATTAGAGTAAGGCAACCCCTAAAAGAAATTACTATTGCAGGAGACAATATTTCATGGTTAAGTAATTTTGAAAATTATATATTAGAAGAAGTTAATGCAAAAAAGATGATTTTAGATGAAAATTCTGATTCTTTATACAGAAATAAAATAAAAATAAACCTAAGAAAAATGGGGCCAAAGTTAGGTAAGAATACTAAGAAGTATATGGAAGCTGCGAATAATTTTAATTGGGTAATGAATGATAATAAAACAATTAGTATTTTAGACTTAATNCTTGAAGAAGATGAGTATATTTTAGAAAAAGAATCAAATCCAGGTACAGAAACCAGAGAGATAAATGATGGGAAAATTGTGGTATCACTAAATATAGATATTGATAATGAATTAAAAGTTGAAGGCATTGCAAGAGATATTCTAAGAGCTGTACAAAATAAAAGAAAAGATGAAAANTTGGATATATCAGATAAGATNAAAATTAAGATTTTTGGAGAAAATATTGTTCAAGAAACNGTTTCAAAGTTTGGAGAATATATTGCAAGCAACTCTTTAGCTGAAAATATAGAATTTAGTGAACTAAACGATAANTTTATTAAAATATCAGACGAATTATCAGTAAATATAACCATAGAAAAAATTTAATCTAATCGATCTAAACTCATTTCTAAAATTTTATTTTGATGATTTTGTTTTCTAACATTTAAATATATAGTAAATCTTGCGCAAACTTGAGCACCAATTAATAAAATTATAGAAGATATATATATAAATGCCATAAACACAATTATCGCACTTACTCCTCCATAAATTGAACCTGACACTCCACTATAATTTCTTAGATAAAGAATAAATACCATTTTATTAATTTCTTCTGCAAGTGTAGCTAAAATAGCAACAGGTAAAATATTCAAGAAATTTAATTTAATATTTGGAAGCCACCAAAAACAAATAGCAAAAACAGAAAATGTAAGGACAGGAGGAACNAGTAAAGCAAGTCTATTCCAAATATTAGGATCAATATAAGGTGAATCTGGAAAATTAATTTGAATTAATTCACTAAGGAAACTTAATCCTGTAGTTAGAATAAATGAGATTAGCAATAAAGAAGATGCAACAAAAAGGAGGGTAAAATCAATTACTCTTTCTTGAAAAAAACTTCTTTTTTTATCTATTTCCCAAATAAAATTTATACTTTTTCTTATGCTTCCAAAAACTGCACTTGAAGCAAAAATAAGCCCAATAGCAGCAACTGTACTTGTTGCTAATCTGTTGGATGTTAAACTATCAAAAAATCCCATTAAAAATTCNTCATCTTGTTCGTCAAATATTGGAATAAGGTTTTTAAGAGAATCTAAAATAGTTTTTTCAAAATCAGGTATTCCTAGAAAAATTGAAAAAACCATTATGATTGCTAGCAATAAAGGAAATATAGAGAAGAAAGCATAAAAAGATATAGCCGCACTTAAAAGAGGAACATTTTTGTCAATAAATTCATTGGTTATATCGGCTATTAGAGAAAAAAGCCAAAGAAAAAAACGGATTATATACATTTAGATTCTGTTTTCTCTATATGCAGAAAGATAGTTGACACAAAATTCATCCCTGCCCTCCAACATATCTTTTGTAATTGAAAACGCCTCACTATTTTTATCAATATTTAAAATTCTATCTATTTTAGATTCTACAGGATTTATTATTCCTGAGTTAGCTCCACATTCTATAGCCAAACTGATAAATACATCATTAACTAGTCTTCTTTTAGGTAAACCAAAAGATACATTACTCATNCCGCCAGTTATGTTTACTTCAGGCCANCTATCTTTGATCATTGATATTGCACCTAGTGCATCTTTTCCATAAGAAGAAGCTACAGAAATAGGAAATATTAAAGGATCAATGAATAAATCTTCAATTTTTAGTCCTTTATTTACTGATAAATCAACAAGATTTATAAGATTTTCAATTCTTTCATTTGCATCTTCTGGCATACTGCTCTCACTTGCAGCGCTTACTACTACTTGAGCATTATAATCCAATATAGTGTCAATCAAGTCTTTTCTCTCTAGTGATAAAGAGTTAACCATAGGTCTCATGTGATTGTTATATTCTTCTAGTCCCGAGATGATTATATCTGGATTAGAAGAATCAATAGAGACTGGTACAGAAGAAAATTCTTTTATAACGTTTACCAGCCACTTCATAGCTACTATTTGTTCATCAAGTTTATAGCTATATTCATCAACATTTATGTCTAAGTATGATGCAGAATTAGATATCTGNCTTTCAATTTCCCATTTTATATAATCGATACCTTGAGATGTGTTCCCATTCATACCATGCCAAATAGCAATCATAAAATGCTTTAATTGCCCTTGTTTGTACGGTTGAGTTTTTTCAAAGTGTTCAGGAATGTCCATTACAGAATAATTATCACCTTTTTTTCGGTATGTAATAATNTCTTTTGAATCAATCTTTTTTGTTCTAATTCCACCTAACTTTATTGATCTTGTTGTGTGAATATTTTCTCCTATTATCTTAAAATTCGACATATTATCCTTCTTTTTTTTCTATCCAACCAGTTAACTCTTTGATTCCTCCAAAAGGGAAAAAATGTAATTGATCATAATTTTCAAGACCTGAAATAATTTCAGATGGATTATGCTTTACTAGTTTTGTGAGGCTCAATTTTTTATTTCTTACAATTAATGCAGTTGCAGAAACTCCACAAATTTTAGCATAATTGATTAATGTGGTGAGTTTTGCAGGGCCAGCTATTCCAATTTTTATATTAACATTTTCACCTAAATTTCTTTTTATAATTTCATTTTTGATTTTAAGTATCCATGCATTTGTTTTATCAATATCAAGTGTCCATTGAGTGACTATTGAAAAAATAAAATTATTTTCGTAAAGCCATTTAGATTTTTCCAATAAATTTATATCTGAATCTAAATCATCAGGATTTCCTTCAGGATGTCCAGCTATATTAATTTTAAATTTATATTTTCCAAAAAGTCCTGTTTTGAATAAGTCCATACTTTTTGAAAAAGGNCCTTCTTGTTTTTTAGGGCTTCCCCCAATAACTAAAACTTCTTTTACTCCAATAGAATGTAAGTTTTTTAAAAAATTATCTAATTCATCTTCATTATTAATTGTTCGAGCAGGAATATGAGGAATAGGGTTATAATTTAGTTCTAAAAGAGACTTAGAAGCATTTACTATATTTGTATAATTATCTCCAGGAATAAATGCTACAAAAACATCTTCAAACTTATTATCAGGAAGAAATTTTAACCTATCTAATTGTTTAGGAACTATTTCAAGTGAGTGCATGGACATAAAAATATATAAAAAACTTAATCGTGTGATACAAGTATAATCTATATATGAATAAATAAAAATTATTTAATCAATGAATCAAAATAAAAATATTAATATAGATGGGAATATTACCCATAAAATNAAAAGATCTCTTGAATTAGCACCTGAGATTATAAAAATAGAATCTAGAAAAAGATCTAACAGAGGCATTAACTCTCCCTTAATAGTCTTATATGGATTAGTTTTATTNATAATTTTAGGAACTTTTTTACTTTTTTTNCCTTTCTCTAGTAAAGGTGCTCAAAATATATCTTTANTTGATAGTTTTTTTGTAGCTACATCTGCTGTAACTGTTACAGGGCTAACTCCTTTTCAATCAGAAGATGCATGGAGTACTTTTGGACTTTCAGTAATAATGNTTTTGTCATTTATAGGAGGTTTAGGGTTTATGATGGGAGCAGGTTTTATTATTTATATTTTTTTTGGGAAGAAATTAAATCTTGAACAAAAAATTCTTATAAATGAGAGTCTTTCAGATGCTACTCCTTCTAAAATAGCCCCTGGGAGCTCAATTAAATTAGTGCTAAATATATTTATAATGAGTGTAATATTTCAGTTTATTGGTTTTATCATTATGTATTTACTTTGGCAAGGAAAAAGTTTTGGAAATGATTATGGGACTTTTTTCAATTCAATATTTCATTCAATTTCAGCATTTAATGGTGCTGGTTTTGATATTTTAAAAGATTCTAATGGAGGAAGCATTGGAACTATAAAAGAAAATGCTTATTTGCTTAACATTACAATGATTCTAATTATTTTAGGAAGCATAGGATATCCTTTCATTCTAGAATTATTCGCTAACGGAAAACTTTTTCTTCAATCTAAATATAAAGAGATTTTCTTTACTTTAAATTTCAAAGTGATTCTGTTTGGAACTGTATTAATATTGATTTTAGGATCTGCACAATTTTTNTTTTCAGAATGGTCAAATTTAGGAACAATCTCTGAAGAAAATATTAAAGAAAAAATTGTTCAATCGATTTTTCATAGCATTACTAGAACGGCAGGATTTTCTTTGATAGATTATAATTTGGTCCACAATAGTACTAGTATTACTACTATCGCTCTAATGTTTATAGGAGGGAGTTCATTATCAGTTGCAGGAGGAATAAAAATAGGCACATTATCGATAATAGCTATTTCTTTAATATCTACAATTATAGGTAAAGAAGAAGTGACAATTTTTAAAAGAACAATTAACCATGATATTATTAGGAGATCTTTAATTATTTTTATTTTTTCTATCTTTCTAATAATATTTTCTTTTATGATTATTTCATCTTTTGAACCTGATACCATATTTAGAGAATTGCTTTTTGAGTGTGTAAGTGCATTTGGAAATGTTGGTCTAACTACAGGAATTACTGGTAGCCTTAATGACTCTTCTAAAGTGCTTATGTCATTCTTAATGATAATTGGTAGGTTTGGTCCAATGTTGTTGGCTATTATGTTCGTTGGAAAAAGTAAAAGAGAAAATGCAAAACCTGCCTATGAAATAGTAAGGATCGGATAATGAAATTAAAACCTCAGGTTGTTGTTATAGGACTAGGAAGATTTGGAACAAGTTTTGCTAGTAAAATGTATCAACTTGGATATGATGTTATGGCTATTGATCATGATGAGGAAAAAGTGCAATCAATGATTGGACAGGTAACCTATCCTGTTACAGCAGATGCTTCATCAGAAACAGCTTTAAGAGAACTAGGAGTGCAAGACTTTGATGTAGGTGTAGTTGCAATAGGTGCAGATATTGAAGTATCAGTGATGGTTACAGTTTTATTAAAAACCTTAAATTTAAATACTGTAGTTGCAAGAGCATCTTCAACTTTGCATGAGAGTACACTAAGCAGACTAGGTTGTGATAGAGTGATTTTTGCAGAAGAAGAAATGGGAGATAGACTAGCAAATACTTTATTCACACCAATAGTCGAAGAATATTTAGAACTATCGACTAACTTAGGAATAAGTAAAATGAAAGTTCCTGACAGGCTTATAGGATTCACATTAACTGAGGCTGGATTTGAGAATAAGCCAGGCTCTCAAAAGTTAACCGTCGTTTCGATTAAAAGAGGCGATTCTCTTGTACTTTATCCTTCATCAGATGAAATTCTGTCTGAAAACGATGAATTATGCATAATAGGCAATAATAATAGTATAAATAAACTTCTGTAACATGAATCCTGAAAAAATAATTTTATTGCTAGAAAAGGAAAAAAATGAAGAAATTCTTGATTGTGTAGTTCCTTTTATAAAAGAATATTCTACAAATGTTTATTTTTTGTATGTTATTGAAGTGCCTGTAAAATATGACATTGACTATGAAATAGGGAGTGAAATAAATATTGGAGAAAATATATTGAGTGATGTGAACAAATACTTACTAACAAAAAAAATAAACTACGATTTAAATGGAGAAAATTTTATTCTTTTACAATCAAGAAACGCTGGCGTAGGTATAGTAAAAGAATCAAAAAGACTTAGTGCGGATATTATTTTTTATAGAAAAAATAAAAATGATTCAAATTATAAATTTGAATACATTAATAAGCATTCTGAAGCAGATACAATACAACTATTAAAAGTTTAAATTTTTATGGATATATCAATAATTGGAACATCTCAAATTACAGATTATGTAATAAATAAAATAATAAACCACACTGAAAAGATTAGCGTTTATTCAGATAAACACGATTATAACTTTGAAAATAAGAATAAGAGTAAAGAAAAAATAGAAATATTAACCAAAAATAACTTGGAAGACGAAATTACAAATATAGCTAAATCTTCTGAAATTATATTTTTATTAACAGAATCCGACTCCTTCAACTCATTCTCTCATAAAAAAATAATTCATAACGAACCTAATAAAAAAATAGTTTTGTTGATTAATGACATTGAAATTTACGAAATATATAAAGAAATGAATATATCTGTTATAAATCCTACAGAACTAGATAATCAAGATTTCGCTTACTTGGTGAAGGGTTAAAAGACGTATGTATATTATTATATCTGGAATAAACAATATCACTATAAATCTATCTAAAAAATTGATATCTGAGGGCAATGAAATAACTTTTATAGAACAAGATAAAAATAAATCTGAAATAATAGAAAAAGAAATTGGGTTTGTTAGTATTCTAGGAAGTTCTAGCAATAAAAGTACATTGATTGAAGCCGGAATTGAAAGAGCTAATTTTTTTGTTGCATCAAACTTAAAAGATGATAAGAATTTTTTATCAGTTAAATTAGCCAAACACCTAAATAATGATGTAGTTTCCATATCGTTAGTAAATAAAATATCTAACAAACAATATTTTTCTGGAGATGAATTTGATTTTGCTATTGATTATGATGAAATGATAAGTGAAAAATTAAATTCTTTTATATCAAACAAGTTTGATCAATTGATTTATACAAATACTGATAACCATACTGAAATAAGGGTTATTTCTGTGGGAAATGACTCAAGCTTAGTAGGAAAAACAATTAATGATGTTGATTTAAGTAAAGAAACTGAGGTTATAGCAATCATTTCTTCCTCTGGTTCAATTTCTCATAACTTTAGCAATACATTAAATCCTCTTGATAAAATATTAATTCAAAGCACTATAAACTATAAAAATAATGATTAACAAAGAAACAAATTTAAGTTACTTAGGCCCTAGTGGCACTTATAGCGAAGAGGCTGCTTTAATCTACACCAGGAACAATGAACTTTTATTATCTCCTAAAAAAACAATATATGACGTGTTAGATTATGTAGAAAATTCAGATCATAATAAGGGGATCGTTCCAATAGAAAATTCCAGAGTAGGAACAATACTTGAAACAATAGATTTTCTTATAAACTCAAAAAATTTATACATAAACAAAGAAGTTTTACTGCCTATCGAGGCATGTTTAATAACAAAAAATACAATAAGTGATCTAAGCAAAATAAAAGAAATTATCAGTAAGCCTGAAGCAATAAATCAATGTAATTTATGGATTAAACAAAACTTAACAAAAAATATTAAATTAACTGAATATCCATCTACAGCAGAAGCTGTTTCAGATTTAAAAAATTTAGACAATAGTGTTGCCGCAATAGCTAATGCTAGATCTGCTGATATCAATAACTGTAATATCGCAGTAAGAGGGATACAGGATTATAAAAATAATATTACAAGATTTGCTATTGTTTCTAATTATCAAAATGATAGATCTGGAAACGATAAAACGTCTATAGCTTTTGATTTCAAAGTGTCTGATGAAGCCGGTTTATTATTTAAGGCACTTGAATGTTTTGCAAAAAGAAATATCAATCTAGCAAAGATTGAAAGCAGACCCAAGGGTAACGAAATTGGTAATTATATTTTTATAATTGATTTTGATGGTCACGTAAAGGATGTTGTAATTTCTGAAGCACTTGATGAATTATCAAAAATTACATCTTTACTTAAAGTCCTTGGCTCATACCCTAAATAAACTACTCTTCATATAAGTCTTGTCTATATCTTTTAGATTCCTCTGCTCCTTCTTGAACAGCATTGTTCAATCGTTCTTTAGCAGAATCTACAAGATCATTTGCCCTAACTTTCCAATCCTTAATATTATCACCTAATATTTCTCTAGTCTCATTACCTGTTTTAGGAGCATATATTATGCCTGCAATGAAACCCAATGTTGCTCCATAAAAAAAGCCTTTATAAAAAGAGTCTTCTGAAGACATTATCACTTCCTATTCTTTATTTTTTTTTGATTTCCCAAATATTGATCTAAATATATCTAAAGATTTGTTGATTACATTTAAGGATTCCTTAAATGAACCTATTTTTTCATTGGCACTATCTAATTGAACTTTAATCTGATTAATTTTTCTCAATATAAATATCAAGAAAATTATTATAAAAATACCTAAGAATGAAAAAATAGCCAAAAATGCTATCATCAAATAGTTTTCTAGTTCAGAAAGTGTCAAAAAATAAACCTTGTATTTAAATTTATATACTATAAATATATAAAATATTTAGTACAAAATCAAATTCATTAGTGTTTAGTTAATAACTAATAACTAAAAATCTAGATAGTCTCTTAGTGTAAGTGATCTAGTAGGGTGTCTTAATTTTCTTAGAGCTTTAGCTTCTATTTGCCTTATTCTTTCTCTTGTTACACCAAATGTCTGGCCTACTTCTTCTAGAGTTCTTGGCCTACTATCGTTTATACCAAATCTATATTCTATAACTTGCCTTTCTCTAGGAGAAAGAGTTTCAAGTACTTCAATTATTTGAGATTTAAGTAAATTTTTTGATGCTGAATTTTGTGGAGATTCAGCATTTTGATCTTCAATCAAATCGGCCAAGTTCAAATCTTGCTCTTCACCTATAGGAGCTTCTAAAGATATAGGATCTTGGGAAGCTTTCAATATTTCATTTACTTTATCTGTATCCATATCAAGCTCTTTAGCTATATCATCAGAGGTAGGTTCAACTCCTTTTTCTTGAACTAATCTCCTAGACACTCTAAGTATTTTGTTTATTTGTTCAACCATATGAACAGGAATTCTAATAGTTCTAGATTGATCTGCTACAGCTCTTGTGATTGATTGTCTTATCCACCATGTTGCATATGTAGAAAACTTAAACCCTTTTCTATAGTCAAATTTTTCTACTGCTCTAATTAATCCAATGTTTCCTTCTTGGACAAGGTCTAGAAGAGTCAGTCCTCTACCTATATATTTTTTTGCTATGGAAACAACTAGTCTAAGATTTGCTTCAGCTAAATGATTTTGAGCTAGATCAGATCTAGAAAGTATTTGGTTAAAATGACTATCAATTATCATTTTATACATTGATAATTGATCTATAAAATCCTTGTGCTTTAAAGCATTTTTTAAATTAGATTTAGTAAAATCATCATCAAGTAATTCTGTGAGGTCAGGAGGTATAAGTCCTAGCAAGTCTGAAAGTTCTTTTATTTTTTGAGTAACCTCATCATTTGAAATATTATTTACATCTGCGACATATTTTATTAAATCTTCAGAATAAACACCATGTATTTTATTTATTTCTGATTCCTGAGAAGCCAGGTAGCTTAATGATAATGCGTTTGTTTTAGTCACTCCATAAAATTTGCCTATAGATTCCAAAATTGGTTTTAAAGTTACTAAAGATTCAAAAATTTGTTTAATTAAGTCTATGGAATTTATTAAATCTGGACTGGATTCATCCAGTTCATCATACATATTTTTATATTTATATTTTAAATCAATTGTTCTGGCTAAAACTTCTTCATCTTTTCTAGATAAAAGCTTAACGTCACCAATTTCTTTCAGGTACATCCTAATAGGATCTTCATATGTATCCTTAAATTCTTTTTTTCCCTTAGAAAGAATATTCATAAGGTCATCGTTTTGGGCATAGGTATCTCCCGATGGACCCGCAGATAAATCTTCCTCATCATCTAAACTAGAGGAAGTAGAAATTAACACCTTATCTATTCCTGCATTCGTATCTACATTATCAATATATAGATTGTCATTTAAGTTATCATTGTCGCTAGTATCTTCTTTCAAGTTACCTCGCTCCTTTCTAGTTCTTTTATATTTTCCGTTATCTTAACCAACTCATCCATCAAAGATGTAATTGCAACGTCATCTTTATGTTCATTATTTTCAAGCTCTAGTAAGCGCATTTCAGCTTCATTGAGCTTTCTTTTTTGATAATCAATAGCAAGTCTATTCTTAACATTTTCAAGCTCAATATCTTTACTTAAATCAGGATCAACTAAAAAATCATTTTTTATATAATCTTCTATTTCATCATAAATAAAAATCAGGTCTTCCGATAGTCTTTTTCTATCAATTACTTCCTGTGATTGCTTCCATAGTTTAAATACGGATCTGTAATGTAAATCTGAAAAATATACATCTTCTATATCTTTAACATTTTCAAATAAATCATTTGAATCCATTAGTATAGCTAAAAAATGTTTTTCTTGTGCTTTTTCAGGATTGAATATGACTCTTCTGATTCTGTCTTCATCTTTTATAGTTTTAGTGTTTTTCCTATACTTTGACTTACTTAAATTAGAAGACTCTGATTTCAACAAATCAAAGCTTAAATCTGTCAGCTTCGATATTTTAGAAAGATAAAAAGATTGCTGAACTTCATCACATGATTCAATAATAAAAGGTAAAAGTAAATCTAAAAATTTATATGTGTCTTTTTGAGGTCCTTTTAAATAAAGTCCTGAATAATATTCAATTAAATAATCAATAAAGTTCTGAGCCAAACTAATCATATCTTCCCATTCAACAGGATTTGTTCTGAAAATCTCATCCGGATCTTTACCTGAAGAAGGAAAACATATTTTTATACGTATTTTTTTATCTATATTTTTTGTAGCACTAGAAATATTATCTTTCAATTTATCAATTGTATCTATGGCTGCTTTTTTTCCTGCAGAATCATTATCAAAACAAAAAATTATTTCTCCAGATGCAGAATCATACGTAACAAGTCTTCTTAATTTTTCAAAATTTTCTGAACTTATTTGAGTTCCCATTGCTGCAACTAAATTTTTATAACCTCTATCATATCCTGAAATACAATCAAAGTATCCTTCAACAACTACCACTTGAGATTTAAGTTTTATGTTTTCAGAAGCTCTATCTAGCCCATAAAGAATAGCAGATTTATTGAATGCCTCACTGTCTCTAGAATTTATATATTTACTTTTCGAATTTTCATGCAATGACCTGCCGGAAAAACCAACTATATTTGATTTTTCATCTAAAATTGCAATAGTAACCCTGTTTCTAAAAAAGTCTATCCAGTCGTTATCATCTGTTTTTGAAAGAAGATTAGAATTTAATACTCCTCTTTTATTTACTTTATTAGATTGAAAAAAATTCATCAAACTACCCATATTTCCATCTGGACAATAACCAATAAAGTTTTTCTTGATTGATTCTGAAGAAATTCCTCTTTCTTCAAGATAATTGCGGACATTTTCAGAGTTCTCTGAAGATTCATCAAAGATTTGCTTAGAAAAATAATTTTGAGCTAGATTATTTACTTCAAATACTTCATTGAGGATAATATTAGTTTTCTTACGTTTTTCAATTTCATCAGAAAAAGTATTATCATCGTAATCTAAAGATAAATATGATGAAAGTTGCCTAATAGCTTCAACAAAAGTTAGCTTCTCTGCAGACATCAAATAATCAAAAACATCTCCGCTTTCGTTGCAACCATAGCACTTATACCTCTTTCGATCTTTACTTAACGTAAATGATGGGGTTTTTTCTTCATGAAAAATGCATAGTGCTTTGGGTATAGATCCTTGATTTTGCCAAACAATGCCTTTGGTACCCAAAAAATCTAAAAGATCAATTTTTTCTTTAATTGTGTCTTTCAAATCTGAGGGCATTTATTAATTCCTATACACTTTACCCTAGTGTACAGATTATTATAAAAGTTGGACAGCTTTTAATGTTAATTTTTAGTGAATTTTTTTTTATTTATTTATTTAATTAAATATTTTCGAATTTTAAGTTTTTAGCTATCCCAGGAGAAATGCTTTCTGCAATTTTAATAGCATAGTGATCAGTCATACCACATATAAAATCAGAAATAATTTCTTCTCTATTTTGTTCTTTTTTAAGATATTTAGTGGGAATTTTTTTAAAGTTTTCAAAGTAATAATTAAATAAAAACTTTATGATTTTATTGGCTAATTGCCCTTGCATAGAATCGCTAACTGGAAGATAAAAATTTTCAAACATATAATTTCTAAGTTCTGTCATTGAAGATGAGCATTTTTTAGACATTTTTATATAAGGATTATTATTAGAACTTTTTCCTGCGCAATCCCAAGAATTAATCACTACATCGGTAACAAAATAATTTATTCTCTCAGATCTAGATAAATTGAAAAAATGAGCTATGTTATCAGGAATCTTTTTATTGCTAAGAAAATCTGACCTTTTAGCATCTTCAATGTCATGACTTAAGTATGCTAATGCATCTGAAATTCTAACTATTTGAGCCTCTATAGACATTCCTTGAACAGATTCTTCTGTCAAAAAATTGCCCTGTTTTTTGGAATGCCTTCTTATTGCTTCAACTACATAGTTTGTAAGGTTTAATCCTTTTCCATTTTTTTCCAATGATTCAATTATTTTCACTGAATGGATAGAATGATGAAATCCAGTATTTAATATTTCATCAAGTGCTGACTCTCCTATATGTCCAAAAGGAGTATGTCCTAGGTCATGGCCTAAAGATGCCGCTTCCACTAAATCTTCATTTAAGTTTAATGCCCTAGATATTGTTCTTCCAATTTGAGACACTTCAATTACATGAGTCAATCTTGTAGTATAGTGATCCCCTTCAGGCGCTACAAATACTTGGCTTTTATGTTTTAGTCTTCTAAAAGAATTAGTATGTATGATTCTGTCTCTATCAATCTGGAATGCGTTTCTATACAAGCCTTGCTTAGGTTCTTCAATTGCCCTAATTGCATCTTCTTCCTTGACTGCAAATTTTGATAATTGAGATTGTTTTACAGAATTCAAGTAAAAAAAATCTGATGAAATATCATTTAATTCCACGCTATATTGTCCTCGTATACTTATATTTTTTTATTTGATTATTTGATTCATTAACATATTTTGTTGGTAATAAAATTGAAATTCTATGCATAATCTCTTTGGTTATATTGTCATATAGCTCTTTGTTTTTATTTTCAGGAAGTGAATTGATTTTAAATGGTTCCCCTATATTTATTTTTACTGACATTTTAGGAAATAAAAATTGCAAATAGTTTTTACATTTTTCAGACCCTGAAATTGATATAGGCAAAATGATACTATCTGTATCAATTGCAATAATAGCAGCCCCATTAAATCCTTTATTTAATTTTAGATTTTTACTTCTAGTTCCTTCTGGAAATAAAAGAAGAGAATTATTTTTTAAAGATAATTGATCTTTAGCCCAATTAATTGCAGATATATTTAGATTACCTCTGTTTAGAGGAAAGGCTCCATAAAATTTCAAAAAAATGTTAAATGGGAACTTAAATAATTCTTTCTTTGCTAAAAATTTTGATTCTTTTCCTACAGCAGAGGCGCATAATGCAGGATCAATAATTGAAAGATGGTTTGAAACTGTTAAAACAGATTTATTTTTAGGTATGTTTTGGAATCCTTCAATTTTCAAGTCCCCAAAAAGAAAAAAGGTAAAGCGTAATCCAAAATCACATATTTTAAATAATTTACTCATATTTATATAGATTCAATATATTGCTTACTACTTGATCAATTGTAAGATTATCGGTATTTATAACAGATGCATTTCTATCAATAACTAAAGGAGAATTTGATCTGTTTTTATCAATAACATCTCTTGATTCAAGCATGATTTTCACTTCATTTTTTGATAAATTTTCTACATCTTTCGATCGTCTTAATGCTCTAACATCAATTGATGCATCTAAATAAATCTTTAAGTTACTGTTTTGAAGTACTTTTGTACCTATATCCCTTCCAACCATTACAATATTAGTACTATTGGAAATTTTCTTTTGTTCAAAAACTAAATTTTCTCTTACTGATTTAATTTTTGAAAATCCAGAAACTTCTGAATCAATTTTGTCAGTGAATAAAAAATCTGAAATATCTTGATCTTGATAAATTATTTTATTGTTAAGGTTTGAAAAATCTATTACAAGTTTAGATTCAAAAAATAATTTTGATGCTTTAACAGGCTCTATTTGAAATTCTTGGATAATATAAGTTACGGCTCTATACATAATACCTGTGTCTAAAAAATCATAAGATAATTTCTCTGCCAATAGTCTGCCTACAGCAGATTTTCCAGATGCCGCTGGGCCGTCAATAGCAATAGATTTATACGCCATGTGATTTTTCTTTCTGGTAAAAAGGTAAATTTAATGACATTACATCGAACACTAATCTAGGATTAGCATTACTTTTTAAGTTACTAATTGTTTTGATTAGTTCTATTACAATATGATTAATTTCTTTAGTATCAAACATATCACTTAACTTTGTTTCAAAGATTGAGTCTTTTTCATCTTGATATAAATTATTCATTGTAATATTGCAAAAATCTATCCATAAATCTAATTCCTTAAATATTGCATTTCTATCAGTTCTATATCTTGTTGAAAATTTTTGAGCAAAATCCATTCTGTCGCTTATATCCGTTCTGCAAAACTCAACAAATCTATCATAAGATTCATAATAACCATCAATCAATGAAGGATCTGAAGATAATTTTTCAGCAACTTCTATTCTTCCTAGAGATAAATGTATAACTTTATTAATTATTGAATCATCTATATCAAAATTACTTGAAATGTGTGTATGAATTTCTTTTTTACTTATTTCTAAAACATTGATTTTTTGAGCTCTAGATAAAATAGTTGGATAAATGGAAGACAAATCATTAACCAAAAATAAAAATATAGAAGATTTTGGAGGCTCTTCTAAAAGCTTTAAAAATGCATTAGAAGCTTCATTATTTAATTTTTCTGCAGCATCTAAAATAAATACTTTATAATTACTCATAAATGGGCCTAAATTAGCAATTCTGCTGATTTCTTGAACATGAGGCAATCTTATTTGATCTGATTTGTTTTCATCTATTCCATCTACTGAGGACTTAGAATCCATAAAAACAACATCAAAATGTTTTTCTTCGTCTATTTTTTTACAGCTTGGACAATTATCAGTAGTTTTAGAATCTAGATCTTGATTTTCACAAAGTAAAAGTTTGACAAATGATATTGCAAGATTTTTTTTTCCTACATTATTTGGTCCATGAAAAATGTAAAAATGAGATATAGAATTTTTTTTAATTGAATTTTCTAAAATGCTGTAAGCTTTTTGATGAATAATCGTCATAGTATAGATGTACTTAAAAGATCCTCATAGCTTTCTCTTCTCCTAATCAAAAAATGGGATCCGTTTTTTATCATTACAACAGCTGGTCTGACTTGCATATTGTAATTACTTGCCATGGCTAAATTATATGCTCCAGAAGCAGGCAATGCCAATAAATCATCAATCATTGGATCAGGAATTTCTACATCTCTAGCAAGATAATCTCCTGATTCGCAAAATTTACCTGAGATTGTAGATTTCATTCTATTTGCTGTTTCTAATGTTTTAGTAACAGAGAAAACTGAATAATCAGATCCATAAAGAGCAGGCCTAATATTATCCCCCATCCCTCCATCTACAGATACATAATTTCTAACTCCAGGAATAGTTTTAATTGATCCTATTCTATAAATACTTATTCCAGATCTTCCTACCAAGGCTCTTCCTGGTTCAAGAATTACTTTTGGAATACTAAAATCATGTGTGTCACAAGATTTCTTAATTGAATCACCTATAACTTTTGCATAATCGGCAATAGGCAAAGGTTGTTTATCTACCTCATATCCTATTGCGAAACCACCTCCAGGGCTAAATTCTTTCATTTCTAATCCATATTTATCTCTCATTTGTGCTGCAAAATCATAAACATAATCGATAGCTTCTGAATAAGGCTCCAGTTCAAAAATAGGAGAGCCTAAATGAAAATGAAGTCCTAATAAATTCAGAGAGTCAATTTTCATTAATTGTTCAATTGCTTTCTCTGCATCGCCTGTTTCAATAGAAAATCCAAATTTTGAATCTAGAACGCCTGTCGTAGTCAATAAATGAGTATGGGGATCAATTGAAGGAGATACTCTTAACATTACATCCTGATTAGTTTTTAATTCTTCTGTTATATTTTTTAAGTTTTCAATTTCATTGAATGAGTCAATTGTTATATGACCAATTCCATAATCTATAGCGTCCTTAAGTTCTTGGGGAGACTTATTATTACCATGAAAATTTATTCTGTCAGGAGGAAATTCTATGTGTTTTGCTATTGCTAATTCTCCACCAGTAACAACATCTATATTCATACCATTATCATCTAATAACTTAAGTAAGTATGGGTTTGAAAATGCTTTAGTTGAATATGAAATCACACTATTTTCAATCTCATACTTAAAAGATTCTTGAAAATCTTTAATTGTTGCCAAAATGGTATCTTCATCGTAAACATATAATGGGGTACCATAAGTATCAGCCAATTCTTCTAAATCAACTCCTCCTATTGAAATATTATTTTTATGATTTACAAAAGTGTTATTAGGAAATATCTCACTTCCTGAAAATTGGATCTTTTCTGTCATAATTTACCTTATTTTTTGTTCACTGAATAATATAAATTCTATAACTTTTAATTAAAAAAAACATTAAATGGAAAAAGAAATAAGACTTACAAACTTTTCTAGTTGCGGAGGTTGAGCTGGAAAAGCTTCAATAGAAGTACTGGACAGGGTTCTGGGCCAGATAAACAAATCAATTTCATCTGACAAAATTTTAGTTGATCAAAAAACTAAAGATGACGCTGCTGTTTACAAAATATCCGATGATAAAGCTATTATATTCACTACTGATTTTTTTGCTCCCGTAGTTGATGATCCGTTTTTATTTGGTCAAATTTCTGCAGCAAATGCTATTTCTGATGTATATGCGATGGGTGGGAACCCTACCTTAGCACTTAATATATGCTGTTTTTCAGATAATATTCCAGAAAAATTTATTGAAGAAATTATTAATGGAGGTATTAGCAAGGCGAATGAAGCAAATGTAATAATAGCTGGAGGGCATACCATAAACGATAATGAACCCAAATATGGGCTAGCAGTTATAGGAGAAATAGAGCCTAAGCAATTAATGAAGCTAGATAATGCTAAGCCAAATCAAGATATTATTCTAACCAAACCATTAGGAAATGGAATTTTAATAACAGCTGCTAAAAACTCAAATATAAATTTATCTGATTATCCTAATGGGATTTCCTATATGTTGGAATTAAATAAATCTGCTTCTGAAGTAGCTAAGGAATTTAAAGTAAAAGCTTGCACTGATGTAACTGGATACGGACTTATAGGCCATTTAAAAAATATACTGAATGCAAGTAAAATATCTGCTAAATTAAATTTTTCAGATATTCCTTTGATTGAAGGTTTGTTAGAAATTTCAATAGAAGAAAATTGGTCATCAGGAGCAATAAATAATGAAAAATTTTTCAATACAAATATTACATGGAATAATTCTCTAAAGAATTCTGAGAAAATGATTTTATTTGATCCTCAAACTTCAGGAGGATTACTATTTACTGTTGATAAAGATAAATCAAAAGACTTTCAAAAAAAACTTTCTGAAAATAAAAATTTAGTTGTTAGAAAAATTGGAGAAACGATTAAGAAATCTAATCAGGAAATAGAATTCGCTTAATCTTATTTTTTTCTAACTGTTCAAATCTTAAACCTTCTTTTTTCTCTAACTTTTTTATTTCTTTTTTTATCTCTCCTAACTTGCTTCTAAATTCAAGTTCAGGATTTTCTCCTCTCTGGATCATCAAAAAATAAATAAAGAACAATAAATTTTTTGGGTTTTCTAACTCGTTTTTCGTAATCTCTTTTTCATCGAGAGTTATACCAAGTTCAATCAAAGTTTTTATAATTCTTTCAGCCGAAATCCCTGATGGGCCATTGAAATCTAAGTCATCTGAAGGTTGTTCCTTTTTACCTTTTAAAAAATTCCAGTTTTGTTCAACTTCTTCAGGCGTATTAAATTTTTTTTTGAAAGATTTATCAAATACATGAGGGTGCCTATTAATAAGTTTTTCAATAGCATGGTCAATTATATTATTTTTCTTAAATTCATTTGTAGTACTTCCAATTTGAAAATAAAAAACAATGTGAGTTAAAAGATCTGATAACTCATCAATTATCTTTTTATTATCTTTTTTTTCAACAGCATCTAATAATTCATATGATTCTTCAATTGTTAGTTGGGATAATTTTTCTAATGTAAGATCTCTATCCCAAGGGCATCCATTCTCAGATCTAAGTTCTTCAATGATTTTTTCTAATTTATTGATGTCGTTTTTTTTCATAATTTAAAAAGTTATAATATTGTATGACTAAAAAAATCTTCCCCTTATTGAAAGTTCTTACTTATATTCTCTGGGTTCCTTTTATAATAACTATTAGTTTCGAAATGATAACATTTTCTGATTGGATTTATGAATTTAATTGGGAAAGGAATAATATTTCATATAAAACCAATTTAAATGAAGACCAGCTCAATTCAGTATCTGACCAAATAAAAGATTATTTTAAAGATGATCAAGAAAAAATAGAAATCTCTCTTCAACAGCCAGGGACAACAGTTTTCAATTTATTTAATCAAAGGGAAATAGACCATATGATTGATGTAAAAAATCTAGTAAAAGCAACTCTTTTATTTGAAAAAATATCATTATTTTTTATATTTTTTGCCATTGTAATAATTTCTTATAAAAATGGTTTTAAGCAATTATTTAGCTTTCTCTTTAACATTGTTTATAAATCTTTATTAATTTGGAGTAGTATTTTTATTATAATTTTGTTTGGAATAATAATAAATTTTAATGCAACTTTTATTTTGTTTCATAAAATTTTTTTTAGGAACGATTTATGGATTCTTGATCCTAGAAGTGATTATTTATTAATAATGTTCCCTGAAAGATTCTTTTTAGAAGTTTGCTTGGCTATTTTACTTGTTTTTGTGATTATAAATTTTCTATTTTTCATAACTTCTTTGTTCTTAGACAGAAGATTAAATCCAAGATGAAATAATATCAATTGAAAAAGATATATTATCTATGACAGCTCTATGCTTTTCATTTACTGGTTTTTTTGAATTGTTTTTAGATATCAATACAGCTTCCATGCCTACATTCAAAGCTCCTAAAATATCTGCAACAGGGTTGTCTCCAAAATGAATTGCATTTTCCGGATCCGTTTCTAAGTTTTTCAACGTTTCTAAAAATATTTTTGAATGAGGTTTAGCTGTTCCTAATTCATTTGATAGAGAAATTGTGTCATAAAATAAATTATTTTTAGAAAAAAATTCTCGATATACTTTAGGCGAATTAAATCCAGTATTTGAAATTATTCCTATTCTCAAGTCTTTAGTTCTACAAAAATCTAATAATTCATACGTTCCGTCAAAAATTTCAGGAGGGTTTTCTAAAAATGCTTTATCTAATTCATCACCTAGTGAAATGATTTCCTCAGTATTTAATTTATTTATAAGATTTTTATCTATTTTATTGATAAAAGTCTCAACCCAATCATAAAAAAGTCTATCTGAATGAAATCTAGAAAATTTATTTATTGAATCAGCAACAAAATCATGAGCCAAAGATACTTTAGAATAGTCAATTTTATTGGAAAACTTTAATAAATATTCATACGCATACCTAGTTTTAATTTCTCTTCTAGTTTTAGAAAAAGAAGAAAAGTTTCTTTCCCCAATTATCGTTTCCCATATATCAATTGTTACGGATTTATACATATAATTCATTAAATAATTAATTGATTACAAAAATAAAGCTAAAAAACAAATACTTACTAAAGATAAAAAACTATCATATTAAAAAAGTATTTATAGGGCTAAAAGATAAAAATAAAAACATTATCTCTTTCTAATTATAGAAATCATAAAAATTCTTCTATAGACCTTCAGGATGGGTTTAATATTTTTTCTGGACTCAATGGGCAAGGAAAAAGTAATTTATTTGAAGGAATATATCTTTTATCTATAGCAAAATCTTCAAGAGTTTCAAATGATAAATTTCTAATAAATAATTCTCTTTTAGAAACAGGAGGGCACACACAAGTATTAGGAATAGCAGAGGAAAAAAACAGAAATATTAAGGCACAAATAGATTATGATATTTCAAAAAGTTCAGACCTAGTCAAGACTTTCAGAATTAATGGAGTAATAGTATCTAATCAAGAATTTGTTGGAAATATTAACTCAGTTTTTTTTGATACAGATGATATTTCAATAATTTCTGGCCCGCCTCTTATTAGGCGAAAATATTTAAACATATTGCTTAGCCAAATCAATAATGATCATGTAAAAAACCTACAAAGATATCAAAAAGTACTATTTCAAAGAAATAGTCTACTAAAAAATATCAAGGACGGAAAAAGCAACGAAAAAGAAATTGAATTTTGGGATAATAGGCTATCTGAAGAAGCAGCAAATATTTTTTTTGAAAGAAATAAAATAATAAAAACTATTAGAAAAAGCAGCAATGAATTTGCTAAAAATTTTAATGAAAAAATTGATCTAAATATTAAATATTTACCCAAAATGGGAAGAAATATTGAAAATAAATTTCTTGAGGACGAACCAAGTATTGATGAGATAAAACTAATATTTTACGAATCATTGAAAAAAACCCATCTAAGAGATATTGACCAGAGAATAACTACTATAGGTCCTCACAGAGATGATTTTGACATAGTTTTCAATGATGCCCCAGCTTCAATCACTGCTTCTAGAGGTCAATCAAGAATAATATCGCTATCTTTAAAATTATCTGAAGCAAAAGAAATAAGAAATATTACAAAAAGAAAGCCTGTTTTAATTTTGGATGATATTTTTTCAGAATTGGATGAAAAAATGAGAGAAAAAGTTGTAACTGAAATTTTAGATTTTGATCAAATTTTACTATCAACAGCAGATATTTCTTTGATAGACAAAAAAAATATAAAAGACGGTAAATATTTTTCAATAAATGAAGGAATTATAAAAGCTGACTAAGCTTTTACTCTTTATCTAACTCAAATGTCGAGTGTAAAGCATTAACTGCAGATTTAACATCATTTTCACTTATAAGACATGTAATTCTTATTTCAGATGTTGTGATCATTTCTATATTTATTTTTTCATTTCCTAGAGCATTAAACATTTCTGTTGCATAGCCTGGAGCATTTTGCATTCCCGTCCCTACAAGACTAATTTTTGCAAATCCACTACCTTTTATGATATCTTCAAAATCAAGATTTATTTGATCCATTAAAATATCATATGCTCTTTGCAAGTCATCGTCTGAAACAGAAAAAGAAAAGTCAATAAAACCATCCATAGGAATATTTTGGACAATAACATCTATGCTTATAGATTGATCGGATAAAGGTTTCAATATAGATGCAGCTGTACCTGGTATATTTTTTATTTTTTTTACAGTTATCTTTGATACTTTTTTATCAATCGCTATTCCTGTAACAGTTTTGTTGTTCTCCATATTATCTCCTTTTACAATAAGTGTTCCCTTAGTTTTAGAAAATGTTCCTGCAACATACACAGGTACATCATAAACAGATGCTAGTTCAATAGATCTTGGATGCATCTTTGCACCTAAAACAGCCATTTCAAGCATATCTTCATAGTTAATAAAATTTATTTTCCTAGCAGTTGAAACAATCCTTGGGTCAGTAGTATAAATACCTTCTACATCAGTAAAAATTTCACACACATCTGCTTTCAATGCCGCTGCTAAAGCTACTGCTGTCGTATCAGACCCTCCTCTGCCAAGAGTAGTAATATCTCCTTCGGTATTTATTCCTTGAAATCCAGCTATAATCAAAATTTTATTTTTATTGATTTCATTCAACATTCTTTCAGTGTTAATATCAGATATTCTTGCTGAACCATGAATTTGGTCCGTAAAAATTCCTGCCTGAGGACCTGAAAGGCTAATTACCTCTTCCCCTAAAGACTTAATAGACATAGCAAGCAAGGTAGCTGAAACAAGCTCTCCTGTTGAAAGCAATGTATCTTTCTCTCTTAAGTCTGGTTCAGTTTGGTTAAATGTAACCTTTTCAGACATCTCAACCAATTCATCTGTGGTTTTACCCATAGCAGACACTACAACGACTGGAAAAAATCCTTCAGATTTTTTTTCAACTACTTTTTTGGCGATCAGTTTTAGCTTGTCTACATCACCTATGGAAGTCCCACCATATTTTTGTACAACAATATTATTTTTCAAGAACATATGCTCCTTTTTCAGAAATAGAAGAAATTATCCCATTTCCTGGAAGATTAAGCTTATTCGCAGCATCTAACATCTCATAATTTATAGTAAGCTCTTTTCCTAGAGTAATAGCTGAAATAGTAGGACCTGAACCAGATAGATAAGTTGATATTGCACCTGCATTCATGGCTGCATTACTAATAGTTGAAAATCCTTTAATTTCAGGAGTTCTATACTGTTCATGAAGCTTATCCTGAAATGCATATTTTAGAAGAGCAAAATCATTTGTATTTAGAGAGTTAACCAATAATGCAGAACGAGTAATATTATAAACTGCATCTTCTCTTGAAATTGTGTTTGGTAAAGCAGCCCTTGATTCACTTGTAAGAATTTTTTGATCAGAAACAAATGAAACGATTTTTAAGTTTTTATCAAATTTTATGTTGCTAATATACCATTTTTCTAAATCCTTAAATCCTAATGTTATTCCACCATATAAAGCAGGGCCAACATTGTCAGGATGACCCTCAATGTCAGAAGCTATTTGAAAAATATCATCATTATCTAAATCAATATTATGAACTGAATATGCCAATAAAATACCCGCTATTACAGCGGAAGAACTACTTCCTAGGCCTCCAGAAGTTGGTATTGAATTTTGGCATTTTAGTGAAACTTCTATTTCTTTTTCGCCTAAAATATTAGTTGTATGTACATAGGACCTATAAATCAGATTTTCTTTTGTGGTATTCAAAGTTTCAGATCCAAATCCAATATTTTCAATATTGAACTTTGATTTTCTAAAATTAATCTCATTCCAAACATTTAAGCATGCTCCAATAACATCAAATCCCGAACCTAAATTCGCAGATGATGCAGGAACCATAATTGTATTTAAGTTCTTCATAAAAATCTAAGACCTTAGTTGTCCCTCTCCTGTTACCACCCATTTATAGGTCATTAAATCATTTATACCCATTGGCCCTCTAGCATGTAATTTATCTGTTGAAACAGCAACTTCAGCTCCTAAGCCTAGTTCAAATCCATCGTTGAATCTAGTAGATGTATTATGAAAAACTGCAGATGCATCTACTCTGTCCAAAAAATATTTTGCTTGTTTTTCATCATTAGTTATTATTGCTTCAGAATGCTTTGAGCCAAATTTTTCTATATGACTAATAGCTTCATCAATATTTTTTACAGTTTTTATGCTAACAATTAAATCAAGAAACTCTTCTCCAAAATCAGATTTTGAAGCTAATTTAATTTTTGATTTTTCATTAAATTTTTCATACGAATATTTATCTGCCCTTATTTCAACTTTTTTTTCTAAAAATAAATTAAATAAAGGATTTATAATATCTAAAGATTCATTGTGAATAATTATAGTATCTAATGCATTACAAACTGAAGTATTTTGAGTTTTTGCATTATCAAGAACACTTAATGCTAACTCCATATCAATTTTATTATCAATAAATGTATGGCAAACTCCCACTCCTCCTGTAATTGATGGCATTTTTGCTTTTTGATTCACTAAATTTACAAGAGAAGAAGATCCTCTAGGTATAAGTAAATCAATATATTTATCCATTGATAAAATAATATCTACTGCTTTTCTATCAGTAAAATCTAAAAAATACATTGATTTCTCAGGCAATCCCGCCTCTTTCATAGATTCAGAAACAAGTTCAAAAAGAGCTAAATTGGTCTTTATACAATCACTTCCTCCTCTCATAACCAAGCCGTTACCAGACTTAATTGCTAAAGATGCAATTTCTATAACTACATTTGGCCTGCTTTCAAAAATAACACCTAGAACTCCTAAAGGAACCCTAACTTTCTTTACTACAAGTCCATTGTCTCTTATATTGGAGTCTATTACTTCTAAGACAGTATCATCTAAATTTGATACATTTTCCAAAGAATCAACCATTCTAGAAATCGTAGAATCAGTAATTTTCATTCTTTCTATAACATGGTTTTCAATTCCATTTATAGATGCATTTTTTAATTCATTAGAATTTATTTCAATAATTTTTGCACTATTTGAAATAAGCTTAGAAGACAATATGCTAAGGCATAATTTTCTTTTTTCAGAATCAATTAATGATAAATCTGAAGAAAATTTCTTTACCTCTATTAATTTTTTTTCTAATTTTTCTAACATATGCTTTAAATTGTTATAACTAAGTTGTTTCTATGAATTATTTCTGAACCAAAATTTTTACCAACAGTGTTAATTATATCCTTGGTTTTCATACCTTTAATTTTACTTATTTCTAAGGAAGAATAATTAGCTATACCCCAACCTATAATTTTTTTTTCTAAGTTTTTTAATCCGATAATATCCCCTCTATCAAAATTTCCTGAAACGTCTAAAATCCCTGCTGGTAGCAAGCTTGAATTTTCAATTGCTTTAATTGCACCTTCATCTAAAATTACTTCTCCTTTTGAAGAAGAATAACCTGTCATTAACCATCTTTTCCTAGATTCTTTAAGAGATTCTTTAGCAACAAATTTTGTACCAATATCATCTCCAGAAATTATTCTAAGTATTACATTTTTTTCATATCCAGGTGCAATGAACATATCTATACCTGAATTTATAGCAATATTCGCAGCTTGAATTTTTGATGCCATTCCGCCAGATCCTACTTTGTCAGATGGGCCTTTTGCATAACTTATTATATCCTCAGAGATACTGTCAACTATTTTGATTTTTTTTGCATTTTTATCAAAGTTTGGATCTGATGTATAAAGAGCATCAATTGTACCAAGTAAGATCAAAACATCAGCATCAACTGCGTTTGCAACCATAGCAGATAATCGGTCATTGTCCCCATATGCCTTGTCTTCTAATTCATCTGTAGAGACAACATCATTTTCATTGATTATTGGAATTATGTCCACGCTTAATAATTCGTTAAGAGTATTTCTAATGTTTAGATAACCAGACCTATTTTCAAAATCTTCTCGTGAAAGTAACCCCTGAGAAATTCCTTTTAAATTATTTGAAAAGTATTTTTCATACGCTTTCATAAGTAAAGGCTGTCCTATTGAAGCTAAAACTTGCTTTTGAACAAGGTGCGAATCATTAAATTTTATATCTTTATTCAAAATACCTAAGTATTGCCTACCTGCAGCTACAGCTCCTGAAGAAACTACAATAACCTGAAAACCTTTATCATGTATAGCAGAAATTTGATTACATAAATCTTCAATTACAGAATCATTTAATATATTTTCATTTTCTGTAATTAGGTTACTTCCAATTTTTATTATTATTCTTTTCTTATCTATATTTGTCATTAAAGTATCAATTCATATCTTTTTTATTAAACAAAAAAATAATTTTCTAATAAAATATATTTTATCTGATTATGAAATCGAATCATTTGATAGAGATTCACGAGTTTTTACTTAATAACCCCGCATTTTCAAATGTGGTTAGTGATTTGCGTAAAAAAACACCTCAAAAACTACTATCAAGTAAATCAAGCTATGGTTACATAATTTCAACACTTAGTAAATTATTTAATGTCCCAACAATAGTTATCACATCAAATCCAGAAGAATCAATAGAAATTCTAGACAGCATTAACTTTTGGAGTAGCACGACTTCAAATTTAAATTTCTCTGAAAGAAACGAAATTTTTCTAGAAAAATACAAACCCGATAACAAAAGTATAAAAGATAGGATGAGATGCTTGGAAGGATTATTTACAGGTGAATTTCAAAAGAAAACACCTATTATCTGTACATCTATCCAATCTCTAAGCACTAAAACTCTTTCCATAGATAACTTTGAAAAACTTTCAATGAATCTAAAAATAGGAGATAAAATAAGTCAAAAAGATTTTATAGATTCATTGATAAGAGCTGGATATATAAATGCTTCTATAGTTGAATCAGTTGGACAATTTGCAAAAAGAGGCGATATTGTTGATTTATTTTGTCTATCTGAGCAAAATCCCATTAGAATTGACTTTTTTTATGATGAAATTGAAAGCATAAAGATATTTGAAACATCATCTCAAAAATCTTACAAAAATATAAATAATATTATAATATCTCCTGTTCAAGAAACAAATGTTTTCCAAGATTTAACAAAAATAAAAAATAGTAACAGAATTTTTTTTGATGATATTGAAATAAAAGAAGAAGAAAAAATAATAGAAAATTTTGAATCGATTAGAAGAAGAGAAAACGATGAATTGATTAACTTTTATTCAGGTTTTTTTGATAATGGGTCATTATTTGATTATATAAAAAATGAAACACTGATAGTAAAAATTGAAACCCACAATGTTGATTTAGAATTAAATCTTATAGATAAAAAAAGAAACGAAAACTACTTATATAAGATTGATCAAAAAGTTGTAAAAAAAAGGTTTCCTATACCTTATATGACTAAAAATGAAGTCCTGAAATGTTTATTAGCTAAAAAAACTACCATAGAACTTAATCAAAGAGAGAGTGAGGGGGAAAAATCAAAAAATATAGACTTTGTAATTCCAAAAATATTTGATTTTAAAAAAGATAATATATTTAGATATATTGATTCAAAAAATAAAAACGAAAAAATAATAATTTCAACAGATTACCCTTCAAGAATAAAAGAGATCATTGGTTCAGATAAAACAAAAATTTTTAGTAATATAGAAACATTTTCAAAAGATAAAATAAATATCGTTTCAAAAAACGCAGGTGAAGGATTCAGGATCAAGAGTAAAAATGAGTCATTATTGCTATTAACTGATAAAGAGATTTTTGGGAGAAAGAAAAAAAGAGTATTTAAATCATATTCTAATAATATGCCATCCAGTATTTCATCAGAACCATTTAAATTAAATGATTATGTGGTGCATATAGATCACGGAATTGGAAAATTTACAGGAACCATACAGATTGGTACTTCTGATAAAGAATTTATTGTTTTAGAGTATAAAAATGAAGATAAGTTGTATGTACCTTCGGATCAAATTGATCGAATTCAGATATATAAATCTTTTCAAAAAAATGAACCTACTCTTGACACTTTAGGATCTAACAAATGGATTAAAACCAGGATCAAGGTAAAGAAATCTATCGAAATACTTGCAGGAGAATTGCTTCAAATCTATGCAGCTAGAGAGAATATCAAAGGAAAAAGTTATAAAAAAAGTACAGATTGGTACAAAGTCTTGGAAGAGTCTTTTGAGTTTGATGAGACTCCAGATCAAAGAAAATCTATTGAAGAAATAAATCAAGACCTAGTATCAAATAATCCAATGGATAGATTACTGTGTGGAGATGTTGGGTTTGGAAAAACAGAAGTAGCGCTGAGAGCTGCTTTCAAAGTGGTAGAAAATGGTTATCAAGTTGCAATCCTTGTACCAACAACAGTTTTAGCCCTTCAGCACTATAAAACTTTTAAGGAAAGGTTTGAGCCTTTTCCTATAAAGATAGAATATATGTCTCGATTTGTTTCAAACAAAAAAAATAATGAGATATTAAATAATTTAAATATTGGAAACGTAGATATAGTTATTGGAACTCATAAGTTACTAAACGAAAAAATTGATTTTAATAAATTAGGTTTACTAATAATAGATGAAGAGCATAAATTTGGAGTTGAACAAAAAGAAAAAATAAAGAAGAGAGAAATTGATATTGATATCTTAAGTCTAAGTGCTACTCCAATCCCAAGAACTTTAAGTTTAGCCCTAAATGGAGTAAGAGACCTAAGTGTTATAAATACCCCTCCTGAGAATAGGATTCCTGTAAATAATTATCTATCAGTTTATTCGGATGCTCTTATTCGAGAAGGAATATTAAGAGAAATGGAGAGAAAAGGACAAGTCTTTTTTGTAAATAATGAAATCTTCAATATAGAAATTATAGCCAAACAAATAAAGACAATCGTACCTGAAGCAAAAATAGAGATTGCTCACGGTCAAATGGATAAAAAGAAACTAGAAACAATTATTACAAACTTCATGGAAAATAAATTTGACGTACTTGTTTGCACAACAATTATTGAATCTGGGATTGATATGCCAAATGTTAATACATTGTTTATAAATAATTCACATAAATTTGGCTTATCTCAACTTTATCAAATGAGAGGGAGAATAGGGAGAAGTGAAAAAAGTTCACATGCTTATTTTCTTCTTCCAAAAGATTCCAGAATAAATGATTTATCTGAGCAAAGATTGAACGCATTAATAAATACAGCTGAGTTTGGAAGTGGATACGATATAGCACTAAGAGATCTAGAAATCAGAGGCGCAGGAAATATCTTAGGGAAGGAACAAAGTGGAAATATTAGTTCAATTGGACTTGAACTATACAATTCTTTATTAGAATCAGCTATAGATTCTCTAAAAAATGGAAACGAAGAAGCTTTAGGTTTTTTTCTGATTAATACAGTGGACATTGATATAGATTCAAGAATCCCTGAAGAATATATAGAAGACATTAAAATAAGACTTAATTTGTACATGCGTTTATCTAAAATTAGAGAAACAAGTAATTTAATTGAAATCAAGAAAGAGATTGAGGATAGATTTGGAGAGATTCCTGTTGAATTAGATCGGCTAATTATAATAACCAGAATAAAAATTCTATGCCATAAATCAAAAAATATTATTTCAATTACAGGAAACAAAGATAAGGTAACAATAAAATTTAAGGACAGCCTTCTTGATATAAAAGTTTTTCTTGAAAATAATATAGATGAAAATATAGATATCAAATCAAAAACTATGTTGTTTATACCTGAGGATTCTGAAAAGGTTTTAGAAGAGACAGAAGTATTGATAAAAAAAATGATAAACATTCAAAATGAAATAATTGAAAAATTTAAAAATATTTCAAACTAATTAGACAATAAAAAGGGAAAAAATGAAACTAACTAATCCAGAAATCATAAAATCAATAACAAGTTCATGGAATGGAGATAGAGATAAAAATTTAAGGCCCTTAGTTCCAAAAGATCTCATTGAAAGAATGAAATTAGTAACTACTGAAGAGGCTTGGGGAACATGCAGAAAAAATGGATATCATTTTCAATTTGCAGGAAATTGGAATAACTTGCACCCAGACAGAGTAATTGTAGGAAGAGCCGTAACATGCCGATGGGTACCAAAAAGACCTGATCTCAATGAAGCAATTGAAAAACAAGGAAAAGAGGAAAAAAGAATAGGTTTCCAAAATTCTTGGGTTATTGATGAATTAGTAAATGATGATTTAATAGTTGTGGACTTATTTGGAAAAGTATTTGATGGAACTTTTGCAGGAGACAATCTAACCACAGCAATTAAATCGAAAACAGGAACTGGAATGGTAATAGATGGAGGAATCAGAGACACTCAAAGAATTTATGAAATGGAAGATTTTAATGCTTTCGTTAGAGGGTTTGACCCAAGTGCAATCAATGACGTTAGTATGCCTGAAATAAATGGTATTATCAGAATTGGGGAAGCGACATGTATTCCTGGAGATGTTGTTTTAGGAACAAAGTCAGGAGTTATCTTTATTCCACCGCATTTAGTAGAGGAGGTAGTTTTATCGTCTGAGAATGTAAGGTTAAAAGATGAATTTGGGCAACAAAGGATTATGGAAGGAAAATATACTCCAGGAGAGGTAGATAGAGAGTTTTCTGATGAAATGAACAGGGATTTTGAAAATTGGAAAAAAAATAGAAAGTAGTAAATCATGTCAAATAATATTAAATCATATTCCAATCCTGCAGATCTAAAAATTACTGATATGAGAATATCAGTAATTGGAGACGGAGGATGGCGATGGCCAATCATAAAAATTTACACTAATCAAGACATAGTTGGTCTTGGAGAAGTAAGAGACGGAGCATCGGCTAGATATGCATTATCTTTAAAAA
Organism: Chloroflexota bacterium; assembly: GCA_002711965.1. Next base: position 19,586 of record PASM01000024.1, on the reverse strand, counting down.
GCAAAATTCTTGGAGAAAATCCTTGTGATATCGATAAAATTTTCCAAAAAATTAAACAGTTTGGAGGGCATGGAAGGCTAGCTGGAGGTGTTTGCGGTGTAGAAATGGCATTATGTGATTTAGCAGGTAAAGCATATGGAGTCCCTGCATATATGCTTGCTGGAGGAAAATATAGAAACAAAATAAAAGTTTATGCAGATACTCCATTAAAAAAAGATCCTGTTGAAATGGGAAATGCTCTCAAAAAAAGAATGGAAAATGGGTTCGAATTCTTAAAAATGGATATAGGGCTATGGATAGCATCAGAATTTAAGAATGGGGTAGTAAATAAAAATCTTATTGATGAGACCGCCAATGTTATGCATCCATTTACAGGTATTCAAGTAACTGATTATGGGATTTCAAAAATGGAAGAATATGTAAAAACAGTTAGAGAAATAATTGGCTATGAAATACCTTTAGCTTCAGATCATTTTGGTCATATGGGAGTCGAAAATGCTATCAGGATAGGTAAGGCTTTAGATAAATTTACATTGGCTTGGTATGAAGATATGATCCCATGGCAATTAGTGGATCAGTGGAAGATGTTAAAAAACAGAGTCGATACACCTGTATGTACAGGCGAAGACATTTACTGCAAAGAAGGATTTGAGCCTTTAGTCGAAGCGCGGGCCATTTCAGTTGCACACCCAGATTTAGCAACTTCAGGCGGTATATTAGAAACAAAAAAAATTGGAGATTATTGTAGAGATGCAGGCATTCCAATTGCTTTGCATCAAGCAGGATCACCAATCGTTGCTATGGCAAATGTACATTGTGCAGCCACAATAGAAAATTTCATTGCATTAGAAATGCACTCTGTAGATAACCCTTGGTGGAATGATATAGTTTCATTAGTTGGGCAAGAAGGGCCGATGATAAAAGATGGATATGTAAATATAACAGATGCTCCTGGATTAGGAATAGAGTTAAATGAAGAGGCTGTAAAAGAGCATCTTGCCAAGGCTTCAGAAGGAGTTCATGAAGGGGAAAACAAGTTTTCAATATATCCTAAAGGAGCATTTAATGAAACTTCAGAATGGGATGACTTAGATTCTCATGATCGCACTTGGAGCTAGAAGAATGCAGATTACAAATTTGTATATGATAAAATTATATTGAGCCGACTACTAGAAAAGATTTTCTAGTACAGGATATTTGACCCTCTATAAAACATTTTCTCTAATCCACTTTAGATTATGCTTTGAGGGTCATTTTTTTTGGTTCTGAGATACAATAATTAAGTGCTATTATTTATATACGGAACTTGTAAGTAGTAGCACGTTTTTATTACACTTCTAAAGCGGAAATTTAAATATTTATTAATTTACATATTCGCAACAGTAATTTGTTATTTCATAAATTTTTAATTTGAACGAACTATTTTTGGGAACCTCAAAAATATCTCCGCTTTTTATACTTATCCATTCAGATTTATTAGGAAGCAACACATCGAGTTTTCCTGACATTATTTCCATGATTTCTTTTTGGTCTGTACCAAACTCATATTCCCCTTTTAGCATTACGCCTAAGGTTTTTTTTGAACCATCAGAAAAATATATTGATGTACTTATTACTTTTCCTTCAAAATATATATTGGCTTCTTTTTGAACGCTCACATTAGGAATCAATTCACTCATAGTAATCCTTTTCAAGATATATACAAAAATTCTATCAATTAAATATTAAAAATATAATTCTTCTAAAGGTTTGAGATGATTTTTGGCATCCTTTTTTATGGAAAATTAGAAAACAGGCAAATTATGTAGCTATCAATAGATTCTGGCTGGAATATTAATAGCTACCTTTCAAGTTTATCAATTATTTAGTAAGAAACCATGAAGCAAAGATAACTAATATCATCATTGAGGTCATAACAAATAAAGCTGTAGCTATAAATTTATTCATGTATTTAGCTCTATGTCTACACTATAAAGATATTCAAGAGCTAAAGCGAAGCTCTGAATCTGATGTGATTGTCCTAAAGAAACAAGCATTTCACCTTTCTTTATAGTTTGAGGCGGTACCTTTGAAGAAAAATCAATTCCTCTTTTATCACATTTAATTTGAATTTCTTCAATTACTGAATTGAGTTTATTTACTGCTTCTGAATAGAATTCATAACTAGATTTATTCATATAGAAATTATGTATCAATTAGAGCAATTATTCAAATACATTACTTCAGGTTTATTTAAATTTGAAATAACATTCCAACTCATATGCTGTTTGAAAATCTTATAATTACGTAATTTATATCAATAGATATATCTATCTCTTTATAATATTTTATTATTAAGTCATAAGAGAATGATCGGAGAGAATGTGGTATCAGATAAAAATTTAAATGTCTCATTTTTAGACATTATTGAAGGAAGTTCAGAAGCGACATATAAAATTCAAACGCATGCAGATGGTCCTTCTGGAAGTATTCCTTTTACACCAGAAATATTAATTAATGAACCTAGTGGTAACCATTTTGGGTTAACTCAAAATGCAGGAATGGGATGGAATCCAAGTGAATTGCTAAGAAAGCAATTTTTAATTCTTTCTACTAGCGGAGGATTAAAAAATAAAGACGGAGAGCCAATAGCATTAGGTTTTCATACAGGTCATTGGGAATTATCATCTTTAGTTGAAAATGCAGCAAACACCATAAATGAAATGGGAGGATTGCCTTTTTCAGCATATTGTTCTGATCCTTGTGATGGACGAACCCAAGGAACTACTGGGATGTTTGATTCTTTACCATACAGAAATGATGCGGCAAAGGTATTTAGAAGAATAGCAAGATCTTTGCCTACTGCAAAAGCTGTTATGGGAATAGCGTCATGTGACAAAGGCTTACCTGCAATGATGATGGCTCTAGCTGGTATGAAGAATAAACCTTCAATAATAGTGCCCGGAGGATCAACTTTAGCTCCCAAAAACGGTGAAGATGCAGGAAAAATTCAATCTATTGGAGCAAGATTTGCTCAAGGTGAAATATCTCTTGAATATGCTCAAGATATGGGTTGTAGAGCTTGTGCCTCACCAGGAGGAGGTTGTCAGTTTTTAGGAACAGCAGGAACTTCTCAAGTTATAGCTGAATCTCTAGGAATCGCATTAACTCATTCTGCTTGTACTCCAAGTGGTACTCCCGCTTGGACCAATAATGCAAAAAGATCTGCAAAGGCTTTGATGAATTTAGAAAATAAAAATATAACTATTGATCAAATCCTTACCGACAAAGCATTTGAAAATGCTATGGTGCTTCATGCAGCATGTGGAGGGTCAACAAATCTATTGCTTCATTTACCTGCTATTGCCCATGCAGTAGGAAGAAAAAGAATGAACGTTGAAGATTGGGCAAGAGTTAATAGTTACGTTCCAAGGTTAGTTGATGTTCTGCCTAATGGCCCTGTTGGACATCCTACTGCACAATTTTATGCAGCAGGAGGCGTACCAGAAGTAATGTTGAACTTAAAAAAATTAGGCTTATTAAATTTAGATGTACTTACTGCAACAGGAAAAACATTAAGGGAAAACTTAGAATGGTGGGAGGAATCAGATAGAAGAAAATATGTAAGAAATTTCCTTTCTGAAAATGATAAAGTTGATCCCAATAATGTAATAATGAGTAAATCTAATGCAACTCTAAAAGGCCTTACTTCAACAGTAACTTTTCCATTAGGAAATATTGCTCCCGAAGGATCCGTAATTAAGTCTACGGCTATTGATCCTGAGGTAATTGATGATGATGGAGTTTATAGAAATACTGGTTATGCAAGAGTTTTTAACTCTGAAAATGATGCTATGAGATCCATAAAATCTACAGGTCCAGATAAATTGAAAAGAGGCGAAATACTAGTAATAATTTGTGGGGGACCTAACGGAACAGGAATGGAAGAGACATACCAAATTACAGCTGCTTTAAAACACTTATCATATGGTAAAGAAATAGCCTTACTTACTGATGCAAGATTTTCTGGAGTTTCAACAGGAGCATGTATTGGTCATATTGGGCCTGAAGCTCTTGCAGGTGGTCCTATTGGATTACTTAAAGAAGGAGATTTGATAGAGATAATTATTGATACAAAGAAATTAATAGGTTCAATTAATCTAGTTGGAGAAGATGGTGAAAATAAAGGAAAAGATTGGGGAGATAAAGAGTTTAGTCAAAGAGACGCATCTTTAGAAATTAAAGCTAACAAAAATTTACCTGACGACACGAGATTATGGGCAGCTTTACAGGATGTTAGCGGAGGAACTTGGGGTGGATGTGTTTATGATGTCGATAAAATTATAGAAACACTTAAAGCAGGAAAAGAAGCACTTAGGAAAAAATAAAATGTCAGTAAAAATTATACCTGTAGATAAATCAAATGTTTTTGAATGGCGTAAGTCCGTAAGAACTGTATTTGGAGACATCCCTAACAAAGATGTTGTAAAAAGAATGGTCAATGACAGGTTTATGATTGATTTTGATAATTGGAATGAACCAAGTGATAGATTATTAGCTGCATTCGATACAGAGATAGGTAAAATTGTAGGAACAGGAGGAGCAGATAATTATTCCATGACTATTCCAGGCGGAAATAGTTTAAGCATGGCAGGCATAGCTTTTATGGGTACCCTGCCAACTCATAAACGAAAAGGTATTTTTTCTTCTATGATGAAAAAACTTCATTCACAAGCAAAAGAAAGAGGAGATTCAATATCAGGTTTATGGGCATCTCAATCATTGCTTTACAGTAGATTTGGATACGGCCTTGCAACAATCAGAGAAGACTGGTCAATAAATTCAAACCATACCAATTTATCAAAACCAAAAAATGATTCAATTAGATTTGAATTAGTAGATAAAAATACAGCATTAAAGGAAATTCCAAAAATTTATGACATATTTAGTAAATGTCAAAATGGCGCAACTGATAGGACTCAAGGATATTGGAATTACATGCTTTATGAAGATGACCAAACAATGTATAACAAATCCGGAAACAGTGGTTTCTTTTTTGTAATAGCCTACAAAGATAATAAACCTTCAGGGTATGCTTTTTATAATTTTGATAAAGAATCTGGAGTTGCCCACGAAGATGATAAAGGGACGCTAAGAGTTGAAGAGATAATATCAATAGACAGAGAAACTAATAATGCTTTATGGCACTATATTTTTGGTGTCGAATTAGTTGAAGAAATCACTTTTAATAGAAGAGCTCCAAGTGATCCTCTTTACTTGATGTTGGAAAACCCAAGAAAATTAAAAAGAGATACCATTGATGGATTATGGGTCAGGATAATTGATCCTATAAAAATGCTTGAAAGTAGGACGTATAACTATAAAGGGAATATGACAATTAGTATTACAGGTCAAAATCAACAGGATATTGAAGGTACTTATTTAATTGAAACAGATGGCAATAATACTGAAGTAAAAAAAGTAAAAAAGAAACCAGATATTTTTATGAGACCTTCAGATCTAAGTTCAATATACTTTGGAGGAACTTCTCCTGGTGAACATTTTCAAGCAGGAAATATAGACGTAGAAAATCATAACTCTCTCAGAGAATTAACAAAAATGTTTTTCGTAGAACAAAAACCATGGTGCAATACAGACTTTTAATAAAAAATAATGAATAAATATAAATTTAAAATAGACGGAATGACCTGCGAAGGATGTGTTTCTACAATTAAAACAAAACTTGAGCTAGAAGATAATATTTCTGAAGCTATTGTTACTTTGGAAGATGGAAGCTTGGTAGTCGTTTCTATTAAAGATTACGAAATTGCAGAACTTAATAAGATATTAAGTCCTGTAGGAGACTATACAGTTTCAAAAAATTCAACAAAAGGAAAAAATATAATTATAAGTTACTTTAGTACTTACAAACCAATTTTTATAACTTTAGGGCTTGTCCTTTTACTAACTGTAATTTCATTTAACAATTCTGAAAATACAATTAATGGATTCATGAGATTTTTTATGGGATTCTTTTTCATTATTTTTTCTTTTTTGAAATTACAAAATATTAAACAATTTGCTATTTCTTTTTCTAATTATGACCCAATTACAAAAAAGTTCTTTAGATTCGGAATAATATATCCTTTTATAGAATTAAGTTTAGGAGTTTTTTTTCTATCAGGATATTTCTTATTATTTTCTAATGTAGCAACATTGTTTATCCTAATTCCTCAAACTTTTGGGATATTTAATAAACTAAGAAATAATCAGAATGTTAATTGTGCTTGCCTAGGAACATCTTTCAATATTCCTCTATCAAATCTTACAATAATAGAAAATTTATCCATGTGTTTAATGGCGACATATTACATATCAAGAAATATAATTTAATTAAGGAGAAAAAAATGAGTAGATTGCAAATAATGTTATTAGAAATTGGTGCACTTTTAATAATTTCTTTTATAATAAGATTGATTTTAGGGAGCTTTGGAATAGAAGAAGGTATGGCATCAAGATGGCTTCCAATATTAGCTGCTTTGATAATTGTTTATTCAGCAAGGATCAAGCTAAGAAAAACTTTATTGGCAAAGAAGAAATTGAGTAATGACAACGAAAAATAAAACTAAACAAGAAGAAATTGCACACTTATTAAGAAGAGTTTGCTTTGGAGGATCAAGAGAAGAAATAGATTTCTTATCTGAAAAAAACTTTGAAGATGCTGTAGATTTCTTGCTAGATAATGAAGATAAAAATCCTGTTCCTAAAGACTTATTAAGACGATATCAAATAGATCTTTCTGACGTAAGAAGTGTAAATAGCTCAGGAGCTTTTTGGATGTACAGATTAGCTCATTCAAAGTTTCCTTTTGACGAAAAAATGGCATTATTTTGGCATAGATTATTCGCAACAGGGCAACACAAGCTTATTCAAGGAAAAGTAATGACATCTCAAGTAGAGATGTTCAGAGACCATGGATTAGGTAGTTTTGAAAATATTCTTATTCAATTATCTAAAGATCCTGCAATGATCATGTGGTTAGATAATCAAGATAATCATAAAACTAACATAAATGAAAATTATGGAAGAGAAATTTTAGAATTGTTTTCTATGGGTGTCGGATCTTACTCAGAACAAGATATAAAAGAATGTTCAAGAGCTTTCACAGGCTGGACAGTTGAAAACATGCCATACATGTCTATAAAGATGCGTAATAACACAGCAAGACCATATAATTACGTTGCATGGCAATTTAAGTTCGATCAAAATGATCATGATTTTGGTGAAAAAGAATTTTTAGGTGAAAAAGGTAATTTTAACGGGGAAGATGTAATAAAAATCATATGCAAACAAGAATCAACAGCAAGATATATAGCAAGACATTTATATCATTTTTTCATAAAAGATGAATTGCCTGTTCCTCAGTGGCCGCATAAAAAACCATTAGACGAAGATGCTATCAATTTTATAGTTAAGTCCTACTTTAAACATTCCTATAATATCAAAGAAATTCTTAGAGATTTATTTAAGTCAAAATACTTTAGAAACGAACAGATAATTAACAATAGGATAAAAAGTCCAGCAGAATTAGTAGTTAACGCTGTAAGGTTATCAGGAGGATTTGAGATTCCTTCCGAAGAAGTTTATCAAGCAACTATTAGCTCAGGATTAATGGGGCAACCATTACTAAATCCTACTTCAGTCGAAGGATGGCAAGGCGGAGAAGAATGGATAAATACAGGATCTGTAGTAGAACGAATTAATTTTGCTGCTGATTTCTTAGGTAATACTGAAAAAAAAGTAATTAAAAATATTTTATCTAAAGACCCTAATAAAGAAAATATTTTAGAAATTTGCCTAGAAGAGTTAGGATATATTAACCTTCATTCAAGCACTATAGATGCTCTGTCAGATCATATAAATGACGATTCTATTGAGCTGAATGAAGAATCTGTTTCGATTATTATTAAATTAATCTCTTCTTCCAGAGAATTTCAAATGACATAATGAAAAAGCTTAACGAGAAAGTTAAAATTCAATATACCCATTCAGTAGGATTTACAGCTGATGTAGGAGGTAGAGGTTTTCATTTACCAAGAGACCTAGCTATAAATAGTAAAAACAAAGTATATGTTGTAAATAGAAGTGGTGCATTTCATACTGTAGGACTAAGAATTTCAATGCTAGATATTGAAAATAATTATTTTGGAGAATTTTCTAAATTTGGAAAAAATCCAGGTGAATTATATTGGCCTTGTTCATTAACATTCGACTCAAAAGACAATGTTTATGTTACCGATGAGTATACTCATACTGTTTCAATTTTCACACCTGAAGGTGATTTTGTAAAACGCTGGGGGGTTAAGGGTGAAAAAGAAGGACAATTAAACTTTCCATCAGGAATAACTAGCGACGCAAATGATTTACTTTACATAACAGACAATTTAAATAATAGAGTTCAAGTTATGACTACAGAAGGTGATTTTGTTAAGACTTGGGGTAAAGAAGGTGATAAACCTGGTGAATTCGATAAACCATGGGGAATCAAAATCATAAATGAAAAAGTACTAGTTGCAGATTGGCGAAATGACAGAATTCAAATATTTGACAAAGACGGAAATTTTTTAGATCAATTTGGTAAATCAGGAACAAAAGAGGGAGAGTTATTTAGACCTTCAGATGTTACTCAAGATGATAAGGGATTTTATTATGTTTGTGATTGGGGAAATCAAAAAATTCAAATTTATGATGAAAACTTTGATTATTGCGGTTTCTTAAGAGGAGAGTCAACTCTTTCAGAATGGGCAAAAGAATATATAAATGCAAATATGGATGAAAAAAAAGCAAGAGAATCATTTGTTCCGGTTATTCCAATAGATGAAGTTGAACCTCATGAAGAATCTGCAAGAATAGAGTCCTACTTTTGGGACCCAACCTCGGTAATAGTAGATAACAACCAAAATCTACTAATACTAGACTCAAATAGAAATAGAATTCAGGTATATAAGATAAATTAGGAGAAACTTATGATATCAAATGATGAAAAAGTTCTAGTAACTATCCAGCTTTCTGGAGGGAATGACTATTTAAATTGTATCGTTCCATGGGAAAACCCTATATATAGAGACTCTAGAAAAAACATAATGTTAAAAGATGAAGAAATTATCCCATTAGATAATAAACTTGGACTAAATCCAGGTATGGGAATAATGAAAAAATTCTATGAAGAAGGCAACTTGGCTATTATTCATGGAGTTGGATATCCAACTCCAAACAGATCGCATTTTAGATCTATGGATATTTGGCACACAGCTGAACCAAACAAAGTTGGGTCAAAAGGATGGCTTGGCCAAGCAATAAAAGATATAGATCCAAGTGGAGATAATGTAGTAACTGCAGTTAATTTCAGTGAATATTTACCTAGAGCTTTAGTAGCTCCTGATGTCCCTGTTACTTCAGTTGGTGATATAGATAACTATGGACTCTTTACATCAATTTCAGATGAAGCAAACAAAACCAAAGCAATGGATACTTTTAAAAGATTCTACAGTCCTGTTATAGGAAACGACTTTACTATGAATTACTTAGGTAAAACAGGATTAGATGCTGCTAAAGGTATAGATATTATAAATGAAGCGCCAAAGCTTTATAAATCAAACATAGAATATCCAGATACAAACATAGCAAAGCAATTAAAAGGTGTAGCGCAGGTCCATTTTGCAAATTTTGGTACTAGAATATTCTATGTAAACCATGGCGGATTCGATACTCATACAAATGAGGTTGTTTTACAAGAATATTTATGGCAACAACTTTCAGATGCATTGAGTTCTTTTTTTGAAGATTTGAAGGAACACAATAAAGGGAAAGAGGTGTTAGTGTTTATTTTCTCTGAATTCGGAAGAAGAATTGATGATAATGGTACTGGTACAGATCATGGATCTGGAGGAGTATCTTTTTTAATTGGAGAAAGTGTAAAAGGTGGGCATTATAATGAATATCCTTCTTTAGATCCAAGCGAAAGAGTCGAAGGAGACCTTAAATTTAACTTTGATTTCAGAGGCCTATACTCTGATATTTTAGAAGACTGGCTATCCATTGAATCTAAAGAAATTGTTGGTGGGAATTTTGAAAAAATAAAGCCATTTATTTAAGAAGGTTCTTATGAAAAAAAACTTACTTTTCTTGATGGTTGACCAAATGCACGGCCAAGTACTAGATGAAAATAATTCATGCCTGACACCAAATTTGGATAAATTGGCAGAAAAAGGGGTTAAATTTAACAGGGCCCATACCGCAAATCCTGTTTGTTCACCAGCAAGAGCTAGCATAATGACAGGATTATTACCTCATAATCATGGTGTTACAACTGTTACACATACTGTTGACCAGGATCAGTCAAACTTAAGAACAGAAAAAGAGCATTGGGCTCAAAGACTCAAAGAAGATGGTTACAATACTGCTTATTACGGGAAATGGCACGTTGAAAGAACAAATAATCTAAAAGAGTTTGGATGGAATGAATACGAACTTCAGGATGGAGCTTCAACTGAGTATATTAATGCAAATAAAAAACATAAAGATAGTATAGATAAAAGTATGCCTCATCTATTTATAGATAACCCTCCTGGNTACAAAAACACGCCTTTCTATGGGGTTTCAAATATGGATACTGAAGAAAGAGTTGTAGGNCTAGTATCCCAAANAGCAAAAGAATTNATAAATAAAGAAAANGGAGATAANCCTTGGGCTTGTTTTGCNTCTGTAATAGAACCACACGATCCTTTTATNTCTACTAAAAAGTTCTANGATATGTATGAAAATATTGANTTAGAATTNCCTAAGTCNTTTAATGATGATTTCNATGACAAACCNAATATTTATAAAAGAGGTAAAAAAGTTTTTGAAAATATGACNAAACAAGATCATATAGAGTCAATAAGAAATTATTATGCAATGGTCACAGAAATAGATCATGAATATGGNAAGATAATAGATNTACTNGAAGAAAAAGGNGAATTAGACAATACTATTATTATTTTNACTTCAGANCATGGTGAAGCNTTATCNTCACACGGNATATACGCTAAAAATNTATGTGCATTTGAAGAAATCTACNGAATACCTATGATTATTTCAGGNCCAGAAATAAAAAAAGNNAAATTATCAAATGATTTGGTATCAAGTATGGATTTATGCCCTACAATACTAGATTTATTAGANCAAAAAGAAATAAGAAATATTGANTCAGAATCTTTCAAAAAAATTCTTTGTACNGATGAAGTTAACACCATAGATAAATCTTTTTCTGAGTATGATGGTACAAGNCTTCAATTAAANCAAAGAGTTTTATGGTACAAAAANTTAAAGTATATTTTTAATGGGTTTGATTATGATGAATTCTATGACCTAGANTCTGANCCNGACGAAATAAACAATCTTATAAACTCAGAAAAACATAAGAAACAAAGAGAAATGATGGTCAAATTATATTGGGGNGAATTAAAAAAGAACGGNGANCATAGTATATATAATTTAGANAATAATCCNATTTTAAAAATTTTAGAAANAGGACCCAACGGATAAAAAATTGAAAAAAGTACTAATTACAGGAGCAAACGGATANGTTGCNTCNAGAATAATNCCNCATTTAGAAAAAAAATTTGAACTTACTTTAGTTGATATTGATTTTAATAAAGAGTTTNAATCAANCANAATAATACAAAACCTATCTGAATCTTCAATTTCAGANATAGAAAAANNAGTANAAGGTCATAATTCNATTATTCATTTAGCATACATAAGACCTGATAAAGAACGAGATCCTAATAACTTAGATAATGAAATNGNNTCTTTTGACCAAGAGAATAAAAATGTCATNATGGCAAATAAAATTTATAAAGCAGNATNTAAAAANAATNTAGAAAGAATTATTGTTGCCTCATCTAATCATGCTGCAGATTGGTATGAACATAATGAGATNCATGAAANNAAACTCGATATGGTAAATACCAAAATGATTCCATATTCTGATAATTTTTATGGATGGGCNAAAGCNTCATATGAACTTTTATCAATTCCNTACGCATCAGGAAAATTTGGNAGAAAAATGGAATTTATTCATGTAAGAATAGGNTTTCCNAGAGAAATAGATGAAAAAATNCAAAACAATAANTTTATAAGNAATAATAANGGGACNGGAATTCAAAATATAAAACGNCATCTTGGAGCATATATCAGTCAAAGAGATCTAAGNGACCTGTTTGATAAAGCTNTATCTATAGAAAAAGTTAGAGGNCAATTTAAATGATGTNCCNTANTTAGTTGTATATGGAGTTAGCGATAANACAAGAAGATTTTGGTCACTTGAATCAGCAAGAAAATATCTAAATTTCTNTCCAAAAGATGANTCTGAAAAAAAATTNAANTCTTTTATAAAAAANTATGAAAATCTNGATGAGTGGGAAGGNNGACTNGGNTAATTANNCTTAGACTTTTGAATTATCATATTATANAATTAANTATTGTTATGCCCAANATGACATAACTTTTTTNAANATCAAGGAGATATGATGAAAAAAATANTAATTTTAGTCACCTCATTACTTGTACTTACAGCTTGTTCTGGCGGAGGAGCAAAGATAGGTACTTTAATGGACGAAACTGGTGACCTAGGTGCTTATGGCCCTCCAATACAGAATGGTGTTGATTTGGCAGTAAGTCTAATTAACGATGCTGGTGGAGTTAATGGTGGAGATGTGACAGTTGTTCATGCTGATAGCGGAACAAGCCCAAATGTTGCTACTGAAGCTGCTGGTAAGCTTATAGAAATAGATAAAGTTGGAGGTATTGTTGGATCTTTATCTAGTGGTGTAACTATGGCTGTGGCAGAAGCAAAAACCATTCCAGCAGGAATGGTGATGGTTTCACCTGCTTCTACAAGTCCTGCTATTTCAGTTCTAGATGATAATGATACTGTGTTTAGAACAACTGTATCTGATGCTGCACAGGGTGTAGTTTTAGCTAGAATGGCAAAAAGATTAGGTTATGAACATTGTTCAACTATATATGTAAATAACCCATATGGTGAAGGATTGAATAATATTTTCACTTCAACATTTGAAAGTGAAGGCGGACATTGTGAAGCTGAAATACCTCATGAACAAGAACAGCCTTCTTATAAATCTGAAATAGATAAAGCAATTACAGATCATGAACCAGATGTAATTATCGCAATGAGCTATCCAAAATCAGCTGCTGTTTACCTTAGAGAGCTTATAGAAAGTGGTTACACAGGAGACTTTATGTTTGTTGATGGAACAAAGAATCAAGAAATGTTTGATGAACTAGGCGCAGATAAATTTGAAGGTATGTATGGTACTGCACCTGGAGCACCTGATTCTGACGCTAAATCAACTTTTGCTTCTCTTTATGAAGGAAAATATGGTGAACTACCTACTAATCCATTTATTGGAGAAGGTTTTGATGGTGCTATTCTTCTAGCATTAGCAATGGCTAAATCAGGATCAGATACAGTAGATGGAGATTCTCTACGTTTTGTAGCAAATGCCCCAGGAGAAAAAGTTGGTCCTGGAGACATGGCTAAAGCATTAGAATTAATAAATGATGGAAAAGATATAGACTATGTTGGTGTTGCTGGAGATCAAGAAATTGATGAAAATGGAGATGTAAGCAATACTATTGAAGTATGGACTATAGAAAACGGAAAAATAACTTCAACTGGAAGATTTGAATCTCCATAGATTATAGCTTTTACGAGTAATCCTTGCTATTTAGCAGGGATTACTCCATTGGGCTTATAGACTTGAAATAAAATTATAATCAGTCCTACGAAAACAAATCTTAAGTTTGCATCGCTCAGGAATCCTGGTAAAAATTGAGTAAAAGTCCAAATACCCCACATTAAAAATGCCCCAAAAACAGCTCCTCTGTTATTGCCGCTTCCTCCAACCATCAGCATGCTCCAAATGATAAAAGTCGCTAACATAGGTTCGAATGTAATAGGATCAATAAATCTCTTTCCATGAGTAAATAAAGCACCTCCAATACCCATTATTCCAGCCCCAAAGGCAAATGCTTCTACTTTAAATCTTAAAACGTTTTTACCACTTGAAATCATTGTATTTTCATTATCTTTGATTCCTCTCAAAACTCTGCCCCAAGGAGAATTAGTAGCCCTTTCAGCAATAATATAAACGATAGATAAGGTAATCATTACTACTACAAAATATATGTAATCATAATTTCCTCTATCAATGAAATCAAATGGACGAGGAATAGAATAAAGCCCTCTAGTTCCATTTGCAAGCCATGTCTCATTGACAAAAATTATTCTCAAGGTTTCAGCCAAACCAAGAGTAACTAAAGCTAAATAATCTTCTTTTAATCTAATCGTAATGAAAGCTAATGGAATAGCCACAAGTACACAAATAATTGCAGATAGAATTAATATAATTGGAAACCAAATATCAAATCCTAAAATAGTTAGTTGAGATAAATTACCTCCCCATAAATAGTCTTCATATTTTTCAAGATTTGGAGATGGACTAGAAATAATAGCAGCTGTGTAAGAACCAAGTAAAAAAAATGATGCGATACCTATATTAAACAAACCTGTNTGTCCCCAATGAATGTTTAGACCTACTGAAAAAACAGAGTAAATTCCACTCATAATTAAAAAGCCAATCAAAAAATAAAGTATTGAATCCATTAGAATTGCCTGCCTTTTCTTCCTAAAATACCATTAGGCCTCAACAATAAAACAATTAATAAAACTAAAAAATAAACAGCAGGTTTATAAGATGGATTTATCCATCCAGTTGAAATCTCTCCAGTAATTCCAATTAATAGGCCGCCCATCAGAGCTCCAATGGGATTTCCTATCCCTCCAACTATGACTGCAGCAAATAATGGAATCAATATTTTCCAACCCATAACTGGCGTTATAATTGCCTGTTGCATACTTATCAATATTCCTGATGTGGCAGCTAAAATCCCCCCTATGAACCAAATATATAAAATAATTCTTTCTGTATTAATTCCAGTGATTCTAGCTAAATCAGGATTATCAGAAGTAGCCCTTATAGCTTTTCCTAATTTAGTTTTAAATAATACAAAATAAAAGATTAGAGCAATTAAGAAAGCTACAATTGCGCAAAAAAACATGTCAGGAGGAATTTTTATTTTAAAAGGGAGATCCCAAAAAAGTTTAGATTCTCTAGGAAATCTAGTTGAATCAGTTCCCCATATAAATTGAATTAGCCCTCTCAATCCTACAGCCAAGCCCAATGAAGTTAATGCAATTGCAGCTGGAGCTGCTCCAAAATCTCTAAGTTTTTTGTAAATCAACTTATCAAATAAGACTGCCAAAAATCCTATAAATACNACTGTAAATGGGATTACTATCAGTAATTCATATTTAAAGGTAAATGGTCCAACTGATCCAGATTGTTCACTATTTGGAAAGAAAAATAAAAGAAGTGCTAAAGCCACATATGACGATAATGTCATAAAATCTCCGTGTGCCATATTGGCAAATTTTAGGTTTCCGTAAATTAAGGAAAGGCCAATTGATCCTAAAGCATAAAGAGATCCTATCAAAATCCCATTAACAAAAAGCCATGGCTTTAAAAGGGATAAAATCAATATTACCCAAAATAAAACAACAATCGTTTTATTTTCAAAAATCAAATCAATATATTTCAAAATCTATCCTCCTAGATAAAGTTTGGATATTTCTTTATCTTTCAAAATTTTATCAGCACCATCTTCCATAACTTTTTCTCCAAAAGAAAAAACCACTCCAATGTCTGATATCTGTAATGCTTTTTTAGCATTTTGTTCGACCAGTAGAACAGATAAGTCAGAATTTTTTAATGAAGTTATATTATCCAATACTTCATCTACTATAATTGGAGACAATCCAGCAGTAGGTTCATCAAGCATAATTATTTTTGGATCAAGCATTAGAGCTCTAGATAAAGCAAGCATTTGCCTTTGCCCTCCTGATAAATTAGAAGAGGAGTCTTGTAATTTACTTTTTAAATCTGGAAACATTTCTAAAACTTTATCTAAATTTTTTTTATATTGTTCTCCAGTTAAAATATATCCTCCCATTTTAAGATTGTCCTCAACAGTTAATGAAGGAAAAATATTTTCTGATTGAGGAACATATCCTAATCCAATTTTTGAAAGTTCAAATGTACTCAAGTTTGTGACATTTTTACCATAAATCTCAATGTTGCCTTCAACTGGATTNATTATTCCTGAAATAGATTTTAGAAATGTAGATTTNCCGCATCCATTTGGACCAATTATAGTAGTTATAGACGATTCATAAATATCTAAATTTATATTTCTTATAATTATTTGTTCACCATAACCTGCAGAAATATTTTTAGCTTTTAATGAAATGTTATTTTTAGTCATTTTGGCTATAACCTAAATAAGAATTTAATACTTTTTGATTTTTTTGAATTTCTTTTGGGGGTCCCTTAACTAAGGTTTGTCCTTCTGCCATTACAATAACTTCATCTGAAATTGACATTATAAAGTCCATATTATGTTCAATAATCAAAAAGTCAATTTTTTGCTTTTTATTTATATCGAGAATCACCTTTGATAGATTTTTTATTAGAGTAGGATTAATTCCTGCGGCAGGCTCATCTAATAAAATCAATTTAGGCTTCATCATTAAAATCCGTCCTAGTTCTAATAATTTTTTTTGTCCTGTAGAAAGATTCTCTGCTTTTTCGTTCATAAGATGACTCAAACCAACTATTTCAAGATTTTTTTCAGCAAGTTCAATTGTCTTTTTTTCAAAATTTTTAGACTTAGATCTATTAATCCATCCAAATAATAAAGATTCTCCAGGATGATTCATTGGGGAAACTAAAAGGTTGTCTAAAACCGACATTGTTTTTAATTCACCAGGTATTTGAAAAGTTCTTACGATGCCAATATCAACTGTTTTTTGGGGAGAGGAAAAGGAAATATCTTCATCTAAAAAATAAATAAATCCATCATCGATCTCTGAAAATCCTGTTATTAAGTTGAAAATAGTAGATTTTCCTGCACCATTTGGGCCAATTAAACCTGTTATTCGATTTGAATAAACCTCAAAATCAACTCCATTAACGGCTTTTACTCCTCCAAAATGCTTATGAACATTTTCGAGTTTCAAAAGAACTTCTGAACTCATAATTAATCTTCTGTTACCTCAGTTGTGCTACCACTAACAGTGATGGTTATGTGAGACATTGTTGTATTTTCTTTTGCCCCGTGCCAATGATTTTCTCCTGCATTAATTAAGACCATGTCACCTTTTGTAACGTTTAGTTCAACTTCTTCATTACAAACCATCCCTTCTCCTTCAGTAATAATTAATATTTGATCTCCAGAATGTATGTGAAATTTAGTTCTAGCTGACTTTGGAAAATTTACTATCGCAAAATTAAAATTATCACTATCTTCGTGTTCTAAAATTGACTGAGCATAAACAGTATCTGTAAATAAAGATTCGCTTCTTGCAATTTTTGGAACATCTTTGAATGTTACTTTTTTCATATCTTCTCCAAAATAATTTACTTGTAGATAGGTTATTATAGATTAATGAAATTTACATTATTAAATATTGAAGAAATTAAAATATACAGGAATAAAAAATGAAATCACATTACGGATCATGGGAATCTACAATTACTCCAGAAAAAATAACTGAAGGAGGATTAAGATTCAGTGAAATAAGATCAAATGGATCTGATCTTTATTTTTTAGAAGGAAGACCAGAGGAGTCTGGACGATACGNAATAGTCAAGCAAGCATCTGATGGAAANATATCAGANGNAATTCCAAAAGAATTCAATTCAAGAAATGCTGTTCATGAATACGGCGGAGGATCTTATGCAGTTGGGNAAAAAAATATTTATTTTACTAATTGGNATGATCAAAGAATATATAAAGTAAATGGCGAAAATGTTAATCCCATTACAAAAGAGCCTCCTTTTGAAAAATCTATTCGATATAGCGATTTAACTTTATCCATTGATGAAGAATGGTTGTTTTGTGTTAGAGAAACTCATTTTNAAAAAGAAGAAGCTAAAAATGAACTAGTTGCAATTTCTACAACAGAAAACAGTCAAATAGTTTTGTGCACAGGAAGAGATTTTTATTCATCTCCAAGAATAANTCCTACAAATAAAGAGATTTGCTGGNTNGAATGGGATCACCCTAATATGCCTTGGGATGGAACCGAACTATTTATAGCAAATTTTGATTTAGATGGTTTGTCAGAAATAAAATTTATTGATGGATCGAAAAATATAAGTATTATTCAACCTGAATGGAGTGATTCAGGAGAATTAATATATATAAGCGATGAGTCTGGCTGGTGGAATTTAAAAAAATATTCAGAAAATACTAACTCTACAATATTAAACGAAAAATCCGATCATGGAGGTCCTTCTTGGCAATTTGGTTTTAGAACATATTTTGTCAAAGATAATAATATATATCTAAAAGGAATATCAAAAAATAAAAACAAAGGTTTAATTAGAAAAATAAGTATTTCAGGTCAAATACTTGAAACAAACGAAGTCTTTCATACATCTATAAATGACTTAACTCACCATGAAAATAAAGCTTTGTACATAGGAGCATCACCTGTTTCAAATAGTGAAATAGTATCTTATGATCTTATGAATAAAAATGAAGAAACTATTAAGGAATCTAATCCTGTAAAAATAGATATCGAAGAAATTTCTATTCCTGAAGAAATCTCTTTTCCTACAACACAAAATGCAATTGCATATGGGTATTTTTACAAGCCTAAAAATAAAAATTTTCAAGGAGAATCTGAGGAAAAGCCTCCATTACTAGTAATAAGTCATGGAGGACCAACTTCTGCAACTAGCAATGCATTAAATTTATCTATTCAATATTGGACTAATAGAGGAATTGCTGTAGCTGATGTAAATTACAGAGGTTCAACTGGTTATGGAAAAAAATTCAGAGATTCATTAAAAGGAAACTGGGGTGTGTATGACACAGATGATTGTATAGCCGCCGTAGATCATCTTTCTGAAAAAGGGCTTGTAGATTCCTCAAGAGTAGCTATAAAAGGCGGGTCTGCTGGTGGATACACTACAATTAATGCTCTTACTTTCCATGATAGATTTGCAGTAGGTGCTACATACTACGGGATTGCTGATTTATCAGTATTTATAGATGATACCCATAAGTTTGAATCTAAATATCTTGAGTCATTAATTGGGAAATATCCTGAAGAAAAAGAGAAGTATTATGAAAGATCTGCGATAAATTTTACAGATCAACTTTCATGCCCAATGATAATATTCCAGGGAACAGAAGATAAGATAGTCCCTCCTTCTCAAGCAGAAATAATGGCACAAGGACTAAGAGACAAAAAAATTCCTTTTTCTTTAATAATGTATGAAGGAGAACAGCACGGGTTCCGTCAATCTAAAAATATAATTTCATCTTTAGAATCTGAGATTTATTTTTATAGTAAGGTTCTTGGGTTTAAACCTTTTGATAAATTAAAAGAAGTAGAAATTGAAAATTCAGAA
>PASM01000023.1 GCA_002711965.1 Chloroflexota bacterium | reverse complement strand
ATTTTTTTGAACCGGAGTATCATTTTTTTGCGAATCTTCTATCACAATATTTTTTTCTATTGGTTTATTTTTTTGAACCGGAGTATCATTTTTTTGCGAATCTTCTATTGCAATATTTTTTTCTATTGGAAGTTCTTCTTTTTGAATTGCTTTACTTTCAAACATGAAGGTTAAGTACATTAGAGAAGAGTCTAAAAGAGGATCAAAGTGCTCTGTTCTTAATGAGATCATTTCTATAAATTTTTCAAGAATTATGATTAATTTTTTAGATTCAATTCCATCAAAAACTGAAGATGTACTCTTAATGAAATCTGTAGAGTATCCTTGAATTTCTGTGGATCCATTAATAGTAAATATCCCTAATCTCAAAACATCAATAATAGAGCTAGAAAGCATCTTGAAATCTATTCCCCTAAGTCTAAGGTCTTGAAGGGTTTCAATGAGTTCTTTTTTATTGTCATCAATTATCATTTTTAATATGCTTAAAGATAAGTTTTCATCTATGATTCCAAATAATTCTCTTGCTTTATCAATTGTTATCTCATCAAAAGCTATTGATAATTGCTCTAATAAATTACAAGCGTCTCTTAGTGAACCTGAAGAATTTTCTGCTATAAACCATAAAATTTCTTCTTTGCAATCTATATTTTCATTTTCTGCTATAAACTTTAATCTTTTCACTACTTCTGAATTAGATACATTTCTAAAATCAAACCTTTGGCATCTAGATACAATTGTTTCTGGTAATTTTTGATATTCAGTTGTAGCTAAAATCATAATAACCTGAGGTGGTGGTTCTTCTAAAGTTTTTAAAAGAGCATTGAAGGCTTCATTGGTCAACATATGCACCTCATCGATAATATAAACTTTATATTTACCTGATGATGGCATAAATTGAACATTATCTAATAAAGACCTAATGTCATCAATTCTTCTATTTGAAGCTGCGTCAATCTCTATAAGGTCTAGAAATTTACCATTATCAATATCCTCAGAAATTTTAGAATCAATCTTTGGTTCTCCTTGTTCGTCAACTTCAAGATTGAGAGCTTTAGCTAAAATTCTAGCTGTAGATGTTTTTCCAACTCCTCTAGGTCCAGTAAAAAGGTATGCGTGTGCATATTTATTTCTTAGCAAAGAATTTCTTAATGTTACAGTGATATGATCTTGACCCATAACATCAGAAAATAGCTTAGGTCTCCATTTTTGATATAAAACTTCCCTTTTTAAACTCATAATCTATTCTAAAATAATACTTTTTAATATTTCGTCTGTTTTTGAAAACATTATTTTTTCTTCCAAAATATCTTCATGGTTATATCCTAAAAGATGAAGTGCTCCATGAACAGCCATTGTGGATAATTCTTTTGAAAAACTTACGCCATTTTCTAAAGATTGTGTTTGAATTTTTGGAATAGATATGTAAATTTCTCCAATTTCATTTTTTGAGTCCTCACCAGGGAAGAGATTGTTCTCATCTATTAACTTTCCATTTTTCCATCCTTCATAAAAATTGAAAGATAAAACATCAGTTTCATAATGATTATCTAAAAACTCAGAATTTAACTTTTCAATCTCTTCATTATCAATTAAATAAACATTAAATTTATAATAATCATTTATATTTTCTGCTTTTCTAGTTGTTTGTATAGATTTTATTATTAGGTCAAAATATTCTTCCCAAGAACTTGAAGATTCACATGAAACAAAAATATTATCTTGTGACTTTGACTTTTCCAGCTATTTATTACTCATTTTTTGAAAAATATTTTCACGCATTACTCTCATTCTTGAGTAGAAAGGTGCATACTCTGAGTCAATATCTACAATATCTGAAGTAGACGCGAGGCAATAATTAATTTTCTCTCTAAGATCATGTTGAGAAAAATATTCAATTTCTATAGAAGTTTTTATTTCAAGAAGTAAAGGGATAATATTTTCTGCAAAAATAGTGTTTATTTTTTTCTTCTGATCTAATACAGATTTTATTTGAATATCTTCAACAAGCTTATCTATTTCATATAAAAGATCTTTTGTTAGTATTTTGGGATTTTTATTCATTTAGATAAGATACGTAATTTGATTATTAAAACTATATACAATTATTATATTCTAATCATCAAATTGTTTTAATTTGCTTATCGAAATAGTACAAACAAATATATAGAATTAAATAAAAAGCTCAGAATTTGGTCAAATCAAGCAAAATAATAATAAAAGGTGCTCGGGAGCACAACTTAAGAAATGTCGATCTTGACATTCCAAGAGAAAAATTTGTAGTTATTACAGGAGTTTCTGGTTCAGGCAAAAGTAGCTTAGCGTTTGATACTCTTTATGCAGAAGGTCAAAGAAGATACGTAGAATCTTTATCTGCTTATGCAAGACAATTTTTAGGAAGAATGGAAAAACCTGACGTCGATCAGATAGACGGCCTTTCTCCTTCTATTTCAATTGATCAAAAAGGAGTTTCTAAAAATCCAAGATCAACCGTAGGTACTGTAACCGAAATATATGATTATTTCAGACTTTTATACGCCCGAATAGGAATTCCTCATTGCTACAATTGCGGAAAACTTGTTGAAAAACAAGACGTACAAAAAATAGTTGAGGACATATTTAACTATGAGGAAGAAACAAGGTTTATGGTTCTTGCTCCTGTTATCAGGCATATGAAAGGTCAGCATGTTAATGTGCTTGAAAAAATAAAATCTGAAGGTTTTTCTCGAGTAAGAGTTGACGGTGAAATTTACGAACTAGATGAAGAAATAAAACTAGAAAAAAATAAATGGCACAATATTGAAATAGTTATAGACAGATTGATAATCAATTCAAATGTAGATAAAAACAGAATTTCTTCTTCGGTGGAAACAGGGCTGAAATATGGAAACGGGGTAATATACGTTGACAAAATCAGTGAAGAAGAAATCATATATTCTGAACTTCTTGCGTGCACAGAATGCAATATATCTTTATCTGAACTAGAGCCTAGAAGCTTTTCTTTTAATACCCCTTTCGGCGCCTGCACAAAGTGTACGGGCCTAGGTTTTTCATTAGAAGTCGACCCCAATCTAATAATAAGAGATGCCAATGCATCCATTAATGAAAAAGGGATGGATATAGTTGAAGATGCAAGAATAGTTGTAAGTTGGCAAAAAAACAACTTTTACTCTATTCTTGAAGACTTGGAAGTTGATAAAAACGCACCTATAAAAAAAATACATAAATCTATATTAAATTTGCTTTTATATGGAGTCATAGATTCTGAGTTTCCAAAAAAAGATAACATAGAAGATTTAGAATTCCAACTTAGGTATTTTGACGGACTCATCCCTTCTATAGAAAAAAGGTACTTAAACACAGATTCTGACAAAATAAAAGAAGAAATTCTAAAATTTATGTCTGAAAGCCCTTGTTCAAATTGCAAAGGAGAAAGGCTAAAGCCAGAGTCTCTGTCTGTAATGGTTCTTGAAAAGAATATTATGGAAGCAACAAGCCTTTCTATTGACGATTGCTTTAAATGGATAAACGAAACAGATAAAAATAAAAATCTATTATCTGAAAGTGAAAAAAAGATTTCTGAAGAAATTTTTAAAGAAATTAATTCAAGGTTATCTTTTCTTAGAGAAGTAGGATTAGGGTATATTAGCTTGGACAGAATGTCTTCTACTCTTTCTGGAGGAGAAGGGCAAAGGATCAGATTGGCAACTCAAATAGGCGCAGGATTAACTGGTGTAATGTATGTTTGCGATGAGCCTTCAATAGGGTTGCACCCCATAGATAATGAAAAATTAATTAAAACGCTAATCAACCTTAAAGATATTGGAAATACAGTTATTGTCGTAGAGCACGACGAATATGTTATGAAATCTGCGGATCAAATTATCGATATGGGGCCTGGGGCAGGTTCTTATGGTGGAAATGTTGTTGCTCAAGGATCGCCTGATGAAATAATGAAAAATGAAAAATCCCTCACCGGAATGTATTTGTCTGGCAAAAAAGAAATTTCAATTCCAAAAAATAGAAAGAAAAGCTCAAATTATATACAAATTAAAGGCGCTGCTGAAAATAATTTAAAAAATATTGACGTAAATATTCCTTTAAATAATTTTGTTTGTGTTGCAGGTGTGTCAGGTTCAGGAAAAAGTACACTAATTAACGATATTCTTTCTAAGGCTCTGCTCAAAAAAATAACAAAAAAATCTGTAAAAGAAGGAAAATACTCTGAGATTAAAGGAATTGAAAATATAGACAAGATTATAGTAATAGATCAATCTCCAATAGGAAGAACTCCAAGATCAAATCCTGCTACTTATACAGGATTATTTACTCCTATTAGAGAACTTTTTGCAAAAATGCCTGAAGCAATGAGTAGGGGTTATAAAGCAGGAAGGTTTTCTTTCAACGTAAAAGGGGGAAGATGTGAGGATTGTTCTGGAGCTGGATACAAAGAAATAGAAATGCAATTTTTACCAGATGTGACTATTCCTTGTGAAGTATGTAACGGAAAACGATATAACAATGATGCCCTTGATATTAAATTTAAAGGAGAATCAATTGCCGATATTCTCAACAAAACAGTTGAAGATTCTATCGAAATATTTGAAAATATACCAAATATTAAGAAAAAGCTAGAAACATTAAATAATGTGGGATTAGGATATATAAAACTTGGCCAACCAGCAACAACATTATCAGGTGGAGAGGCTCAAAGGATCAAATTAGCAACAGAATTATCAAAAAGATCTACTGGAAATACTTTTTATATATTAGACGAACCAACTACAGGTTTATCTTTTGATGATTGCTCTAAACTATTAAATGTTTTACATGCTCTAGTTAAAAATGGAAATTCTGTAGTGGTAATAGAGCATCATTTAGATATGATAAAAAATGCAGATTGGATAATTGAACTAGGCCCTCAAGCTGGAGAAAAAGGAGGAGAAATAATTTGTGAAGGAACGCCTGAATTTGTAGCATCAACAAAAACTGCAACAGGTAAATTTCTAAACGAACTCCCTAATATAAAGAGTGATAAAAAAGCAGAAGGAAAATTGCATAAAACAAAAAAAATAAAGAAAAGCAATCAAATAAAAATAAAAAACGACTTTCTTCCAGAAAGACCAAAAAATTTAAAGATAAAAAAAAGAAAATATACTCTTAGTAGATGGCGCAGAAGAAGGGCATCAAGGCCTGTTTAAAAAAATTCTATAATTGAGCCAACCACGTCTACGGCACGGTAATTATCTAAAACTTTCCATATGTGCAAAATATACTCTTGAAGTAGCTTTAAGGCTAAAGAAAAAAACAAAACTATAATTATTTTATTTTTGGTAATTTTAAATTTATAGTGATTTAAAAAAGCAATACCTATAAACCAAAATTCAAAAATATTTGGGAAGAAAAATAAAATAAATCTTTCCTCAATAATTTCAAAAAGAACAAAGCCAAATATCCTAAAAACAAATAGAAATATACTTATATTTCTTAATGCAGAACTCCATCTTAAAGTTATAAGCAAAAAAAATGAGATATAGAATAAATCCAAAAATTTATCTAGAGCCTGATAATTCCTGACTCCTCCTAAAGAAATTAAGTTCATCATAAATAAATCTGAAAAATCTATTAATATTACAAAAAATGCACCTATAAAATTAAACTTGAAAACTATTAGAGATGCGAAAATTCGTACAAATGAAATTATTAATTCTTCTATGGTCATTTTCAGATTATAGAAGTTATTTGAATTTAATAAAACTGCATTTTTCTAATTATAAAACCTATGATCCTAAGTAGGTATATAATCATGTAAAATTATTTTATGGATAGTGAAAAAAAATATGTAATATCAATCGATCAGGGAAGCACATCTACAAGATCTGTTATTTATGACTTAAATTTAAATTTAATATCTTCTAGCCAAATCAAGTTGGAGGAAATTTATCCTGAAAATGGTTGGGTTGAATTAGAACCTTATAAAATTATTGAATCAGTAATTAAAACTATAAATAATGCAATACTTGATTCAGGAATAAATATAAAAAACATATTATCTATAGGACTTACAAACCAACGAGAAACTGTTGTATTTTGGGATAAAAAGACCCTAAAACCTTTTGGAAATGCAATAAGCTGGCAATGCTTGAGAGGAATTAAAATTTGTGAAAAATTAAAGAGTACTGAATTTGAAAAAAAATTTATTGAATCTACGGGTCTGAAAATAGACCCTTATTTTTCATTTTCAAAAATAATATGGGCCATCGAAAATAACAAAGAAATAAATAATGCATTAAAAAACAACCGCCTCCGAATAGGAACAATTGATACATGGATTCTAGCAAATTTAACAGATAGTGAGGAGCATAAAATAGAAATAACTAATGCTTCAAGAACTGGGTTGTTTAACACCAAAACAGAAGAATGGGACGAAAGTTTATTATCATTACTTAATTTAGACAAATCTATTTTTCCTTCAGTGCATCCCTCTGATGCTGTTTTTGGAAAAACTAAGAAAACATTATTCGGAAAAGAAATAGAAATAAATGCAATTTTGGGAGATCAACAGTCGTCTTTATATGGACACAAAGATGGGAATCAATATGAAATAAAATGTACATTTGGGACAGGAGGGTTTCTTCTAATAGATACTGGCGAAAAAAGATTTAGCTACAATAATAATTTTTTATCAACAATAGCATTTAAGAAAAATGAAAAAACCATGCATGCTCTAGAAGGAAGTATTCTTTCAGCAGGATCAACTTTAGAATGGCTTAAAAAAATAAATGTAATTGAAAATTTTGAAGATATTGAAAATCAATTAAATTCAACTCAATTAAATGATGTTCAGCTTATTCCCGCATTAAATGGCTTGGGCGCACCTTTTTGGGATGGAAAAATTAGAGCAAGCATAGAAAACATAAATTCTGGCACAACAAAAGAAGAAATAATTCGTTCAGCTTTTGAAAGTATAGGTTTTTCTACAAAAGCAATATTGGAAAAAATAGAAGAAACAATAAGCTTTCCTGTCAAAGTATTAAAAATTGATGGTGGGCTGTCAAAAAGTCCTTTTTTTTGCCAATTTTTATCTGATTTACTAAACATAAAAGTAAAAGCTTCAATTAACAGTGAAATCACTTCAATGGGAGTGGCAAAATTAGCCATAGAAAAATTTAATATAGATTATAAATTTAAAATTCCGTATAGTGAATTTGATCCTATAAGTAATAACAAGAATGTGTATACTAAGAAATACAAAAAATGGAAAAAATTAATAGAAAATAAGATCAAAGTAAAGGAATAATAAATGTACGTTGGAACACAAGTTGCGCCGAGAAATATATCTGATCTTGAAGCATGGTCTCAATTGGGAGTTAACAATATTTGCGCAGATCCTTTTGAAGAAGATAAAAATGGAAATTATAAAGCAATAAATCCTCACGATTGGACTGCTGAAATTTTAGAAAGACATATTGAATTATTAAATAAAAATGGATTAACTTTAGATATGGTTCAAATACCATTGTCTTCAATGCCTCTTGAGAAATCACAGAGCCCAAATATTATGCTTGGAAAATCACCTGAAAGAGACAAGGAAATTGATTCTATACAAAATATTCTATCCCTTTGCTCAAAGGTTGGGATTCCTGCAGTAAAATACAACATGAATATAATAGGTATTCCACGATCTGAGCAAGAAAAAGGTAGGGGCGGGTCATTAAATTCAACTTTTCGATGGGAAAAAATGGATAAAAATGCTGAACCTGGAATTGCAGGTATTTTAGATGTAGATACTAATTGGGAAAGAATTGATTATTTTTTGGATAAAATAGTTCCTGTTGCTGAAGAGTTAAAAGTTCGTCTAGCATGCCATCCACATGATCCATATACTCCTGACGGATATAAAGGGGTAACTCGAGTACTAGGCACTGTTGATGGTCTTAAAAAATTTATAAGTTTGCATGAAAGTCCATATCATGGCCTTAATTTTTGCCAAGGAACTGTTACAGAAATGCTAGATGATCCCGGTAAAGAGATTTTCGATGTAATTAGATATTTTGGAGAAAGAAAAAAGATATTTAACGTCCACTTTAGAAACATATTGGGAAAAAAGTTGGACTTTATGGAAGTATTTCCTGACGAAGGATCAATAGATATGATTGAAGCACTAAAAACATATAAAGAAGTAGGTTATGAATATATGCTTATGCCAGATCATGTTCCAACTATTTCAGGGCCAAATAATAAAGGGGTCGCATTTTCTTACTGTTACGGATATATAGCTGCTGGACTACAATCAATAGGCCATCACAGAAATATTCCATGGGTAAGAAAAGAATAATACTTAACCCTAAAATAAAAGAATTTCTAATTTATGGTGCAGGTTGAATCAATTCTATTCTTATTCCACCTGGAGCACCAATAAAACCTATTTTTCTTCCATCTGGCTGAGGAAGTGGGCCTTCTTTATGCACTGCTCCTAAAGCAACTAAACGCTCAATATCAGCCTCAATATCATCTGTATCGAATCCAAAATGCTCTAGTCCATAATGTGCATCATCATCTGATGGGCCTAATTTTTCATTTGTTCTTTCACTTGAAATATTAATCGCAAGTCCGCCCTCTGATTCAGTGATAATAAATGTATCCCCAACAGGTCGTACTGTTTCAGAAATAATTTTAACGTTGAAAGCTTTTACAAACCATTCAGCAGTAATTTTTGGGTCTTTAGACTTTAAATGAATATGATTTACTTTGTAAGGCATTAATGTCTCCTAATTTTTTTATAAATTTTCTTGATGTACCGATTTTATAACATCTAATACAAACGGACCTTGCTTTTGAAGAGTTATTTCCATTTTATTTCTTTTGTATATCTCTATTTCTCTCTCTCCATCTAGAGCTATAGTTCCAGAATAATTAGATATATTAAATTTTTTATCATATGAAAAAAGCTGCCAATTTTTGATATAAATTTCTGAAATCAACCCTGGGGCAATTGGAGCGTAGATTTTCTCTCCCTTATTAGAAAAATCTAATTTAATTGCTTTATTTTTGGGGATTTTAGTAACTTTAGAGCCAATAGAAGAAAGGCCAATTGAAACAGGATTAGATTGCGTCAAAAACAGATGATCTAAAACATTTGGGTCCCAAATAGCTTTTGAACCGACAAAGTTTTGGTTACTAATGGCCATGTCTATCAATGCTATATCTTCATATTTATTATCAATTGAAATTGAGAGCTTAGGCTTTTGAGATATAAGATTTTTATTAAATTTTTCTCCTTTAGTCATGATATAAAACCCAGTAGCTAGTCCAGCTATTGTTGGGTCAATAATAATTGGAAAAGCATTATTCGTGCCCGTAGATATTGGTATCAAGGGAACATTTCCAATATTTTTTGCAACAAGCCTGTTTGTACCATCTCCTCCTAAAACTAAAACGCAATCGCAATTCAACTGATTAATTAATTTAGCGGCAAGAAGAGTTTGTTCCGGCCCGTCATAGTGTTTTGTATCTAGGAACTTCATGTCTAAATCATTTTTTAATTCTTCTACACAAGGTCGGAATAAACCTGATTTGTCTGGCATAAAATAAATTTCATTAACGCCTTTATATACCAATCCTTTAACAAATCTTGTGATTATATTTGCTTTTTCTTGATTTGAAATGACTCTTCCAGAGGCTACAAGCCTTCTAATGTCTTTTCCAGCAGACGGGTTAGCTATAATCCCTACGCTACCCAATTTATATACTTTCTATGTTTTTTATTAGAGAGTCCATAAAGTTTGAAGCAGGAACTCCGTCTAAAGCCCTGTGGTCAAATGTAAGAGAAAGATAAATAAAATTCTTTAATACAGGATTGTCGTTTTCATCAAAAGCAACCTCTTTATTTACTTTTCCAAGACCCAATATAGCAACTTCAGGTGGATTAATTATAGGATTGAAATATTCAATATTATAGGAAGAAAGATTTGATATAGTAAAGCTAGATCCAGTAATCTCATCAGGCATTATTTTATTATCTTTTATTTTTTTTGAAAAAATTCTTATTTCTTTACTTATTTCTAAAAAATCTTTATCATTAGAATTCTTAATCACAGGGACAATCAAACCGTCAGAAACAGCCATTGCAACCCCAAGATTAATATTTTTCCAAACTTTCATCTCATTATTTACAAAATGAGAATTTAATTTAGGATTAGCCTCTAAAGTATTTGAAACAACTTTAACTATAATGTCGTTGATTTGAGGTCTGATTTTTTCACTTCTCCATTGTGAAATTAGCTTTTTTTGATAAGCAAGTAAATTATCAACGCATGCTTTTGAATTAAGGGTTACCTGAGGGTTTTGAGAACTAGATGTCATTCTGCTAGCAATTACTTCTCTAATGGTTGTACTTTCAATGATTTCATCTAAAACTAAACTTTCATGTGAATCTACGGACTCTTGTACAGAATTGCCATTATCATTAAATAACTTAACGTCTTCTTCAGAAATTCTTCCAGATGGGCCTGTACCTTTTACATTTGAAAGATCAACATTTAATTTTTTAGCAAGGTTTCTTGCTCTAGGTGAAGCAATTACTTTGTTTTCTGAAGGCTTATTTTTAGATTGAGAAACAGGTTCAGCTTTTTCTTCCTTGGGTTTATCAGGCTTTGAAGGAATATCACTTAAATTTTCCCCTTCAAGTAATATCAAGCCCAAAACAGTACCAACAGGAACTAACGTTCCTTCATTCACATCAATTCTTCCTAGAATTCCATCAGAAGGAGCCTGAACAGCCGCGTTAACTTTTGTTGATTCTATTTCTACTAATTCTTCTCCCTTTTTTACCTCTTCTCCCTGAGATTTAAGCCATTTTATTACAGTCCCGTCATTCATTGCCATACCCCATTGTGGCAAATTTATTTCTCTAGGCATGGTCATCTCCTGTTTTTCTTAGTTTTTCAAAAAGCTCGTTGAAGTCTTTTACAATAAAATCAGGCTTTAGCATTCTGTGGCACTCTTCATATGGCAAATTATAACGGTTGATGTAAACACCTTTCATTCCGCAACTCTTGGCCCCCATTACATCAAATGAATTGGCCGAAACCATCAAAATTTCAGATAAATTAAACCCTGATATTAAGGATGCTTTTCTATAAACGCCTGAATAAGGCTTAAAGGCCCCTACTTCTTCAACAGAAATAACCTTTTCAAAGTCAAATTTTATTCTGTTTTTTGCTAAATGTTCCAAAAATGGCTTATTTCCATTAGATAATGCTATTAAAGAAAAGTTTTTGTTCATTAATTGAAGGTTTTCAGAAACTTCAGAAAAAGGAATTAGGTTTTGCCAATTATCATCCCATAAATCTAACTCTTTTAGAGATGGTTCCATATTAAATTTTCTAGCAGTATATTTAAATGCGTTTTTAACTGTGTTTAAATATCCGCTGTGACCTAGGTCAAGAATGTTATCTTGGTATTGTTCTATTCGCTGTCTATGGCGTAAAAAAGCCCAAAATTCTTCAGGGGACACTGAAGACTTATTGTTATCTATTAAATTTTTTATTGAAGGTTTAGTACTTTTTTCCAAGTCTAAAATTGTTCCAAATAAATCGAAGGTCAAAGCTTTTATCATAATTTATTCCATTACCTTCTTAGTAGCTGTAATTATTTTTTCTATATTTGGATAAACAAGTTTCTCTAATGAAGGAGTGTATGGAATATGCACTTGTTCAGAAGCAACTTTCATAATTGGGGATTGTAAAAACCAAAAGCCCTCTTCGGCTACTATTGAAGATATCTCTGATGCTGCAGAGCAAACTTTGTGAGCAGGGTCAACAACTATGAGGCGACCTGTTTTTTCAACTGAATTTAAAATCGTTTCTTTATCCAAAGGAACCAATGTTCTGGGGTTTATAACTTCAGCAGATATACCTTCTTTTTCTAGTTCTTTTGCAGCAGACAGAGATAAATTTACTGAGCCCGCAATCCCAACAATAGTACAGTCTGTTCCTTCTTTAACTATTTGCGCTTTTCCAAAAGGAATTTCTTCTTCAACAACTTCTCCTCTTGTTCCATAAAGATTAGCATCTTCAAAAATTATTACGGGATCATCATCTCTTACAGCTGTTTTCAACAGACCTTTAGCATCCGAAGGATTTGCAGGGACAGCTATTTTTATGCCTGGCATATTCATAAACATAGGATAAGGTCTGTCAGAATGATGTGCCGCAGATCCACTTCCATACATCATTGAAGCTCTATAAACCACAGGAAGGGTTGCTTGCCCTCCAAACATATATCGCATTTTTGCCGCCTGAGAAATAAGCTGATCCATTGCAACCCACATGAAACTAGTAACTGTTTCTACTATTGGTCTCATTCCAACCAAAGAAGCGCCTATAGCTGCTCCAAAAAAACCGTTTTCTGATAATGGTGTATCCAAAACTCGCTCATCTCCAAATTCATTGTAAAGATTTGCGGTAGCACCATAAACAGAAAGCCTTATATCTTCTCCCATAATAAATACATTTTGGTCTCTTCTCATTTCTTCTGCAATTGCTTCATTGATTGCTTCAGCAAAATTTTTTCTGCCATTTTATCTCCTTTTATAGCTATGGTTTCGGAATTGGGTTTGCCCACATATCCTCAAATAAATCTTCCGGTTCAGGAAAGCTGCTATTTCTAGCAAATTCAACAGCGTCTTCTGTTTCCGCATATGAATTTTTCTCAATTTCATCACACTCTTCTTCAGATAGAACACCCCTGTCTATAAGCTTCTTTTTATGAATTAAAATAGGGTCTCGTTCTCTCCATTTATCAATTTCTTCTTCTGTTCTATACTCTCCTCTTCTAACTCTACCCAGCCCTAATGAGTGTTCCTCAAATCTGTATGTCAAGCCTTCAATCAAAGTAGGGCCTTCTCCATTCCTGGCCCTTTTCACGGCCTCTGTAGTTGCTTCATACATAGCTTCAGCATTTTGCCCATCGACTAAAATTCCTGGCATATTATAGGCTGGGGCTCTATCAGAAACATTATCAACCGCTACTGAGTTTTGATAAGAAGTGGTTATGGCAAATTGATTGTTCTCGCATACAAAAATAACTGGCAATTTCCATATTGAAGCGAGATTCATTGATTCGTGGCAAGCTCCTTGGTTAGAAGCTCCGTCTCCAAAAAAAACAACAGAAACAAAATCTTTTTTGCCTATTTTTGCAGCCAACCCTGCTCCTGTAGCCACAGGGACAGAAGATGCAACAATTCCAGATTCACCTAAAATTCCAACAGAAAAATCTGCTAGGTGCATTGATCCTCCCTTTCCGTTACAGTAACCATCTACTTTTCCATAAATTTCTGCCATAGCTTTTTTTATACTTCCGCCTTTTGCAAGCGGGTGACCATGAGAACGATGGTTTCCTGCTATATAATCTGTATCTTTCAAAGCCAGGCACACTCCAACAGCCACAGCTTCTTCTCCAATATAAGGATGAGCGGCCCCTACAAATTCTCCAGCTTCATGAACTTCCATTACTTTTTCTTCAAATGTTCTTATGGTCCACATTCTTTGAAGCATTAATTTTTGAATATCATTGGTTATTTCCATATTTCTTCCCTATTTTTTTTACTCTTGGGAAACATCTTCATGTTGGGAAATAATATTGTCAAGTTTATAAACTATTCTTTTTTATTTTCATCTAATCAAGTTTGATTTATTTATGAAAGTTACAAATAGGTTTCTATAACTTTATAATCGTATTCAAATCATATAGTATTTATATATCTAGGGACATTACCCTTCAATATTAACGCGCGCGCGCGGGAGACCACAAAAAATGGCTAAGAAAACTAAGAACAATAATCACCAAGGATCCGAGGATTATAGCGCTTCAGACATTACAGTAATGGAAGGGTTAGAAGCTGTTAGAAAAAGACCAGGAATGTATATAGGTACTACTGGGCTTGAAGGAGTACAGCATCTAATTCACGAAATTGTCGATAATGGTGTTGATGAAGCAATGGCTGGCTTTGCCACAAAAATTAGAATTATTTTAAACAAAGATAAATCAGTAACCGTAATTGACGATGGAAGAGGTATTCCTGTAGATGTTCATGAAAAAACAGGTATGTCTGCAGTAGAAACGGTTATGACAACTTTACATGCAGGTGGAAAATTTGGAGGAAAGGGCTATCAAGTATCAGGAGGACTTCATGGGG
Organism: Chloroflexota bacterium; assembly: GCA_002711965.1. The sequence goes on along the minus strand of PASM01000023.1, from coordinate 29,962 downwards.
TTGGTGCTTCTGTTGTTAATGCCTTATCCACATGGCTAAAAGTGGAGGTTCGTAGAGACAAAAAAGTGTGGAACCAAACATATTCAAAAGGTAAAGCCGACGGGCCTTTAGAAAGCAGACCTCAAACTGATGAAGATTTAAAGGGAACAGGAACTTCTGTAACTTGGTTGCCAGATACAGATATTTTTCCTGAACTTGATTATTCATATGAAGCTATTACTACTAGGTTTAGAGAGATGGCTTATCTAAATCAAGGGTTAAATATTGAATTTATATCTAATTACCACGATCAGCTATGGCCTCACAATCAAGTCTCTTTCAAGTTTGAAGGAGGGGTACAAAGTTTTGTAAGAAACTTGAATAAAAAAAGGTCAGCTATTCATGAAAATATAATGTATGCAAACGAAGTAGTTGATGATATTGTTGTTGAGACTGCTATCCAGTACAACGAATCATTCATAGATAACACTTTATCATTTACTAACTGCATACGAACGGCAGATGGCGGAACGCATGTAACTGGATTTAGATCTGCATTGACTCGGGTTATAAATGACTATGGAAAAAAGCAAGGGTTTTTTAAAGAAGACATTGCATCATTGTCTGGTGAAGATGTTAGAGAAGGTTTAATGTGTGTCGTTTCTGTAAAAGTTAAAGACCCTCAATTTGAAGGTCAAACTAAAGGAAGACTAGGGAACCCTGAGGTAAAAGGTGCTGTTGAGCAAACTATAGGTAAGCGATTAAGCGAATTTATTGAAGACAACCCTGAAGACGCAAAAAGAATAATAAACAAATCAATGACTTCAGCGAGAGCTAGAGAAGCTGCTAAAAAGGCTAGAGATCTCATAATTAGAAAAAACGCATTAGATGGCGGTTCACTTCCAGGAAAGTTGGCAGATTGTTCAGAAAAAGACCCATTTAGGTCTGAATTATATATTGTTGAGGGTGACTCAGCAGGAGGCTCTGCAAAACAAGGAAGAGATAGAAATTTTCAGGCAATATTACCCTTAAGGGGAAAAATACTTAACGTTGAAAAAGCAAGGCCTGAAAAAATGTTAAATCATGAGGAAATAGTTGCCTTAATAACAGCAATAGGAACCGGTTTAGGAGAAGATTTTAACCATGAAAAGTTAAGATATCACAGGGTCATTATAATGACGGATGCTGATGTGGATGGAGCTCATATTAGAACCTTACTATTGACCTTCTTTTATAGAAACATGCCTGAACTTATAGCTAACGGCAATCTGTATATTGCACAACCCCCTTTATATAAAGTTTCTAGAGGCAGAACAAGTAAATGGATTTATTCTGATAATGATTTAAACAAATGGATTTCAGAAAAAATTTATAATAATTTCTCTATAATTCATACTGAAAATAATAAAGAAATTAAGGGTGCAGCAATAGGAAAATTTATATCTGATGTTAAATCTTTTAGTGAATCTAAAGATATTGCAAAAATATTAAATATTGAGGAAGATGAATTTCTTAATTTAGCTTCAAAAAGCGCAGAATTTAGTTCAAGTAAACCCATAGAAGAAACACAAGAAGATAACATTCAGCCTAATCTTTTTGATTCTGCTGTCACTGAAGAAGAAGAAGGAGAAGAAGCATTAAAAGAAATCAATGAAACCATTTCTAATAATAATCATCCTTCAATAATTAAAGCTCAAAACATCTACCCTGAAATAAAATCTTATTTGGAAGGATCTTTTTCTATAAAGAAAAATGACGAAATATTAGAAAGCGATTTATTATGGGATTCAGTGATCACAACTTTAGAAAACAATGCAGATAAATCTGGATTTAATATACAAAGATATAAAGGTTTGGGAGAAATGAACCCAGATCAATTATGGGACACAACCATGGATCCTGGTAATAGGGTAATGTTGAGGGTTTCAGCTGAAGATGCTTTGGCGGCTGATGACATTTTTAGAACCTTAATGGGTGATGATGTAGAGCCAAGGAGAGATTTTATAAAAACAAATGCTCTTGAGGTAAAAAACCTAGACGTCTAATTTCTTTACTTTATTTTCTTTTTCATTATAAAAATGAGTTTTTGATGTTTTATTATTGTTTTTTTTGGCAACTTGAAGCATAGCTTCAGCTCCATCTTTATGTAAAGCAAGCATACTGCCAATTGAAACATATAAAACATCCGCTGCTTCTCTGCTAAGTAATTCTACCGAAGCCTGTTTCTTATCTTTGCTATACTCAGCGATAAGCTCTCTAACTTCTTCCAAAAGAAGCTCCTCTCTCTCAGAAACAGCATCAAAAGGTGATTTTGAAACATCAAAGAGATTCCATCTTTGGTGGAAATCATAAACGCTTTCTGCAATAGCATTCATGGCATTTATAAAATCCTTTTTTGAAATTGATTCTTTCAAACAAATTCTCCATCAGGGTTTATTTCAAAAATAGATTCATAATGAAATCCTTTATTAAGGATTTGTTCAGATCCTCCCATTTTTCTATCGAGAACGCTTAGTACAAGGCTTATATTGCACCCAAAATCTTCAATTGCAGAAATTGCTTGAAACAATGAGCCTCCGGTCGAAATAGTATCATCCAAAACAATAACTGATGAATTTGGTTGAATATTTCCTTCAATTTGTTTTTGAGTACCATGATCTTTTTTATCAGATCTAACAAAAAAGCCACTTAAAGGATTCTCCGTATTCGCTGACATAGCAACAGTTGCTCCTATTAACGGAACAGCTGCAACTGCAGGCCCACCAATAAATCTTATTTTGTGTTTTATAGATAGATCAATTATCCATTTTGCTATAATTTGTGAAGATTCAGGGTCCATAGACAATAATCTTCCATCAAAATAAAAATTAGATTTTAAACCACTTGATAATGTAAAATCACCATAGACAAGAGCTTTTAAATCAATTGCATTTTCTAATAATTTTTTCTTAGTTGCTTTGTCCATTTTTATATAACATATTATCTTCTATATAATCTACAATTTCTATTGTGGTATCGTTATTTATTGATTGATTTAATAAAATTTTTTTTCTGATAGCAGAAGAGCTCAATGATGAAATTCTATCTAAATAAAAACAGTCATTCTTCTCTAAACTAAATTTAGATGATTTAGATCTTTTTATAACAATAAAATTATATTTTCTTTTTAAATAATCGCCTTGTTTCCAACTATCAAGTTCTAGAAAAGAATCCTCTCCTAAAGCTAATGTATCAATAGGAATATTTTTAGATGACAAAAAATTTAGAGTATCGAAAGTATAGCTGGGGGTGTCTCTATATATTTCATAGTCTATTATTTTTACACTGTTGAAATCATTAAAAGCTAATTTACACATTTCAAGTCTTTGTAAAGGGGTTGCAACCGGAGGCTTGGGCTTCATATAGGGATTTCCAGATGGAACAACATATATTTTTTCAGGAGAAAAATTTAAATTGATTTTTTTGACTATTTCAATATGACCATAATGAATAGGGTCAAAAGTTCCTCCAAAAATTAGATTTTTTATTTTTTTATTCTTCCCAGGTAAATTCATAATTAGAAATCTTTATTTTATCTCCTTTTTTTATCCCTAGATTATTTAATTCGTCGGAAATCTTAGATGACTTTAGTTTATATTGAAATTGAACTAAAGCTTTCCAGTTACTTAAATCCGACCCTTCAGCTAACTGGATAAAATTTCTATCAAGTATTTCATAAAAATCTTGCGTTTTTTTAACTTTATTGATATTTAAATTTCTTAGATTTATAGTTGGTATAAAGGCATCATTTTCAGAGTTATTTACTTCACTCATATTTTTCAGAACAAAAAGTAGTATTTCTTTATTTTTTTCTGAATTTTTATTAGAAAAATAAAAAGGAAGCGTTGAAAGGAAGGGAAATTTTTCTAACAATTTATTGTTAATAATCTTTTTCTCATCTGAATTTACATTTTCTGATTTTGAGATTAAAACTATAAACTTTTTAGTTAAAAGATTTTCATCGAAAGAAGAAATAGAATCAAGTAAATTGTCAATCTGTTCAATGATATTTTCTCCATGCTCAACCGTAAGGCAGACAAATTTTGAAAAGTATAAGTGTTTTAAGTAATTAGCACCCAATCCTTTTCCATTATCAATAGACGGCAGTTCAATAATTTTTATATTTGAATAATTGACTTTGGAAATTGCTATTACAGGCTCTCTGGTTGTGTATGGATATGTATTTATTTCAGGTTTTGCATTTGAAAAAGAAGATAAAAAGCTAGACTTGCCAGAATTAGGAAGTCCTAGTAATAACAAATCAGAATATATTCTATAATCAAGTTCCAAAGAATAGATTTGAGAATGCTGGCCCGCTTCAGCCAACAAAGGTTCTTTATTTTGAGAAGATACAAAAGAGGTGTTTCCTTTTCCACCTGATCCACCTAAATATAATTCTATTTCGGATGTTTCATTTAACATTGAGGCTACTAATGTTTTATTTTCACCTGAAATTTCCCAAACCAAACACCCAATCGGCAAATCTAAAGTTAAATTTTTTCCCTTTGATCCAGATTTCTTTTGTTTAGAGCCATCATTTCCATTTTCAGCAAAAAAACTTTTTTGAAATGAGTATTTATTTAAATCTGATAGATTGGAATTAGCTTTCAATATTATATTTCCACCAGATCCCCCATTACCACCATCTGGGCCACCCCTAGAATTATTAGAGTCCCTATTGAAACTTACTGATCCTTTTCCACCATTACCAGGTTTAACTTTTATTATTAATTTATCTATCATATATATGTTTATTTAATAATAATATTTAAATGTGTTGAAATTGTTAATAAAGGAATGGTATTCAAGTTGGATTATTTTTGTTGAAAAAGGTAAATAACTGTTGAAAGAAATTAATTTTCGGTGAAAAGTATTAATTTTGTAAAATAGTTTTCTCTATTTCAGCCTTTAATTGAACATTTTTTGACAACTCTTTTTTAATTTTGTTGACAGAATAAATAATTGTAGAATGGTTTCGGTTTCCCAGCAACTTTCCTGCTTGACCTGTAGAAAAATTAGATTTTTCTACTAATAGATAAGCTGCAAAATGTCTAGCATAGTTGGTTTTTTTATCGTTTTTCCGGCTTTTTAAATCTGCTTCATCTATTCCGAACATATATTTTATTAAACTGAATATTTTTTCTATTGAAATTGTTATATCTTTTATGGTTTCTAATTTATAGTCTTGAATTATGTTTAAAACCATTTCTTCAGAGACGTTTTTATTTAGGAGTTCTGTATGTGCTACTAATGATTTTATGATTCCCTCAATTTCACTAAAAGAATGAAATTTTTTAGAAGAAATAAAGTCAATTAATTTTTCATCATAATTATTAAAATTCTTGTTAAATTTATTCAAAATATATTTTCTTGCAGTTTCTTTATCTGGGGTTTGAATTTTTACAATTAATCCAGACTTTAATATTGATGTTAATCTTGAAGACATATTTATTTTATTTGGGTGGTTATAAGAAGTTACAATTACCTGTTTTTCTGATAATTGGAGCTGATTAATAATGTGAATTAAAGATTCTACTGTTTGTTTTTTACCAGAGAAAAAATCAATATCATCTATGATAAATATGTCGCAATCACGATATTTCTTCATTTCACTTAAATTATTATTCTTGATAGATTTTACAAAATCATTTGTATAAGATTCTCCTGTTACAGAAACTATATCTAATCCTTTGACTTTTAATGTTTTGGCTATTGCTTGAATTAGATGTGTTTTTCCTAATCCCCATTCACCATAAATATATAGAGGGTTATACAGAGCCCCTGGGCTTTCACAGACCTTTTTTGCGGCGGCATAAGCTAAATAATTAGAAGATCCAGTTATGAAGTTTTCAAAGTTAAATTTTGGGTTAACCCAGGATCCTTTTATTCTTCCTAATTCTGTTTTTTTTGCTTGTTCTATTTCATTTGTAGTAAGAACATATTTAAGTTTATATTTTTTTCCTATTGTCTGTACTAGTGCTTCTGTAATAGAGTCTTCTAATCTTTTTGTAAGCATTTCAATAGCAAAGATACTTTCAACAGAAACTATTAATTCATCACCATCGATCGTTAGGCCTTTTGTATTTTTAAGCCAGGTTTTAAACATGCTTTCTTGGACAACCATTTCTAAATATCCAAGGGCTCCGGACCATATATTTTTTGCACTAAAATTATCCATTTAACTCCTAAGGTTAAAAAAATTAAATATAAATAAATACTTAAGTAGCGATTCTTTGCGACGAAGAAAATTTGAAATATTTCTAAAAATAGAAACAATAATTACCGCATGATCAAAAAATAGCATATAAAAATATTAATAACAGGCTTTTAAAAAATAAAAATATATTATTTTTTGTCTTTTTTTTAATTTCGTATATTTTTTTTTCACCAATAAGATAAAAAATATTTTTTTGAGACATAAACGCTTATAATTTAATTAATATTTATTTTAAAACTTAATGAAAATAATTTTTTACGGAACAACAGATGAATCTTTAGACGTACTGATAGAGCTGTCTAAAAAAAATGAAATTTTAGGAGTTATATCTAAAAAGTCTCCTACTGTTACAAAACGAAGAAATATTAAAGTTTCTAAAATTTTAGAATTTTCTTCTGATAAATTTCCTGTTTTCCAACCTGAGATTTTAGATAAAACCTTTGAAAGACAAATAAAAGCGTTAAATCCAGATTTAGCAGTTGTGGTTGCTTATGGAAAAATACTGAAAAAGAGTCTAATAGATATTCCTAAGTATGGAACCATTAATATCCATCCATCATTATTGCCAAAATATAGAGGCCCATCTCCTGTTCAAAATACTATTCTTAATCAAGATAAACAAACAGGTTTTACAATTATACAAATGGATGAAGGTATTGATTCTGGAAATATTCTTTACCAGAGCAAAAAATTTAATCTTTCTTTAAACGAAAAATACTCAGAACTTCTAAAATTATTATTTAATGAATCTTCACAAATTATTAATAAATTTCTTTTAGATTTAGAAAATAAAAAACTAAAACAAGAAATTCAAAATTTAGATGAAGGTTCATATACAAATTTGATAAAAAAAGATTCTGGAAAAATAAATTGGAATGAAGCCTCTTCTAATATTTATGCTAAATTTAGAGCTTTTTATGATTGGCCAAAATTATACTCTTATCATTTAGGAAAGAGATTTATTGTGCATGACTTAGAATTATCAGACATCTCTTCTGAAAAAGCTGGAAAAATTGAAACTATAAATGGCAATATTTTTATTCATACATCTTCAAATATGCTTTGTTTGAAAAAAATTCAATTTGAAGGGAAACAGATAATAGAACCATATGCTTATTTTAATAATTTTGATTTATCTAAAACAATTTTAGAGACTAAATAAGCTCTAATTGTTATCCTTTAAATAAGAAAAAGTTATGACAAAAGATACAAAAAAAATAAATAAACCATCATCAAACGGAAGATTTGGTAAATTTGGGGGCAAGTTTGTACCTGAAACACTAATGTCTTCATTGAAAGAAATTGAAACAGCATTTGAAAAAATTTCTAAAGATGACTCTTTTTGGGATGAATTAATTACTTTACAAAAAGATTTTGTAGGCAGGCCTACTCCAATTTATTTTGCTAAAAATTTATCGAGAAAGCTAAATCAAAATATTTGGATTAAAAGAGAAGATTTAGCTCATACAGGAGCTCATAAAATAAATAATGCATTAGGCCAAGCTCTTTTGGCAAAAAGGTTAGGCAAGAAAAGAATAATAGCAGAAACAGGAGCAGGACAACATGGAGTTGCCACAGCTACAGCATGCGCAATGCTAAACCTCGAATGCATTATTTATATGGGAGAAGAAGATATAAAGCGACAGTCTCCAAACGTTTATCGAATAGAAATGCTTGGAGCTAAGGTGGTGCCTGTGATATCAGGCTCAAGAACATTAAAAGATGCTTGTAACGAAGCAATTAGAGATTGGGTAACTAATGTTGAAAGTACATATTACATTATAGGAAGCGCTGTTGGGCCGCATCCTTACCCATATATAGTTAGAGAATTTCAATCAATCATAGGCCAAGAGTCTAGAAAGCAAATTCTTGAAAAAACAGGAAAATTACCAGATTATGTTCTTGCTTGTGTAGGAGGAGGCTCAAATGCTATTGGAATTTTTTCTGGATTTATAGAGGATCCAGCAGTCGAGCTAATAGGAATAGAAGCAAGTGGAGAAGGCATTAATACTGAAAAACATGCTGCTACTTTGACTAAAGGAACCCCTGGCATTCTTCATGGATCATTAAGTTATGTTTTACAGGATGATTATGGACAGATACAAGAAGCTCATTCCATATCTGCTGGATTAGATTATCCAGGAGTGGGGCCTGAGCATTCATATTTAAAAGATATTGAGCGTGCTAAATATTTTTCAGCAACTGACGAAATGGCATTAGATGGATTTAAGCTCTTATCAGTTGAAGAAGGGATTATTCCTGCATTAGAACCTGCTCATGCTTTAGGCTTTTTGATAGATTGGACTAAGAATCTAGAACCTAATAAAGACATATTGTTTTTGTTATCAGGAAGAGGCGATAAAGATATGGAAACAGTTTCTAAAAAAATAGATTCAAAATAAATTTTTAGTATAATCATACAAAAGTTTTATTAGGAAAAAGAAAAATGACCTTAGGTGGACCACTTCAGGATATCGTTGTTGTAGAGTTTGGAAACTTTGTTGCAGGCCCAACATCAGGGCAACTTTTAACAGACTTGGGAGCCACAGTAATTAAAATAGAACCTCCAGTTGGAGAACCTTGGAGGCACTCCTCTCCAAGCTCTCCCAAAGGAGAAAGTAGACTATTTATTGCTTTAAATAGAGGAAAGAAAAGCGTTTGCATTGATCTAAAAACGATAGAAGGTCAAAAAGTTTGCCATGATATTGTTGCTAAAGCAGATGCCGTAATTTCAAATAACAGAACCTCTACCTCTGAAAAGTTAAAATATGACTGGAATACTTTATCAAAAATTAATCCTAAATTAGTATATGTGGAATCTACAGCATATGGGCCAAAAGGAGAAAAAGCATCAGAGCCAGGGTTTGATCTCATTATGCAAGCATATACAGGAATAATGTCCACAGAAAATAAGGTATATCATGGTTCTCCAAGTGCAGTTAGATCTTCTTCTTACATAGATTATTCAACCGGTTATGCTATGGCCTTAGGAGTTGTCTCTGGTATTTTACAAGCCAAAAGTACAGGTAAGGGAGTTCTTCTTCAGACAAGTTTGCTAGCTCAAGCTTTGTCTATGCAAGCCATGCAAGTTATGAAAGCTGAAAAAGATTTGAGCCCTGCTCAAAAATGGATCAATGAAAAAAAAGAAGATCTTTTTGAAAAAAAAGTTCCTTATGAAGATATACAAGAAGATTATTCTATTCAAGGAGGCGCTCCTCAAATAGCTCAATATTACAGAGCTTATAAGACTAAAAATGGCGCCCTTGCTCTTGGTTGCCTCGCAATGCACGCGAGAAAAAGGATTGCGTCTTTATTTAATCTAGAAGATGTTAGGTTTGACCAACAAAAAAAGTTTTCTCCTGAAGAAATGCTAAAAATAGGCAAAGACTTTGAACAAAAGATGGAAAATAAATTTTTACAAAAAAATACAGATGATTGGATCGCTTATTTGAGGTCACATGATATTCCTTGTGAACCAATGCAATTCACCGAAGAACTAGTAGACAATAAACAGGCGATAGAAAACAATTATGTTATAGAGCTTGATCACAAAACAGCAGGCAAAGTAAGATCTAGTGGGCCAATTTTTAATGTTTCCACCGGAAATGCACAGTTAAATACAGCTCCTTTATTAGGAGAAAATACAAAAGAAGTTTTGCTAAATATTGGGTATGATGAGAAACAAATAAAGTCCCTTTATGAGAATAATTTTATTGGCAAAAATCTTTAATATTTCTTAAGAAGGCGTTTTGAGTATATGGATAAACCCATTTTAGGTTTTCGAGAATCATGCCTAAATCTTATGCATTTTCTTTCATCAACCTTGTTGGGATATTTTGTATTTATATGACAACTAAAATAATACCCACAATGAATTGGAATGCATAATATTTTGTTATTAATCTTAGGTCCTGCTTGTTTAGGATTAGAAAATTTCATTATATAAAAAGTTTATTTAATTTTAGTGCTTATAAAATAAACTTCTAGTTTTATGTCCTATTTCTTACTGAAATATACGACCCTGCAACAACTAATATTGTTGCGAAAATAAGCTCAACCCCAGGATCTTCTCCTAAAACTAGCCATGCAAGCATAACTCCAAAAACAGGCTGAGATAGAGAAATGATTGTTATTTTAGATGGTAAATATTTTTTCAATAACCAGGTCTGACCAATAAAACCAAATCCTGCAATAATCACTCCTTGATAAAAAAGAGCAGCTATAAGACTTATTGATATGAAATAATTTTGGCTTTCAAAAAACATAGAAAAAATAAAAAAAGTAATTATTCCTATTAGAGCTTGTGATAATAAAATATTAATTTGACGAATTCCTTGAGCTATTTGAGAAATATAAATTTGCCTTGCCCCTAACAGCATTGCAGACGTGAGCATCATTATATCTCCCCATAAATAATCAGTTTTTGAATTTTGAAGAGACTCCCAAAATAAAACGATTATTCCAGAGTATGCAATTGCCATTCCAAAGATTTTCAGTTTACTTAATTTATCATTTGGAATAAATAAATGGGAAAAAATAGATGACCACAAAGGAAAGGTTGTAATCATTATTACTCCATGCCCTCCTGATGTAAAATTTTGGCCTACATTCATAAAACCAAGCTGAACAGAAAATAACAAACCTACTCCAATAAGGGGTAAAATTTCTTTTTTGCTAATCTCGAATTTCTCTTTATTATAAATAGCCCATAATATAGCTACTATTCCACCTAATAGAAACCGCATCCACCCTAACCTTAAGGGAGGAGCATCTTCTAGGCCAATTTTTATAGAAATAGGATTCCCTGACCATAGAACAGATAAAAAGAATGCTAATGCTATTCCTTTTTTATCTGGACTTACTCTTTTTTCTTTATGATCGGTCAATAAGTTTATAAACTTTAAATTATTTATTGGTTTTATTTTTCAAATCATAATTGTATATTTGTTTAAATATACAAATAAAAGGGGATTTTTTTCTAAAATGAATAAAATAGTAACGTTTGGCGAAATTTTATTAAGATTAACCACTTTAAACAAGGAAAGATTTACACAGTCTAAAAACTTTGAAATTACTTACGCTGGATCGGAATGTAATGTTGCAGTGTCTCTTTCTCATTTCGGTATGAATACTTTTTATGTTTCTTCTGTGCCAGATAACCCTATAGGGCAAAGCTGCATTAACACTGTTAGGCAATTTGGAGTTAGTACGGATTACATTGCTAAACAAGGAGAAAGGCTTGCTGTTTATTATTTGGAAAATGGAGCTTCTATGAGGGCTTCAAACATAGTTTATGACAGAACAGGTTCTTCATTTTCTTTAATTACACCGGATCAGTTTGATTGGGATGTTATTTTTGATAATTGTGACCTTTTTCATTACTCTGGCATAACCCCTTCTTTGTCTAAATCTACAAAAGAATTAACTATCTATGCCTTAAAAGAGGCAAAAAAAAGAAATGTGAAAGTTTCTTGTGATCTTAATTATAGATCAAATTTATGGTCACCCGAAGAAGCTCAAGAAACAATGATTCCCTTGATGGAATATACAGACATTTTAATTGGTGGGAAAAAAGACCCTGAAATAATGCTGGGAGAATTTGTGAAAAATGAAGAAGACGAGTCGTATAAAGAGCTTTTAGTAGATATTGCAAAAAAATATGACTTTTCTCAAGTTGGATTATCTTTGAGAGAAAGCTTTTCAGCCGACCATAACGATTGGGCGGGGTTATTTTATAATAAGGAAAAAGTCTATTCTTCAAAAAAATATCAAATTCAAATTGTTGATAGGGTTGGAGCCGGAGATGCATTTACAGCAGGATTAATATATGGATTATATAGCGATATGTCTAATCAAGAAATTGTTGAATTTGGAGTAGCTGCATCAGCCCTTGCTCATACTTTTCAAGGAGATTTTAATTTGGCTACAGTTCAAGAAGTTCAAGATGTAGCATCGGGTGATGTTTCTGGAAGAATTAGAAGATAGTTATTTCTTTTTATAATAGTTTCAATAATGTATTATTTAATTATGAAAAAGAATTTAAAGTATTTATTTTTTCTTCTATTTATTGCATTTCAAACCCAAGGAACTTCTTTGTTATATGCTCAAGGAGAAGGATATTCCCAGTACAAACTGTTTCATGAAGAAAAAATAGAGAACTATTTTGTTTCCATATCTCTTTCTCCAAAAAATCCAGTTGTTGGACAGCAAATATTTTCTATAAATGTAGTTGATAATACAACTAAAGAGGCAGTTGAAAACCTAAAAATACAGGTTTATGCAACTCCCTTATTTAATGATAATAAAAAAAAATCTCCAGCACTTTCATCTGCAGGGATGAAAGGTTATTATCAAGCAATCCTTAGATTAGAAAAACAAGGAAATTGGGTAATGGATTTTGAAATTGATGATGGCAAAAAAGTTTTCATGGTTTCAGAACAGATAGAAATTTTTGAAAGAAACAGGACATTAAATAGTAATAGCTTTTCTTATGGCTTTATAGTTATGCAACTTGTATTTGTATTTGGAATTGGATTTGTATTTATTACTGCAAGAAAAAAAAGAAAAGAATTATTAAATAAATAAATCTATTCTTGCCATATTTTTCCCTTATTGTGAATAATCTCAGGATTTAACGTTGCTCCAATTCCATTTTCTTTTGGTAAATGCATTTCACCGTTTATTATTTTTTCATTAGGCAAAAGAACTTCATGTCTCCATGGTACTTCTTTCACTGCATGTTCAAGGGGAAGCTTTGAAGAAATTGATGAAGTTATGTGAGCAGAAGTTAATAATGAGATAGGGCCTGATGGGCAGTGCATAGAAATTTTTTGCGAGGGATCTTGAATGGATTTTTCTAGATTTATTACTTCTGTTGGACCTCCACAAAATTTCACATCAGGCATAACAATGTCGATTACTTCATTTGTTATCAATCTTCGAAAATTATCAGCTCCATAAGTCATTTCAGCTCCTGCTGTAGCAATTTTAGAATAGTTATTGATTTTTATCATTTCTTTTTCATTTTTTTCAGGGTCAACAGGCTCTTCAAACCAATCAACTCCTCTTTCATAAAGCTCATCATGTAAGTAATAACTTGAATTTAAATCGAACCTTGAATGACAGTCTACAAATAATTTTGTTTTCTTTGAAAGATTATTTTTTATTTCAGAAATTCTTTCTAGCCCTAAAGCTGATTCTTTAGGTATTTTATTTTTTTCCTCAAACGGACTTTTACATTCGTCAAATGGAGCACATTTAATAGTTAAGAACCCCTTTTGTTCAAATTCTTTGGCTCTATCTGCAAATGATTCAGGGCTTCTATTAACAGGGCCTTGATCGTTAGGAAGTAGAGATCTATTGATATTTGCGTATAATTGAACAGTTTCGCTATTTGTATTTTCTAAGCCTGGATTTAATTCATATAAGAATTTATTTAAAGGTAATTCCATTCTTTTAGACATTAAATCTAAAAAGGCAGATCTTATACCACTTACCGCAGTAGCTGTAGATAAATTTCTAGATGCAATATTTTCATTATCAATAAGTGCAAGAAGTTCACTTTCTGAAAATATTTTTTCTCCTCTAATCCTATTTGATAAATTAGAAATAATTTTTGTTACCGGAGAGTTTAATTGCGTGTCAGTAATTTCTGAAATTCCTGAAATATTATCGTCAGTAACAAATTCCATAAATTTCCATTCAGTATTTCCTCTGACATGAACGGAAAAAAAATTTAGTTGATTAATTTTAATCCAACTACTTTTCATATTAATAACCTTTGCTTAAATCGCATTTATGTAATAAATCTTTCCCGTTTATAAATCTTCTCAAATTTTCAATAAATATCTTTCTTCTGCCTTCGTACATTTCGGGAGATAAGGCTGATGCATGTTGAGAAATAATTGCGTTTTCAACATCCCATAATGGAGAAGACTTAGGAAGCGGCTCAATTTTAGTAGCATCAATGCCGGCTCCAGCTAAATGACCTGAATTTAGAGCCTCGTATAGATCATCTTCATTAATGATGCCTCCTCTAGAAATTATTACTGCATAGCTGTTTTTTGGCATAAGCATTAAATTTTCTTTTTTAATGAAGTTTTCTGTTTCTTTAATTAATGGAGATGCGATTATCAACCAGTTTGAAATTTTTAAAATTTTATTTAAATCATTTGGATGGCTTACGCTTTTTTCTATTCCTGTTTTTATATTACTTATGGGGTCTATAGCGAAAATATTCATTTCAAAAGCACTTAGTTTTTTTGCGATTGATTGTCCTAATTTTCCATACCCATAAATACAAACGTTACCACCTTTTAATTCAACTATTTTTGAATTCCATTGATCAACATCCCATTTTTTATTGGATTGATCTTCAAATAACTTTTTGAAAGAATGCGCTAATCCAACCATTGTTCCTACAACATGTTCTGCCATTGGCGTTACGTGTGCTAAAGGCGCGTTTGTAATAATAGTTTTGGTACTAAGTGATTTAGCGTTATTGATTATTTTATCTATACCTGTGCCAGGGCACGCAATCCATTGAAGATGGGATCCATTTTCGATTAATTTTTCTGAAGGAAAGCCAAAAAAAACATCTGCATTTTGAATGTGAATCAATTGATTTTTTTCATCAAAAGCTTTTATAAAATTTGCTTCGGGAAATAGGTCCTGTAGTAAATCTGGAAAGTTTTCACCTAAATGATCACTACCGATTATAATGTTCACTGTTTTTCCCATGCTAAAACAGGGTTTCTAGCTGCTTGAGCTTCGTCTAATCTTTCGACAGGAAGATTAATAGGCGCATTAGTAATTTCTTTAGGGTTAGTTTTAGATAGTTCGCTTATTTTAATCATTGAACTGATAAATTTATCAATTGTTTCTTTCGATTCGCTTTCGGTTGGTTCTATCATCAATGCCTCTTCGACAATTAATGGAAAGTACATTGTTGGAGCATGAAACCCTTCATCGAGTAATTTTTTTGCTATATCTATAGCTTTTACGCCATCTTCTTTTTGCTTTGAAGCAGACAATACGGTTTCATGCATGCATCTTCTAGAGGAAGTTAGTTCATAATGGTTTTTTAAACGCTCTTGAATGTAGTTTGCATTAATTATTGCATTTTCAGAAATCTCTCTTAAGCCTTCTGCTCCTAATGATCTTATATATGCATAAGCTCTAACTAAAATCCCAAATGAACCGTAAAAACCATTAAGCCTTCCTACAGAAAATTCAGGTTTATATTGTATGTATTTCTTTCCATCTTTTTTTATGTGCGGATAAGGTAAATATTTTTCTAAAAACTTTGCAACCATTACAGGTCCAGATCCTGGGCCTCCTCCTCCATGAGGAGTCGAAAATGTTTTATGTAAGTTTGAATGGCATATATCTACACCTAATTCTCCAAATTTAGTAATACCAAGCAATGCGTTTAAATTTGCTCCGTCTGCATACACCAGGCCACCATTATCATGAATAATTTTAGTTATTTCTAAAATGTTTGGTTCAAATAAGCCTAATGTAGACGGAAGTGTCAACATTAGCACTGATACGTTTTCATTTACATTGGCTTTTAGGTCTTCTAAGTCAATGTCTCCTTCTTTAGTTGTCTTGATTGTTACCGCTTCTAAACCTGCCATTGAAGCAGAAGCAGGGTTGGTTCCATGTGCTGAGTCTGGAATAAGGGCGATATTTCTGTTTTCTTGTTTATTTTGAAGGTGATATTCTCTAGCGATAAGAAGGCCTGCATATTCACCTTGCGCCCCAGCTAATGGAGCCAATGAAACAGCAGGTAGCCCTGTAATTTCTCCTAATTCGTTTTGTAGATCATGCATAATCTCTAGATTTCCTTGTATGTTTTCATCTAATTGATTTGGATGAGATGATGCGAATCCATTTATACCAGAAATATGTTCATTAATCTTAGGATTGTATTTCATCGTACAAGATCCTAGTGGATAAAAGTTAGTATCAATTGAATAATTTAGTGAGGAAAGGTTCGTAAAATATCTGATTAAATCTAATTGAGCGACTTCTGGCAATTTGATATCTTTTCTAAGAAACTTAGAATCAGGCAATTTAGATTCTGGGACACCTACTTTTGGAAGACTAATAGCCTTTCTTCCTTTTTTTGATTGATTCATCAAAAGAGGTTGTTCTTTATTAATCAATGTTTTCTCCTAATATTTGGATAGTTTTACTTATTATTTCAGGTGTATTTAATTCTGTTACAGCAAACATTATTTTTTTAGAATCTTTGTCTGAAACATCTAAGCCCCCTTCGATATTATTCTTAGATAAAATGTTATTGACTTTAGTTATGTCCATTTTAGTTTCTACAATGAATTCATTGAAAAAATTATTTGAAAGAAGCCTAAAGTTATCCATTTTGTCTAATTCTGCAGCAAAATAGTGGGCTCTATGATAACAGGTTTCCGCAATACTTTTTATTCCGTTGGGACCCATAGTAGCAAGGTAGACCGCTACCATTAAACCTATTAGTTGTGTGCTTGTACAAATATTTGATGTGGCACTTTCCCTTCTTATATGTTGTTCTCTTGTTTGAAGAGTAAGGGCGTATGATATTTTATTATTTTTATCAACAGTTTGACCAATTATTCTACCTGGCAACTGTCTAATGAATTCTTTTTTGCAAGTCAAAAGACCAATAAATGGCCCTCCAAATGACACTGGAACGCCCAATGGTTGCCCTTCTGCAGTTGCAATGTCAACATTTAATTGACCAGGAGGTTTCAGTAGACCCAAAGAAATAGGATATGTGTGTTGAACGATTAATCCATTTTTGGCATGTATTTCATTAGCTAATTTTTCAACGTCTTCAATTTCTCCATATTGATTTGGAGATTGAACAAGAAGACACCCATATTCAGATGAATCATTTTCATGAATAATATCATCGTAGCTAATCATTGTTATGTTTTGCCACTTGGAATAAGCTTTGATTACTTCAAGAGACTTATCTGAAATGCTGTTATGAATAACAATAGTATTGTTACGTTTAATTCTGCAAGCCATTAGAGCAGCTTCTGCTAGCGCTGTGGGGCCGTCGTACATTCCTGCGTTACAAACTTCCATATCAAAAAGCTGAGCAATCATAGATTGAAATTCAAACCCAACCTGTAGTGTTCCTTGTGATGCCTCTGGTTGATATGGAGTATAAGAGGTTAAAAATTCTCCTCTTTGAATCATTGACTTCACTGTTGAAGGGATGTAATGATTGTATGCGCCTCCTCCCATATAGCTAGATACAGCTTTTGAGGCAAAATTATTATTTGCAATTAGCTCAAAAAATTCTACTAATTCTTGTTCGGACAATGCTTCTTTAAGGTCCAAAGAAGGAAAAAGCTTTTTTACAGGGACATCATTCAATAAATCTTTAAAAGTTTTTGCCCCTATTGTTTCAAGCATTTCTTTCTGATCTAAATCTGTACTAGGTATATATGGAGAATTTTTCATTATATTATTTTTTCATATTCCTCAGAGTCTAATAATTCATCTAAGTCTTTTTTATCGTTTATCTCAAGTTTTATAATCCATCCTTTATCGTAGCAGTCTTCATTTACAAACTCTGGATTATTTAATAGTGCTTCGTTTATTTCAATAACCTTTCCTGATATAGGAATGTATAGATCTGAGACAGCTTTTACAGATTCAATCTCTCCAAATTTATCAAATTGATTTAGATTTTTGTCAATTGAATTAACGTCAACATAAACAATGTCNCCTAATGATTCAGCTGCGTGTAAGGTTATTCCAACAGTAGCTACATTGTCATTGATTTCTACCCACTCATGATCTTTAGAGTATTTTAGATTTTTAGGGATTTCACTCATTTTCTTTTTCTCCTATAAAACGGAAGCTTTACTATTTTCGCCTCTAGAAATTTTTCTCTTACTTTTATTTTAACCGTATTTTGAATATTATTGTAATCTTTTTCTATTTTTCCTATAGCTATTGCACTTTTAATTCTAGGTGAATGTGTCCCAGAAGTAATGTATCCAATTATTTTGTTATCTATATATATCTCATTTCCTTCTCTGGCTATGCCTCTATCAAGNATTACTAGTCCTGCTAATGATTCTGTTCCATTTTTTATATCTTCACCGTTTATATAATCATGATTTATATAATGTTTACTTTTTGATTCTAGCAATCTGCTTAAACCTATATCGATTGGATTTGAATCTTTGTTTATTTCATGGCCGTATAAATGTAGTCCAGCTTCTATTCTTAACAAGTCTCTTGCACCCAAGCCGCATGCCTCAATTTTATTTTCAATAAGAAGATCCCAAATATTTTCAGCATCATTGTTATCGCAGATTATTTCAACACCATCTTCTCCTGTGTAACCAGTTCTTGCTGCAAAAATCGAATATTTTTGCAATTTTATTTCTTTGTATTTGTACCTGCCAAGATCTTTAATTGAATTATTTGAAAGAAAGTTTATTTTATCAAGTGCTTCTGGACCTTGAACTGCAATCATTGATGTATATGAAGTTGTATTATTTATAGTTACATCATCATTTACTTTTGTAATCCACTCTAAATCTTCATCTGTATTTGAAGCGTTTATAACTAGTAAATATTTATCCTCAGAAATTTTATATATGATTAAGTCATCTAAGATTTCTTTTTTTTCGTTAATTAGTAAAGTGTATTTTGCACTTCCAATTTGCAGTAAATTTACATCTATGGGCAATATTTTTTCGATAAAACTTTTTGCATTTTTACCTGAGACCTCTACTCTACCCATATGAGAAACATCAAACATACCGCACGACTCCCTAACAAAGGAAGACTCCTTAATAATTCCCGCGGGATAGTTTATAGGCATCTCCCAACCAGCAAAATCTACAAGCTTTGCATCTAAGTTTTTATGCCTGGAGTTTAAAATTGTTTTTTTCATTTATCTAATTCCTCTCCTACTATGATATTTTGTTTATATATACTGGGCAATTCAAATCTTTGAGGAAATTCATCTAAAAGAGGAATCATTTTTATGAAATCCTGATTTATTTCTCCTTCATTAAGAGAAATTGAGCTATCAAAATTAGAATCTAATCTAACAAAATAATTACCCATCCCATTAGGCTTTATAAGCTGATTGATGGCATATCTATTTTTTATTATTTCTTCTCGATTAAGCCCCAGATTTGATAAATGCACCAAGCTTTCTCCAAGCCCAAGATTGTATAGAAATTGCCTTTGACTTGAAATAAAAAGATTAGAAAAACCTATTTTCTCAAATTCTTTGTTTAGATCTTCCATATCTACTTGAAATGTTATATCAGAAAGTCCTGGTTGATGAAAATATTCATCTTCAAAATTATGATTATTTATTACACTCATAAAAGAATTTTTTTTACCATTATAAAATAAATCTTTTTCCTTCATTCCGTAATCAATACTTAAGATGTACCCCTTATCCAAAACAGATATAAATTTATTGACCATTTGATGTTTTTTACACATAATTTCACCCTGAATATTATCTAGATTATANNCAATATCACTTAATCTTTTTTCTATACAATCGTCTGATGGTTTATCTAGAATTTCTGAAAATTTATTATTGTTTATCTCTACNTATTTTTCAAATACATTTCCGNCTTTTACGTAAAATAAGTGATGCGGAAGTGCATCAAAAAGTTCATTTGATAAAATTATTCCGTTTGATTTATCGAGATTCTTCAAATCATTAATTACTGGAAAAATTGAATTTGATTCAGTTATATCTATTGCAACATATTTGTAATTTTTTTGACCAATTGCCTTTAATCCATTTGTAATGTCATATGCTAAAGTTCCATTTCCAGCTCCAAATTCAAAAATTGTTATTTCATCTGTTTGTTTGAAAGAACTTANTAATTTATCTAAAAATATAGAAATTAAATATCCAAATAGTGGGTGAGANAGAGGAGCTGTTGCAAAGTCTTTGAAGTATGCATTTCTTAAATTTCTTGTATAAGTGTAATAGCCATTATCGCCATATAAGCAGGCAGCAATGAAATCTTTAGATGAGATTTTTCCTTTTTCAGATATTAAATCTTTGAGATATTCTTCTAAATTATTGATTCTAGTCCCTTTTATTTATGGGTATGTACTCTTTAGATCTTTCACCTGTATATTGCAANAGAGGTCGNATTAGAATATTGTGTCTCATTTGCTCCAATATTTGAATTGTCCAACCTGGAATTCTTCCTACAGCAAAAATAGGAACAAATAAGTCTTGAGGTATTCCTATTAGGTAATAAACAGCTCCGGCAAAGAAATCAACATTTGCATGAATTCCTCTTCGTGCATAAGGTGTCATGGCTTCTTGAACTGCGAGTAAAATTTCATACCAAGCTGTCTCACCTTTTTCTTCGCTTAATCTTTTTACACCTTCTTTTAAGTGTTTAGCTCTTGGGTCTGCAGCTTTATATACTCTGTGACCAAATCCCATTACTCTTTCTCTATTAGCTAGAAGATTTTTAACGTGGGCGGCTGCATTTTCAGGGGTTCCGACATCTTTAGCAAGCTCCATGACTCCTTCAGCAGCTCCTCCATGTGATGGACCNGACAAAGCAGCAATTCCAGCTGTTATAGATCCATAAAAGTCTGCATTAGTTCCTGTAACTACTCGAGTAGTAAATGCTGATGCATTGCATCCATGATCTGCATGAACAACAAAGTCAGTATCCATTAATTTTGCAGTGTCTTCACTTGGCTCTTCACCTTCAAGCATGTACAAAAAATTTGCAGCATGAGGCAATGTTTTTGAGGATTCTATGGGATCTAGCCCTTTTCTCATTCGATTATGAGCCATAACTATAATTGGAACCTGTGATGTTAGCCTGATTCCTTTTCTTATAATGGCATCTTCTGAAAAATCATCTCTGTCTTCATCAAATGAAGATAGAGTAGAAATAGTAGTACGAAGAACATCCATAGGATGAGAATCTTTAACNATGTCTATAACATCATATGCTTGTTGAGGAAGGGTTCTAGCACTCTTTAGCGAAGCGTCAAATTCGTCCAATTGCTTTTGATTAGGTAATTCGCCATACATAAGCAAGTATGAGGTTTCTTCAAAATTAGAATTTTCTGCAAGGTCATGTATGTTATATCCACTATATTCTAAAACACCTTCTTTTCCATCAATAAAAGTAGTGTTTGTTCGGTCAAGATATACAC
Source organism: Chloroflexota bacterium (assembly GCA_002711965.1). The sequence goes on along the minus strand of PASM01000023.1, from coordinate 8,532 downwards.
CTTGAAGGCCTCTATTTAGTGAAACTTCTTTTTCAGCCATTTTATTCCTCTTTAAATCAAATAAATTGGTTTTTTCAAATTTGATTCTATAATCTTATTTATTTATATGATAGCTAAAAATTGATAAAAATATAATCTATTTTATAAGGATAGTAATTTTTCAATAAATTCATCATGAGAAAGCGACCCTAAATCTCCAAGCTTTCTTGTTCTAACTGACAAAGAATTTGATTCCATTTCTTTATCTCCTATTATTATCATTGCAGGAATTTTTTTTAATTCGCTATTTCTGATTTTTTGCCCCAGTCTTTCATTTGAATCATCAACTTTAACNCTAAACTTTTTTTCTAAAAGAATATTTAGGACTTTTTGTGAGTACTCATGATGCTTATCNGAGATAGGAATAATATTAATTTGATTTGGAGCAAGCCAAAATGGCAGATCTCCTCCTGTGTGCTCTAAAAGAATCCCTATAAATCTTTCTATTGATCCAAGCATAGCTCTATGAATAACTACAGGCNTCTCTTTTTCTCCATCGCTATTTATAAAATCTAGATTAAATCTCTCCGGTAAAGAGAAATCCATTTGAGCTGTACCAAGNTGCCATTCTCTNCCCATAACATCTGGTATAAATATATCAATTTTTGGTCCATAAAAAGCACCTTCTCCTTCTACCTCTTCAAAGTCTGAGTCAAATTCTTTTATTACCTTTCTGAGTTGCTCTTCAGCTAAATCCCACATTTCGTCANTTCCAGCCCTTTTTTCAGGACGTAGAGATAATGTCATCCTTGGATCATTAAACCCAAAAGCAGAATAACTTTCTTTTAGCATCTCTAAGAATTTTTTAACTTCATTACCTGCTTCTTTTTGATCACAAAAAATATGAGCATCATCTTGAGAGAAAGACCTAACTCTAGTTAATCCGTGAGTCACCCCTGATCTTTCGTACCTATGTAATCTTCCAAAGTCGGCAAATCTTAGCGGGAGGTCTCTGTAAGACCTTAAAGTTGATTTATAAATAACAGCATGGGCAGGACAATTCATGGGCTTTACCCCTACCTCGTTCTCATCAATTTCCATCATATACATGTTGTCTAGGTAGAAATCATAATGTCCTGATGTTTTCCATAAATCAGTTGAAAATAATTGAGGTGTTATAACTTCTTCGTAATCATACTTTTCGTAAAGTTCTCTTACAAATTCAATTAGCTTATTGTATATAAATGCTCCATTTGGTAAAAAAAATGGATTTGCAGGGCTTATTGGGTCTAAAAAAAAGAGGTCTAAGGATGTTCCTAATTTTCTATGATCACTTTCAATNGCTTTTTCTCTTTTATCAAGGTAGTCTTTTTGTGATTCTTCATTTTCCCATGCAGTTCCATATATTCTTTGGAGCATAATATTGTTTTCATCGCCTCTCCAGTATGCTCCAGCTGTAGATAATAGTTTGAATGCTTTTATCTCTCCTGTATTTTCTACATGGCCACCCTTACATAGGTCTTTAAACTTTCCATCTGANTGGCTATATTCAGTAATTATTTCATCTTCTGGCATTGNGTTTATAATTTCTAATTTGTAAGGATTGTCTTTATATATTTCTAATGCTTCTTTTTTAGAAAGTTCCTTTCCTTTAAATTTGGTGTTTCTTTTTACAGACCTTCTCATTTCTCTTTCTATCGAAGCAAGATCTTGAGGAGAAAAAGTAATATCAATATCAAAGTCATAATAAAACCCNTCTGCAATTGGAGGGCCTAATGTCAATTTTGCTTCCGGGTGTATTTTTTGTACAGCTTCGGCGAGTAGATGTGCAGCTGAATGCCTTAAATGATTCCTGTATTCTTCAATATTTTCTATATTTTTTTTCATTTATTTGTATCTTGGAACATTGTGTTTATTTAAAATATTATCAAGTTCATTTATTAGGTTTTTTGAAGGAGTTTTTGATGGAGGCCTAGGTGGGCCTGCTTTTAATCCAACTAATTCCATTGCTACTTTTATGAATGGGCCTTCTCCACCTGTTTCTTTAACCACTTTCCCAACCCATTTCATCCAATCAGATTTAAATCCTGATAAAAGATCTTTAGTTTTTTCATAATTTTTATCAATCATTGAATCCCATATTGATTTAGGGTATTCTGGCCAAAAGCTACTTAGGTGAGTAATAAAACCTGTNGCCCCATAAATATTGCTAAGAATATGATTGCCCGAGTTATCAATCATTGANACTTTTTTAGAATATCTTTCAAGTCCTTGTTTAAATAACTGAATGTCTTCGTGACTCCATTTGATTGAATTGACGTTAGGTATTTCGACTAACTGATCCAGCAAGTCAAAATCCATAATAAATCCATCCCACCAAGTATGATATATCATTAGATTGACGTCACTCTCGTTTGAAACGTTTTTAAATAATTCAAAAACATCGTTTTTTGAAGGCATGTAATAATATGTTGGACCTAATTGACATCCATATATCCCGGCATCCGAGGCAGATGATGCCATTCTATTAATTTCTCTCCAATCTGTATGCTGAATAGATGTAAGAATAGGAACTCGGTTATCAGCTGTATCTACAGCAATTTTCATAAGTTCAATTCTTTCNTTTACATTTAATGCNGGATGCTCCCCTCCAGCACCACCTATTAGTAAGGTGGAGTTTCCATTTGTAAGCCCTTTNTTGATCATAAAGTTTAGATTTGTTTCAAAGGCAGCGTAATCTACAGAGAAGTCTTCTTTGAAAGGGGTTGCAACTGCAACCATTGGTCCAACTATTTTTTTATCTAGTGAAGTCATGATTTATCCTTAAANCTATTAAATTTNTGTTAAGAGGTTAAATGTAAGTTTCATTTGACTTATTGTTAATAAGTTCAGTGCAATCACAATCAATGCATCTGCAAGGATTGCATTTACAATATTTATTTTCACAACGATCATTTTCCATAAATTATATTCTATTACCTTATTTATAAAAAAACATTATTTTATTTAGATTTNACTTTTAGAAGAATGGCCATTAATAATAAAACTAAGATTACTATTAGACCTGGAATAATATAAGAGAATTGTATCTCNGTAAAAAAAATCAAATAAATTGTTACCAAAAGTAAACTGGAAAAACTAATGAAAAGATTGATTTTATATAAATTCATTTTATTATTTTCTTATATCTTTTGACATCATTATATAAACATTTCATAATAGCCTCAGAGTAAATTATTGGACAAAATATCATTTACAATAAATTCTGCGTCTTCTGCTACACCAATAAATTGAGCAGATTTTGATGAATGCATCCATTGAAGACCCATAAAATAAAAACCTAAGAAATTAGTTATTCCTCTTCTTTGCATGGGGTGATTATTGCTATCAGTAATATCAAGATCTATCCAATCATAGTTGTATCTAAATCCAGTTGACCAAATAATACTGTCATCATTATTTAATTTTAGATTTTTAGTTGAGGAGAAACTATTTGAATTAATTCTTTTATCAGGTTCTAATTTTTCATATTTATTTTCAACTTTGTTGTTTTTTATGTACATATCTACATCTTTNGACCAATTTAAAGCGTATTTATCTGAAAACTTAATATTTTCAAATAAATCATTATTTATAACGAGATTATTTTTTTCACATTCTCTAATTGTTCCACATAAATTTAATCCAGATTCTTCTAGATCTAAAAGATTGATATCGTGACCACCTTTGCTTCCAGATGTGTGAGCACTACATTTCCATCTATCTTCAAAAGGTACTTCATCAACAGTTTTGTCGAATAATCCCATTTCATTATTCCACCATGAAGAATCNTTACCCCTGTATCTTCTTGGCCTTCTTCCGCATCTACTAACAGCTAGCCAAACCTCTTTTCCNGAATCCAGTAAATCTTCAGCAATTTGAGCTCCAGATTGACCNGAACCAACAACCACAACCTTGCCTTTTTTTAATTGAGAAGAATTTTTATACTCAGAAGAATGAATTTGAAATATTTCACTGTTTAGATTAGAGCTTATTTTAGGTTTATGAGCTTCACCAAAGGCACCACTTGCTACAACAACTACATTGCAATTGATTATTTGCTTAGATGTTATTACTTTATATTTATTATTTATTTTAGAAATATTTTCTACTTTTTCCTTTTCATGAATTTTGGGTCCTATAAATTCAGCAAATGACTGAATGTATTTTATAACTTCTTTTTTATTTAAAAATCCATCTGGATTCTCAAATGGAAAATTATTAGAATCAATATCAAATTCAGGAATCTTCATTGCCCAGTTGGGGTTTACTAAATGGAAATTATCCCATCTTTCATTTATCCAACTATTTCCTACAACCCCTTTTTCAATAATAATATGCTTTATATTTTTTTTAGTAAGAAAGTAACTGATGCATAATCCTGCAATTCCAGCACCTATTATTACTATTGAAATATCATTTGTTTTTTTTAAAGAATGCATTTATAGATAATATGAATTTAATGATTGATAATTTTAAGATTATTTTGATCCTTAAATCTTTCCTTCATTATTTTTATAGCTTGATCATAATTATCAATAAGAATAGCATTTCGTTCGTTCATTATTGCAGCTTCACCTGTTGTTCCCGCTCCTGCAAAAAAATCTAAAACAGTATCTTTTTTATTTGAATGTACTTTTATTATTCTATTCATAATTGCTATCGGTTTTTGAGTAGGGTAACCCGTTTTTTCTTTACTATTTGGGCTTACTATAGTGTGCCACCAAGAATCTGTTGGAGTTTTTCCTTTAGCAGCTTTTTCTGGACCTACTAGATTGGGTGCCAAGTATGGAATTCTATCTATATCTTCGTAATTAAAAGTATAATTTTTTGGATCCATTGCATACCATAAGATATTNTCATGTTTTGCTGACCATTTGCTTTTACTTCTAGCTCCATAGTCATAAGACCAAATAATTTCATTTATAAAAGAATCTCTTCCAAAAATCTCATCACACATTATTTTTGCATAATGGATTTCTCTGTAATCAAGATGCAAGAAAAAGCTACCATTTGGTTTAAGGATTCTTTTTGCTTCTTTAATTCTTGCTTTTAGGAATTCAATATAATCATCAAAAATATCAGAATAACTTTGTTTTCCTATTATTTCAGTTTTATAAGATTGTCCCTTAAAACCAATTCTATCTCCATCATCAGATCGTGTGGTTTTTATNTGAGTCCTTGATTGTACTTTCCCTGTGTTAAATGGAGGGTCTATATAAATTAAATCAATTGAATTAGCTTTGATTTCTTTAAGGATTTTTAGATTATCACCTAGGTGAAGTTCGATATTATTATCTGCCATACGATTTANTTATTACACTGAAATGATAGCACAAAAGATAATAATTTAAACTATATCTAAAGCAGTTTGCAAATTGCTAANCCCATTATGGCGCCAGTNATTATTGCAAAGGCATAAGATGTTAAATTTAATTTTGCGAGCTTATTTAAGTAATCCATATTTTTTATATTATTTGTTTTTTCGTTTTTGTTTTAGATTTTCAGAGTAAAGAGTTAAAATAAAAATTCCAATACCTATTATTATCCCTATAAAATATCCTAGTCCGAGCCATAAACCAAAAAAGCTTCCAATCACAATCCCGTAAATAATTGCTAATACATATATTCTATATTTCATAATTATTTATTTTTTCTAGCTTCAACAAAACTCTTTATAAAAATCAAGATAGAGAATGAACATGTGGCAATCATTATTACAAGCCTTAATAGCCCAACTCCTCCTTCATCTAAAGATTTTGGAAGCCTTGTGCCTATAAGGGAGAATAGGATTAGAATGGTTAGCACTATAGCAACATGTGCAAAAATTAAGTTTANTTTTTGATTTCTTCTCGAAAGAAAATAACAAATAAAAATAAGAACACCAAATACTGAAGGTATAAGTGCTGTAGGGGAAGAAACATCTATAAATCCCCAAATTCCCATTAGTACAAGCGAAACAGAATTGATAATGTTAGCTGTTTTTGTATTCATAAATACTCCTATAGTTAATTCTATATCATTTATTCTTTAAAAAAATCTCTATATTTATTTATTTTCTATACATAATTTTCCAATGTCATTAAGTGCATTCCACTGATTAATATTCATTGAAATATTCGGAGCACTTATTAAAGGAAATGGAGATTTGTTAAACTCAAGTTCTATACTATATCCTGAAAATTTTTCATGTAAACTTTGAATTTTTATATTACCTAATTCTTTAGAAAGTGAATTTATTTCAGAGNTTTTAGTGATTTTATTTCCTAGTNCATTTCCTTTGTCATTAAATTTCCATTCTATAGATTTAATCTTACCGAATACAGGGAATGATTTTTTTCTGATTGATTTCACTTCAATATAATCTGTTTTATTTTCTGAGGTTTTGAAAGGGATTGCGAAATAAATCCACCATCTAGGGGGATCATTTTTGCTCCCCCATTTTTTTATAATATTTATATATTTAATTAAATAATCTGAGTTGATGTTTATAATACCCAAACTAGTTCTATGCCAAGGGTTAAATAACTTTTCTTCAACAATNCCTCTTTCAGCTAGATCACAATTTATGCCGATATCAAGTAATTTTTTTTGAAGCTTGTCTCTAGTTTTATCTCTAAAAATTTGTTTTATATTCATTTTCTCGAGAATTTTCCTGTCTGAATTTCATTAGATAAAAAATTAAGTTTATTAATGCAGATAGTACATTATTTTTTTAAAAAACTACAATATTTTATGACTTGAAAGATTCTAATATCTTTTGGCATAATCAACGTACTGGGTTTTTTCAATGGAAGATATTACAAGTTTTTGTTTATAAGAGCNCTTTTTATCAATGTATTCACTTTTAGATTCTTTAATAGATACTTTTATATCTTCGTGATCAACCCCACCTAAAAATGCTTCATGAATTACCCTTCCATCAAAANGAGTGTTTGTNTTTAATCCCAAAAGATGAATAATAGTAGGANTTAAATCAATGTTACCTGTAGGTGTTGAACACACTAATCCTTTCTTAAAATCTGGACCAAATACACCAAATATATTATTCATTTCATGCTTACTAATTGATCCATGTTGTCCTAAATTTATATCTCCACCAGAGCTATAAGCCATACCTTTGTAACCAGCCGAGTTTTTTTCANAACTCCATTGAAAAGACATAGTAATATCAGGACAACGTGCTCCTTCAATTCCAATCAATTTAGCGGGTAGTAATCCTTTTATTTTTCCTGTTTTTTTAGAATAAAACATAGGTCCACACCAATCAAATTGCATTAAAGCTCTAGCTAATTCTGTAGCGAGTTTATTATCTGAATTTTCTACATAAAAAAGGACACTCCCACCATTTTCTGCTATGAGTATTTTATTGTCATTTTCATTTTCTAATAAACCAATTTTAATTAATTCTTTTCTTACATTAACCACTTTTTTAATAGTTGAATATCCATGATCAGAAATTACGATTACATTTGTATCTTTTGAATTTTTTATATTACGTATTTTTTTAATTAAATCTCCAAAATATTTATCTGCAGATTTAATGGCTTGAGTTCCAAGCTCATATCCTACTCCATCAGCATGATGTGACTTATCTGGTTCTGAAAACCAAATTAATCCTACTTCAGGATTTATTTCAGGGATAAAGTATTGAGTCATTAGATCTACGCAATGCNTTAATCTTTTCTCATTTGGAAGAGTTTCTTGTGGCCATTCTCCAAATATTGATTGTAATTTTTTTTCTAATGAATTTGGAAGAGTGAAATCTGGATTAACAACTGACCCTCCATTATGATTCGCATTTGGATTTTGCAAAAATGAATTTCCAGAGGTTCCTGCTCCAACAGCTACAAAGCGTTCTCCAAATTTACTTAATATATCTCCTAGATTTTCAACAAATAAGACTTCGCCCAATTTATCGCGCACATTTTCAAGCATAGGCTCCATGACAGAAAAAACTAAATTTTTATCATAGTCTCTCATCACAACACTATTTGCTGCAATGCCATGAGACCCAGGGTATCTTCCCGTAAACATTGATGTCGAATTTATTCTTGTAACAGAAGGGTATACAGCATGGTGATTAGTAAAAGTCACCCCTTCTTTTAAATACCCGTGTAAATTTGGCATTAAATCTTCATTTATTTGACTTGGTTGTAAACCATCAAATGATACCACTAATAACTTCATATAGAAATTATGAATCAATCAGAGTTATTTTTCAAATAGATATATAGTTAGTGAGATTTGTTTTTATATGAAATCTATAGTGAGGGATAATTATTTACCTCTTATCATTTGTAGAGTTGAGAAGAAAAGGGTAATCATAATACCCATAATAGCTAATCCTGTAGGCGTTGCTATTTCTCCAAGAGGTAGATTCGAAGTATCTAATCCAGGTATAAGCTTTCTTAGCCTATCTCCTTCGTAAACAAATAAATCTTCAACTCTGCAATTTGATATAACTTCAACTTCAAGTGATGACGGTGGCCTTAAGTTTGGAACATCTTCTAG